>JAAYIR010000196.1 GCA_012523355.1 candidate division WS1 bacterium
AGCCGATCCGTCACCGGTTCATCACCCACGACATGCCCGTCACGAAACATCACGACACGCCTGGCATGTTGACCGATATCGTGCTCATGAGTGACCATTACTATCGTGATCCCGGCCCCGTTGAGCTCCTGGAACAGCGCCATGATCTCCTCGCCCTGGCGGCTAGCCAGGTTGCCGGTGGGCTCATCAGCGAGAATGATGGTGGGGCTATTTACCAAGGCGCGCGCGATAGCCACGCGCTGCTGCTGGCCGCCGGAGAGCTGGTTGGGATAATGTCCGATGCGGTCCCCCAGCCCCACTCGCTCCAGGGCTTCTACGGCCTTGGCGTGACGATTCTCGGCTCCGTTGTAGAGCAAGGGTAACTCCACGTTCTCCAGGGCGGTGGTACGCGGCAGCAGATTGTACTGCTGAAACACGAAGCCGAGCTGGTGATTGCGAACGCGCGCCAGGTCAGCGTCGGACATACTGGAGACCTCTACGCCCGAAAGCTGATAGGAGCCGGAGGTGGGAGTATCCAGGCAGCCCATGATATGCATCATGGTGCTCTTCCCGGAGCCGGAAGGCCCCATGATGGCGACAAACTCCCCCGCCTCCACAAGCAGGTCGACACCGCGCAGAGCGTGGACGTCCACCTCCCCGAGCGAGTAGACCTTGGTGATGCCGGTCATGCGAATAAGACTCACTAGCGACCTCGTCCTCCTCCGGTAGGGGTGCCTAGCGGGCTGCGCAGGAAGAGCACCTGGCCCCTGCTGGAGAACTGCTCCAGCCCCAACTGGTCAAAGCCGGCTACCACGACCTCGTCGCCTTCACTGATGCCACTGAGGATAGCCGTGTTGGTGCCATCGGTGTTGCCGATCTCCACGGTCCTCACGTCCGGCTTGCCATTGGCCAGAACCACAACCTGATTCACCGTGGCGGGACGCCCGCCAGCACCAGGGGCAGCGCCCGGAGGGCCACCCTCCGGCCGGCCCGGTGATGCCTCGTCCCGTCCCTCTCCAGTCTCGGCTCGAATCTGCTTGACGGCCTCGTTGGGCACCAGGAAGATATCGTCCTGGCGAGAGATCGTCAGCGTCACCTCAGCCGTCATCTGTGGCTTGAGCAGTCCCTCCTCGTACTCATCCAGGGCGACAGTGACCTGGTAGGTGACCACATTGTCCTGGAGCGTCGCTGCCGAGGAGATCTTGGACACCTTGCCCGTGAGCTTCAAGTCGGGAAAGGCATCCACGTGAACCTCGGCGGCTTGGCCCAGGTGGACCTGGGCGATGTCGGTTTCGTCTACGTTGGCGTGTACCTCCAGCCGGCCGAGGTCCACCACCTCCAGCAGAGTCGGAGCGGCCAGGCCCGCCGCCACCGTCTCACCTTCCTGCTGGGTTAGGCTGATGACCGTGCCCGAGATGGGGCTGCGAATGTTGCTCTTGTCAAACTGGGCTTCCTGATATGCAACTTGGGCCCGCGCTTGCCGCATGGCCTCGTAGGCGGTCTGAACATCCTTCTGCTTGAGCTTGTCCTGGGTCATGTTACCCAACGCGACCTGCTGGGAGACACGGGCGTTGCGGACCTCGGCCTCGGCCGAAGCGACCTGGGCCTCGGCCGAACGCACGCTCTGCCGCGCCGTTTCTAGCTGACTCTCACTCTGGATCACAGAAGCCTTGGCATCGTTGACCGAGGCCTCGGCGGCGGCGACCGCCTCAGTGCGGACCACGTCCTGATAGGTCTGCGCCTCGGCAGCGGCGAGATTGGCCTGGGCTTGAACCACCTGATCGCGCGCCGCCTGCAAGTCGGCGGTAATCTTCTGCCGCGTGAGATCCAGGTTGTTCTGGGCTGAACGTGCTGCCTGCCGGGCCAGATCATCCTGATTCCGCGCCGAATCTACTTCCTGCTGGGAGACGTAGCCCTTGGCCAGGAGAGTTTGCTGTCGCTGCAGGTTAGCCGCCGCCAGCTCGACGTTGGACTGAGCTTGCCGCAGAGAGGCTTCGGCATTGGCAGTTTGCAGATCGGCACCCTTCTGAGTCTGGACCAGGTTGGACTGGGCGGTGCTGAGCGCTGCTTTGGCCCGCGCGATATCAGCCTGCGTCTGCTCGGGCTGGAGCCGGGCGGAGGCCTGGGCCGAGCGGAGATTGGCCTCTGCCGACTTGAGACGGGCCCGCACGCCGGACAGCGCAGCCGTGGCAGACTTCACCTGACTGCCGGCCGAGGCGAGATTGGCAAGGGCCTGAGCGCGCTGGGCCTGAGCCCGGTGCAGCGATTCGGTAGCCTGCTCAAAAGCGCCGGCCAGTTGCGTATGTTGCATGGAAACACCCGTGAGCTGCTGCTGATACCTGCTCTCAGCCTGGGCCAGGTTGCGCCGGGAGGATTCGAGGTTGGCTGCGAGGTCCGGAGCGTCAAGGGTGACGATAATCTGGCCGGGGCTGACCTTGTCGCCCAGGTCCACGTATAGGCGTTGGATACGACCGGTGATCTGGGAACCGATTTTGACGTTTGCGCCGGTCTCAGCTTCAATGGTGCCGGTAGCCGAAATGGTCTCGACGAGGGAGCCACGAGTGACCTTAGCGGTCCTGACCGCGCTGTCGGTCTGGGAAGAGCGACGGCTCCGGAGGAACCAGAACACCCCCACCGCCAGCACCACTACTACCACCCCCAGAATCAGCAGCCGCGTGCGCAGGCGGGCCTGTCGGGCTCTCTTTACGCTATTTGCAAGATCCTTGATTTCGGCCATGTTGTGTTTCCTTCCGGACAGCGATTCTCAGTTGCGGTTACGACGTGGCGGCGGGAATCTCAGGAACTCCGACCGCCGCTTGCAGGGCGATGAGTGAGGTGTTGTAGTTGTAGAAGGCGGCGACCAGATCGGACTCGGCCCGGCGTAGCCTCTGTTCCGCATCAGTAACATCCAGCACCGTACCAACTCCGGCCTGATAGCGCTCCTGCGCAGCTTCAGCATTCACCTGGGCGGCCCGGAGCGCAGTCTGGGCTGCGTCAATCTGGGCGTGGGAGGCCATAACATCGAGATAGCTGTTCTCCACCTCGCGGCTAGCCGCTAGCTCGATCTGGCGCAGGTTCTCGGTGGCGATGCGCAGAGCGGCGTCAGCGCTATCGGCAGCCGCGCGACTGGCGCCGGAGTCGAAGAGAGGCAAGGAGACGCCAATCTGACCCTCCCAGCCATCGCCGCCGCGACCATTTGTGAACCCCAGACTATTCGAGGCCGAGACGCTGATGAGCGGGCCCTGCTGCAGACGCGCAACCTCCCGTTGCAGGCGGGCCGCCTCTACCAGCGCCTTTTGACGCAGAATGTCGGGGCGCTGCAGATAGGCTTGGTGTCGCAACGTCTCCAGGTCACCCGGGAGCGGAGGACGGCTCAAGCGATCGGCCAGTTGCAGCGGGGACTCAGCGGGGAGGCCCATGGTCTGTTTGAGGAAGTTGAGTGTGACACGAGCCTGGTTGCGGGCCTGGATCAAGGACACCACCGCTTGCTGCAGCTCCACGTCAAAGGGGTAACGATCGGCGGGAGCAGTCGCACCGGCGGCAATCCGGGCCTCTGCCGCCTCCAGATGCTGTGTGGAGGCTTGCACAGCCCGATCGGCGACTCCCACCAGCTCCTGGGCCGCAAGCGCGACGTAGTAGTCCTGGGCGACCGCCAAGATGAGGCTGCGCCGGGTATCCATCAGTGCATGGCGTTGGCCCGCCACCTGGGCCTCCGTGGCGCGGATCTGCTGTGCGCGTCCGCTCTCGAAGAAGCTCTCATAGAGTCTCACACCCACCTGGCTGGTGGTGCTCGGGGTAGAGCTCAGCCCCGAGCCGGCACCGAAAGGTCGCCCGCCGCTAGCACTGACCTGGCCGATGGCGGAGAGCTGGGGCAAGCCCTGGGCGCGGGCCTGGGTGACGCTGTTGCGGGCCTGTCGCACCTGCTCGCCAGCCACCGCCAACTGCGGGTTGGCGGCCAACGCCACCTGCACACAGGCCTCCAGAGTCAGGGGCTGGCTGAGGTCTACGTCAGCAGGAAGCGGAGGCACGTCGGGCTGGGCCAGAACCGCGCCTCCGAGTATAAGAAGCAGGCTCGCAAACCACGCGGTTATTCTCATATTAGCCATAACTGTCTAGGCCTCGCTTTCCAGATACCCGCTCATTCCACCATCGGGAGAGTGGGGGACGGACCGAAAACTCTATCTCTTAACGCCATGCGTTGCCTTCAGGTTGCGCGCCCGGGCAGGATGAGCACTCCCATCAGGGGAATTGGCGACCCCTGGCAGCCATGACCTCCGCCGTTAACTGCTCCAGAGCCTCGGTAAGACCCGCACGGCGTTGGGGATTCCCGCCTCCCAGCAATTCCTTCAGGCGTGTGCAGTATTCGGGGAAAACCTGCCCATATACCTCTTCCCCGCGCTCCGTCAGCACGGCCAGCACCACGCGCCGATCCTGGGGATGTGGCAGTCGCTTCACCAGCCCTGCTTCCTCCAGCCGATCTACCAGCCCCGTGATGTTGCCGCCAGTGACTAGCAGTTGCTGGCTGATCTCGCTCAGCATCATCCCGCCCGGATCGGCCTGCGCGAGGGCGCAGAGAACATCCCATTGGGGCGGAGTCAGATCGTGCTGGGCAAAGAGGGGACGCACCTCACAGCCTATGGACATTCCGGCGCGCAAGATCGCGCGGAAGAGTCGGATCACACTCCGGGCCTGATTATCCACGCTCCGACGGGCCATGGCGGTTACTTTACACCATAATATTTTAGACGTCAAGTATTAGCCACCAGATTCCCGCAAGAGTGCTCAACGAAGCAGTCATCGGCA
>JAAYIR010000006.1 GCA_012523355.1 candidate division WS1 bacterium
CAATCGCGCGGGAGGCGCAAGGGTAAGTCCAGGCGACCATTGGTTACCCGGAAATAGCGGTTCAGGTCCACTGCGTTTCCGGCGGCGTCGGTGGCCCTAAGCTCGATCACGTCGCGGTGTTGGATCGGCGTGCCAGCCTCGGTGACGATCGCCAGGCGCAGCAGTCCCTCCGTACCGGCCGGCAGGGAGCCAGGCGCCTGGGTGCGCAGGCGGGTAATCCGCGCGGGAAGCAGCGCAAGGACGGCAGCATCCGTGGAGGCAAGATTCAGTTGTAGCGGCTGCCCGGCAGGCAGGGGGACCTCAACGTGTCGCCGGAGGTCGTAGAGGACTTGGCCGGCGACGGAGGGGAGAGTGAGGGAGACGGTCTGCTCATCCCCCTGATCCTGCAGGGGGCCGGAGTGGGTGCCGAAGTTGTTGGTGAGCTTGTGCGTGTCTCCCAGTGCTCCGGGCTTGCGCAAGTCGTTGATGATGAAGATGAACCGCGCCGGGCCGTCCAGCTTCTCGTAGAGCCAGGCCTGGTCGGTATCCGCCAGGCGGAGCGGGGCCGGATGCTGGGCGCGGAACTCCTGGGCCCAGGTCTGCAGGGCCGCGACGGTCTCGGGGCGTTGGGCACGGTCGGGGATGTCCAGCACGGTCGCGCCGGGGATCTCTGCCCGGCAGCGTTTATCGGTGACTACCAGACCACCGGCCTGGGCGTAGCGGACCAGCTCGCGATGGATCGGCTCGGGCACGCGATGGGCGCCGAGCATAACCACCGCCGAGTAGTTCTTGAGCCAGCCGGCCCGGACGTGGTCATCGCCAATCCAGTCGTAGCGCAGACGGGCCTCAGCCAGGGAGCGGGTGGTCTGGCGATTGAACCAGAACTGAATCCAGGCGTTGTCGCCGGGGCCTTGCCAGTACTGGCCATCGGTCTCGAGATAGGCGACGGGCACGGGGCCGGGAGGGAGGCCGCCGGTGAGCAGGCCCAGAGGGTAGAGCGTGGCCACGGTCTCCTTGAGCGTCTCCTTGAATCCGGGGAGCACGAAGCCCTTGCGGAGCTCACCCCAGCCGTAAAGACCCATGCGATCTAGCGGATTGGCGACGGTGATCCACAGGTATTCGCGCATCAGGTCGGGAGAGAGCAGAACGATCTTATCGTCCACGTGCATGGGCCAGGGATCCCAGAAGATGGTGCCGGGAGTGAGCTGGATCTGCTTGCCGGCCAGACGGGCCAGGCAAGTGACGCGGCTGAAGTCGGCCACCAGGCCGGAGGGGACGTGAGGGTAATGCCAGTAGTCGGCGAGGTCCAGACCTTCCCAGTCAGTGGGTGTCTGCGGCTGGTCGGTGAAGAAGAGGGTGTCCTTGACACCCTGATCACGCATGATTTGCGCCACCTGCTTGTGGAGCACCGGCCAGCCCTTGCCCTGGCGCAGGAACCATTGCGTGAAGCGATAGGCGGGATCCTCGGCGGGGAGGAGCGCCGGGGAGTCGGGGGGACCGGTGATCAGAAAGGGGTTGTAGTGCACCTCCGGAGGCGGCGAATCCAAACCGGTGGATTTCTTCAGCCACTCGGTGAACCAGGGCGCGGAGGGGGGTGTGGAGATGCCGACCTCGGTATTCAGCAGGGCGGAGAGAATGTGTGGGTAAGGGGCAACGCGCCGTCCGGCGGATTCGGCGGAGGCCAGGCTGGCCGGCAGGATGGCAGGGTCCAGGGGGTGCCAGCGGCGGGCATCCCAGCGGTAGGCGAGCAGCAGCCCGCGGCGCATAGAAGGTTCAGGGTCCGAGCCCAACTCAGCGGTGAAGCCCATCTGCGCGATATCAGAACCACTGCCCCAGCCGAGCACGGTGAAGTCCTTAAGGGGCAGGCTGGGGACGACCTCCAGGGTGGTGGCGACCTTGAGTGTGGCGTCGTTGGACTCCAGCCGCAGAGGGTACTTGCCGGGCGAGACCAGCCAGGGCTGCAGGGCTACGGTCTGCTCCTGGTCGGGCTTGAGGGTCAGGGGCTGGTGAAGGCCCAGGTCGGGGATAGTGAGCGTGGCGTTAACCGGCTCGCCGCGAGGAGTCGTGGTGACCAGCGTCAGCGGCAGCGGCGCCGTGGCCTCGCCGCGATGGAAGAGTAGGCGGTCCGGACGTTCAACGAGACAAGTGGGAAGTTGGTCTCGCAACGGGGCGGGGGCAGTGGCCAGAGACTGGAGGTCCGTGGGAGGAAGGGCCGCGTCCCAGAGGGCAACCTCATCCACGAAAGCGGAGGAGACGGCCCCCTCCAGGGTGGAGCCGCCGATGCGGAGCGGGGTGCTCTCGACGGGGTCGGCGGGGAGGTAGGCGCTGCGCGCCACCTCCTGGCCGTCGAGGAAGACGCCACACGTTTCGTTCTCCCAGGTCAGGGCGATGTGGTGCCAGGCGCCGTCGGACGTGGGGCGGAAGAGATTGTGAAAGGTGCCCTGGCCGGCCTTGAAGTTGACCTTGCCAACATCGCCGAGGTAGGTGGAATAGGTGCCGCAGACCCACATGGGATTCCACCAACCGCTGCCGGCTGAGAGGAAATGTCCACCGCGGGAGCCGCCGCCCTCGGGGGCCGGGAAACGCACCCAGCAGGACATGGTGCCCCGCTGCCCGCTGAAGTCGAAATTACGCAACAGGATGGAGAGCGTGTTGCCCGGGCGGCTCTCCCCGCCGGGGATCCAGGGGCCGGCGTAGTTCTTGCTGTGGGGGTGGACATCTATCTGCTCCAGTTGCAGCTTCTGGGCTTCAACCGCAGCCGCAGGGGTGAGAAGCGTGAGCTTGACAGAAAGGGCCTGGCGCGTACGGCGGGCGTCCACAGTCAGCCCGGCGGTGACGCGCTGCCAGGTGTCAGTCAGTTCTACCTCCTGCGGTGTGGGCTTGCTCGCGAGGGGCTCGGTGACCTTGGCCTCGGGGTTCTTCTTGAGCGCGGCGGCGTTGGCGTCGAGGATCGGCTGCTGCCAGTCCGTGGCCTCGAGGTCGTCGGTCAGCTCCAGGCGGATCTTCGTGCCGGGTGTCTGGGAGCGGAGGTAGACGGCGGCCAGGAAGGACTTGGTGGGGCGGGGGTAGTGAGGGAGCTCATCCAGCTCGATCGGTGTGGTTTGCCAGAGCACGCCGGGCTGGCCGGTGGCGGTGAGCACCGGGGGGGAGCCGTTAAAGGTGAGCTTGACGCCCTCGCCGGCGGTGAAGCCGCTGGGAGCGGGACTGGCCTGTTCCGGGGGCAGAAGGTTCGCGTAGGGCGGCTCGAAGCGGTAGCTGCGCCCGAACTTCCCTTCGTGAAAGTACTGGCTGTCGAGCGAGAAGCGATGAGCGAGGTTGCCCTTGAGATGGGCAAGGTTGCCCTCATCGAAGCTGAGGTAGAAGACGGGGGCGGGGAGGGGCTGGGCGCAAAGAGCACCTATAGACCCCAGTAGAAGGGCGAATGCGGCCAGGAGTAACCATCGGGTGTCCATGACTGTCTCCCTTCGGCAAAGTAGTAAGACTTACTTCGCGTGAGGAGGGGTAGAGACCTGCCTGAAAGGCTGCCTGGGGGCAGGGGGGCACGCCACTAGCCCGGCTAGCGCGAGGCGATCTCCTCAGCAGGTAGGTGAAGGAGACTGGCCCGGACGGAGGGAAGCCGCAGCAGGCGATGAGTACCGTATGCGGTGCTCAGGGAATCTGATATACTCAGCATGACGTTAGGCATTCTCGCGATCAAGGAACGTACCGTACATGAAAATCAGAGTTGTGGCGTGTGGGGTGTTTGAGCCGGAGCTCCGCGCGCTTGTTCCTCAGTCCCCTCATGAGATTGAACTCCAACTGGCCGACGCAGGGCTGCATGAGCGCCCGGATCTTCTGCGGCGGCAGGCCCAGGAGGCCATTGACGGAGCCTCGGACGTGGAGGCCGTGGTGCTGGTCTATGGCCTGTGCGGTGGTGGCACCGCGGGTCTGGTAGCTCGCGAGGTCCCGGTCGTCATTCCACGCGTGCATGATTGCCTTACGCTCTTCCTGGGCTCACGGGCCGAGTACCGACGGCAGTTCCGCGCACATCCGGGGACTTTCTACCTGACTGCGGGCTGGTATGAGAAGAAAGTGGCGCCGCAGGGACGGCAGCCCTTTGCCAGCCGGGGGCAGAAACGGGGCGAGGAGCATCACCCGCACTTCCGGGAATGGGCGGAACGCTATGGTGAGGAGAACGCGCGCGCCATCGTGCATTTCTATGATAGCTGGAAGCGGAACTACACCCGCGCAGGGTTCATAGACACGGGCCTGGAGGAGCGTGAGACCTACGCGGCCTACGCCCAGGAGATGGCAGGTGAGTTCGGCTGGCAGTACACGAGGCTGGAGGGGCATACGGAACTGCTGCGCAGGCTGGTGCAGGGAGACTGGGAAGGTCCGGAGATCCTGGTCCTGGAGCCCGGGCAACGCAGCACCACCTCCCATGACGATCGCGTCCTGACCGCCATGCGGATGGGCGGGGCGGCTTCTGCTCGACTAGCGGGTGCGGCGGGCCGGGACACTGGCGCAGCAGGAGAGGTGGGCGCGGAGTCGGAGCGGGCAGGGGGTTGGGGTTTGGGGATTGACGCGGGAGGGACTTTCACGGACTGTGCGTTGTTCGACTTCGGGGAGAATCGCGTACTCGCCAAGTCCAAGGCACCGACGACGCACCAGGACCTCCTGATCGGGATTGAGGAGGCGCTGACCAAGCTGGAACTGTCGGCCCCCGGGCAGATCAGCATGGTGGCGCTCTCCACCACCCTGGCGACCAACGCCATCGCAGAGGATAAGGGGGGCATGCCGGGCGCGATTCTGATGACGCCGGATGGCAAGCAGGACGCGCAGATCACCTGGGAGCCCCAACGGGTGTTGTCTGCGCGGATGTCCATAACGGGGGAGGAACTGGCGCCGTTTGACGAGGCGGAGGCCCGGCAGGCGGTGCAGGAGCTGCTGGACGCGGGGGTGGAATCCTTTGCCGTCTGCGGGTATGCCAGTGTGCGTAACCCGGCGCATGAGCAGGAAGTGCGACGGGTAATCGGCGAGAGGTGTGCCCTGCCGGTGGTCTGCGGGCACGAGCTGGCCAATCACCTCAACTATGTCAATCACTTCCACACCGCAGCGCTCAATGCCCAGCTGCTGCCGGTCATCCGGCGGCTGCTGGAGGCGGCGCACCAGGTGCTGGAGGCGCATGGGATCACGGCGCCGCTGATGGTGGTCAAGGGCGACGGCACGCTGATGACGGAGGGCTGGGCGCATGAGCGGCCGGTGGAGACGGTGCTCTCCGGGCCGGCGGCCAGCGTGGCAGGAGCTTCATACCTGACCGGGGAGCAGGAGGCCCTGGTGATGGACATGGGGGGGACGACCACGGATGTGGCGCTGGTGGAGAACGGCATGGTGCGGGTCAGCGAGCAGGGGGCACGGGTGGGGAAGTGGCAGACCAGCGTGGCGGCAGCAGCGATCCAGACCGCGGGGCTGGGCGGGGACAGCTATGTGCAGTTCGGTTCGGACCGGCGGCTGCACATCGGGCCGCGGCGAGTCATGCCTCTGTGCAATCTGGCCCATGAGCATCCGGGCGTGCTTGAGCGACTGGAGGGTCTGGCGCCGGAGGGGGTCTATGAGAGGTCCTCGGCGGCGATCCTGGACTTCTTTGTGCGGGGGCGGGCACCCGTGCAGGCCGTGAGCGAACACGAGGCGCGGGTGCTCTCAGCGCTGAGCGACGGGCCGCTGCCAAGGATCGAGCTGAGTCGGCGGGTGGGGCTGGTCTCGCCACTGCTGCTGCATACTGAGAGCCTGGAGAGGCTGGGCTACGTGCAGCGGTGTGCGCTGACGCCCACGGACGTGCTCCACGCCCGGGGAGAGTTTACGGCCTGGAGCGTGCCGGCGGCCAGGCGCGCGTTGGAGGTGTTTGCGGACCTGTACGGCCGACCGGTGGAGGAAGTGGCCGACCTGATACTGCGAGAGGTCGTGGCCCGGCTGGGCTTTGAGGTTCTGCGCCATGAGCTGGGGGACGAGGTAGCGGAGCAGGGTTCGGTGGCCCAGGGGCTGCTGCAGGCGGCGGTGGAGGGGCGAGACCTGGGTGGGGTGCAGCTTGCGCTCACCTATGCCCGACCCCTGGTGGCGATTGGCGCGCCCGTGAGCTGCTTCTTCCCGCAGGTGGGGGCGCTCCTGAAGTCGCGAGTGATCATCCCGGAGCACGCGGAAGTGGCGAATGCTATCGGGGCGGTAGTGAGCGAGGTCACAATTCGAGAGAAGGGCCTGATCCGGCCCGGACAGTTCACCCAGTACGTGCTGCACTGGCGTGAGGGCATCTGTGGGTTCGAGAGCCTGGAGGAGGCAGTGCAGTCGGGCGGGGAGTTGCTGGCGGAACTGGCGGCGCAGCGGGCAACTCAGGCCGGGGCAGGGCAGCCGCGGGTGGCGGTGGAGGTGGAAGAGCGCCAGGCCCATGACGCGGACGGCCGAGCCATGGTCGTGGAGGTGCGCCTGCAGGCCACTGCGGCCGGACGGCCGGCGCTGTGCGGATAGTGAGTCGCGGCCACTCGCCTCAGGTGGGGTGGCAAGCAGCTAGTCGGGGAGCTTCCCCGCACGGAAGGCGGTCAGGTAGTTCATGCAGTACTCGTCGCGGCACAGGAGGGCCTCGGTGGCGCAGATCTGGGCCATGATCTGAGTATCCAGGGGGTCCAGCACCGCGGAGTCCATCCCCGCCTGCATGAACAGCGTCACCGCGACCCGGTTGAGGAGCTTGCGGTTGGGCAGGCCGAAGCTGATGTTGCTCAGCCCGGAGGTGACGTGCGCCTGGGGGTTGTGGTCCTTGATGGCCCGGATGGCGTCACAGATAAGCCCCACCACCTCGGCCTGGGTGCTAACCGGGGTGATGATGGGGTCCATGAATATGCGTTCCGGCGGCAGGCCGGCCTGCTCCATGAGGAGGTCCATCAGGGGGAGGGCGGCCTGCTCGCGGTCGCCGGGGCGGGTGGGCATGCCCGCGTCGCTCAGCGCGAGAGCGACGACATTGCAGCCAGCGTCCTTCACGAGGGGCAGCATCTCCTGCTGACGCTCGCTCTCCAGCGAGATAGAGTTGATCATGGGCAGCGCCGAGCCGGTGTAGGCCTCCAGGGCGGCGGCCATGGCGTCGGGATTCGGTGTGTCGAAGCACAGGGGCTTGGCGGTCGCGGCCTGGGCGGTTTCAACCAGCCAGACTGCGTCCTTGATTTCCTGGTCGCCAACAGTGCCGGGGTTGACGTCAATGAAGGCGGCGCCGGCCTCGTCCTGCTGCTGGGCCAGCCTGGAGATATACTCGCCGTTGCGCTCAGCAATAGCTTGCTTGATCTTCTTGCGTGTGCCGTTGATGAGTTCACCGATGATGATCATGGGAGCTTCCTCTCAGATGGTTGGGATAGAGTAACATTCCCTGCCAGCATGACGGGCGGTTCAGGCGACCGCCTCTGTGGGCGGCAAGGGGTCAATCGTCTCTGCCATGCGTGTGCTGAGCCTGACCAACAGTTCGGACTGAAGGTCACGAACCTGCGGCTGGTTCCATAAATTCGTCACTTCGCCGGGGTCTTCCTGCAAATCATAGAGTTCGCCGGTACTCAGATTATGTGCCACGGTGAGCGCGTAGTGGTCGGAGCGCAGGTGGGTGGCGTAGGCTCCGCCAAAGGGGCGGTAGCCTCCGGGGATGGATTGGTAGTATTCACTGTAGAGGTCCAGCCGGGGCTCGTAGGCATCACTCTGTCCGGTGAGTAGGGGCCACAGGGAGCGTCCCTGCATGCCAGCATAGGCGGGGAGCCCCAGCGCCGCGAGCACCGTGGGAGCCAAGTCTACCAACTCAACCAGGTAGCGAGTATGAAAGCCCGCCGGGATCTGGCCGGGCAAGCGGAGCAGGAGGGGCACCTGGATCATCTCCGGGTAGAAGTAGCAGCCTTGGAAGTAGATACCGTGGTCGCCGAGCATTTCGCCGTGGTCGGCGTTGAAGAGGACGAGAGTGTTCTTCTCCTGGCCGGTGGCACGCAGGGCCTCCAGAACGCGGCCCACCTGATAGTCAATATGCGCGATCTTGGCCCAGTAAGCAGCGCGGATCAGGCGGTGGTCGGTGTCGTTCATCTGGTCCGCGGCAAAGTGGCCTGCCCCACTGCCCCAGACCCCGCCCCGGTCGTGGCGCTGGAAGGCGGGCTTGTTCTCCAACTCACCCGGCGTGTAGCGCGGGAGCGGGACCTGGTCGAGGTCGGCGAGATAAGGATCCAGGAACTCGCGCGGTGGATCGAAGGGCTCGTGCGGGTCTTCGAAGCTACAGGTGAAGAACCAGGGCCGATCCACAGTGGCACTGACAGTGAGGAAGTTGATGGCGCGCTGGGCGGTCCAGCCGGCATTGCTGTGCTCGGCGGGCATCCCGTAGAAGATGTATTCTGAATCACCGACCGGGGTGCGGCGGAACTCCACGCCCTTCTCAACCAACCAGCCCGCATAGGCATTGGCTGGGGGGCCGGGGGGCCAGATGGACCAATCCATCACCACGTATCCGTCGTCAATCCTGCGCTCGCACCACTCCGCGACGTGTCCGGGAGCGAGGTGGAGCTTGCCGCCGTGCCCGCACATGTACCCCTCGTCCGCCAGCAAGCGGGAGATGAGCCGCTCGGTGGGGGGGAGGGCCTGGCCGTTGCGGCAGACGCGTGTCGTGCGCGGGTAGCGCCCGGTGAGGAAGCTCGCGCGGCTGGGTGAGCAGACTGGGCTCTGGGCAAAGGCACGTTCGAACAGTGCACCTTCGGCGGCGAGGCGGTCCAGGTTGGGCGTGGCTACGTGAGGATTGCCGTAGCAGCCCAGGGTGTCAAACCGCTGGCGGTCGGTGGTTATCCAGAGAACATTTGGTGAGTTTGCCATGATGTGTAGGGAGGGCAGCGTTGGCCCCTGCTCGGAGAAAACTTTCGTCATCTTGGTGGTGTTGAGCGGGCGGCAAGCGGCGCAGACGCCGCAAGCCGCCCCTACGCAGACACGGCGCACCGGCGAGACGCCGGTGCCATCGAGAAGGCCCCTACTCAGAGAGGCCGATGTTTACGTAATACGCCAGGGTAGGCTGGGCGGCGTCGAGGCGCGCGAACTGGCAGACCACGGGCACGCTCGACTGCAGCCGCAGGGCGTACTGCACCCCGCGAGGGATCTCCACGCCGCCCAGCTCGTCCGGGTGGTCAAGACGGAAGTTGATCACCCGCTCTCCGGGGACGGTGAGGGCGAGACCCTTGAGGGGGTCGCGGTCCTTGAAGTAAATGTCCAGGGTGAGTTGCGCCGGTTCAGAGTTGAGATTGAACACCATCAGCGCCTCGTGGGGCTCCATGGTGCCCGAGGTTGCCGGCTGGGGTAGCTCGCCGTCAGGGAAATACCAGGTTGTCGCGCCACCTGTGGCCATAGGAGTGCTCCTTCTATCGTCGTTGGCTGTTGTAAGGGTGGCTCTTTCCGGTCCGTCATTTGCGGCGGAAGTGCCACCCGTTTGACGCATTTTGGCCGAAGGCGCGGGCAGCAATCTCGGCGCGGACGCCGCGAAAGCCGTGCCCATCTCCGGACCGTTATTCTAGAGTAGCCCTTCCACCAAGGCCACCAGCGCTTCATTCAGAGTCACGTTCGCCTCGACGGCCTGGCCGCGGCGGACGATCTCCCCGTTAATCTGCTGGATCTCTGTGCGCCGGCCGGCGAGGACATCCTGTAGCATCGAGCACTGGTTCCCCGCGGTGTTCTGGCAGACCTCTTCGACGGCCGCGAGAGGGTCGAGGTCCTCCAGAGGCAGGCCCAGAGCCAAGGCCACTGCATGCGTCTCGGCGGCGACCCGTCCCAGCAGGTCGCGCAGGGGGGGCAGGGCCAGCAACTCTCCGTTGTGGCGGCGGGTGAGCGCTCCGAGGGGGTTGAGGGCGGCGTTGATGAGGACCTTGCGCCAGAGCACGGTGTCTACGTTGTCGGCAAGGCTGGCGGGGAGGTGCGCCTGCTGGAATATCTCGACGACCTCGGCGGCAAGCGCCCGGTCTCCCGCGGGGCTGCCGATCAGCGTCTCCCCGATGGCGGCGACGAGGATCTCGCCGGGAGCGGTAAGGGTGGCGCCGGAGGAGGTGGAGCCGGCGAGGACCCGGGCCGGAGAGACGCGCTGGGCGAGCAGCTCGTAGTTGCCCAAGCCGTTCTGGAGCGTGAGCACCACCGTCTGCGGGGAGATGAGGGGAGAGGCGTGCCCCAGCGCCTCAGCAAGGTCGTAGGCCTTGGTGAAGATGAGTAGCAGGTCTGCAGGAGGCAAGCTATGGGGGTCGGTGGTAGTGGGGACGCTATAGGAGCGGGTGGCCTCGCCAGGAACGGTGACCTCGATCCCCCGGCGGTTGAGAAGCTGAGCGCGCTCAGGCCGGTGGTCGAGAAGGGCCACGCGGAAGCCCGCGCCGGTGAGCAGCGCTGCGTGGAGACAACCCATAGCACCAGGGCCCACGACGATGAGGCGAGGGTCGGGTATCATGATTTTCAGACGAGAATCACGAGTCGGGAGTTCGGTATGGCCACCAAGGCGAAGAGCCCATGCCGGATGGCAGCTTAGCGAACGGGCGGCAAGCTCGTGCGGACACTTCGCAAGCCGCCCCTACGAGGAGGGTTCCCCGCCGCCTCCCACCTGCTCCCATTTCTCCAGTTCCACGATGCGGGCGAGTGTGCTGCCGCTGTCTATCTCCGACTTCTCCCGGCTCTCCCGCTCGACGACCGCGCAAGAGCGGTTGGCGATCTCGACGGCGCGCTCTTGGGGGATGACCACCACCCCGTCGTCGTCGGCTACCACCCAGTCGCCGGTGCGGATGGCGCGGTGGTTGATCTTGAGGGGCACGCCGATCATCCCCATGCCCTTGGGGTCGCCGGCGGCAGGCGCGACCTTCGTGCAGAAGGCGGGGAAGCCCAACTCGATGATGGCCCGGCTGTCGCGCAGCGCCCCGTGGATGATGATCCCTGCGAGGCCGCGGGAGATACAGGATTTGGTGGCTTCCTCGCCCCAGACCGCCGGGCCCTCGCCGCGCACGTCCACGAAGAGCACCGTCCCCGGCGCGGCCTGGTCAATGGCCTCCACGGGCTTGGCCCAGTCGCCGGGGTAGGTCCAGACGGTCAGGACCGGGCCGATACAGTGCGCTCCGGGGTAGAGCGGGCGGAGGCCCTCCACCCAGCCGCCCCGGTGCATGGCGTCGGAGACCTGGGCGGACTCGCACTTCTCCAACAGCTCGCGGATCTGCTCCGGTCCGCCGCGCTTGTACTTGTCGGTCGCGGCGCTCTCCCCAGTGGCCATGGCCTGCAGGATGGTGCGCGTGGCCTCGGCGGCGTCGGGAGCCTTGGTGATGGCGCCCCCGACGATGACGATGCTGGCTCCGGCGGCCACTGCCAGCGGCGCGGTCTCGGAGTTCAGCCCTCCGGCCGCGGCGAGGGGCAGGTCCACGGCCTCTGCGACGGCTCGCAGGGTATCGAGGTTCATCTCCCCGCGCATCTGCACGTCAATGGGCAGGTGCGTACCGATGATGGCCACCCCCAGCTCCTGGGCGCGGCGGGCACGGTTGGGGGGATCGGCAACCTCAGCGAGGTCGAGCATGATGCGCGCGTCATAGCGCTGCCCGGCCTCCACGCACTCGGCGATGGTCTCGTCGGAGGCGGCGCCGAGTACGGCTACCACCTGGGCGCCAGCTTGGGCTGCCATCTCCACCTCCACCCGGCCCGCGTCCATGGTCTTCATGTCGGCAACGATGGTGTGGTCCGGAAAGCGCTTCTTCAGCTCGCGTACGGTGGCCAGACCCTCGCTCTTGATGAGCGGGGTGCCGGCTTCCAGCCACTGCGCGCCACCGGCGACCGCCTCCTCAGCCACCCGCAGGGCCTGGCTAAGATTGGCGAAGTCGAGAGCGACTTGTAGGATAGGTCCGGAAGTGTCCATCATGATCACCAGAAATCGGGCGACGAGCGGGCGCAGATGGGGTCGACGAGGCGTCTAGCCCTCTTCGTCCTCCAGGTCCATGGGAGGTAGGCCGCCCGGCAGCATGCCCATGCCGCTCATCTTCATGCCGGTCCACTTGGAGCGGATTTTGCCCACGACCGTCGCGCCCTCGGCCTGGCTGTAGAAGTCATTGCCTACGGCGATCACGTCGAGCATGAACATCTGCGCGTTGGCGGGGAAGAGGCCGCCCGGCACGACACAACTCGTGGTCTCCGGCGGCAGGAGGACGCCGTTGGCCAGGTCATCCGCAATGGTCGTGGCCTGTTCATAGTCGGTCTTGACGCGCTCCGGTGGCTCGTTGAGGGTGCTGACCCACTGCACCACCGTGTAGGCTTCGGCTTCACTGTACATCGCCATGGCGTGGAGGATGAAGCCCCGGGCGCCGGGGACCGGCTTCCACTGCACCGTGATCGGCTGGGTCAGGTCCAGTTCGGCCAGGCTTCCCGGCTGGCTAATCTTCAGCGGTGGGAGGAAACCGTCCAGCGTGGCGGTCAGCCCGCCGGTGTTGAGGACGTAGTTGCCCTGACCCGCGGCGTCCAGGGGCAGTTCTTCGGTGCTGCCACTGGCGATCTTATCCAGCTCCGCTTCCCAGTCAGTCATCGGGGGCATCGCTGCACCCGGACCTGGCATCGCTCCGCCCCCAGCAGGCACGGACATCTCCGTGGTCTCCGTGAGGGGGCCGTGGGCGACGTCGGGGTGCCAGTAGAGCTTGAGGGTCAGCTTGAACTTGCGCGGCTGGGAGGGGGTGGCGTCGGGGGTCTCCTCTCCCGGCTCTTCCTCCACAGGAGCGCCTGGTTTATAGACGTGCAGCGGGAGGCGGTTCTCAGGCTGTGCGAGCGTCGCAGGCACGGTGACCCAGATGGGTTCCACGGCTGCGGTGGGGTAGTGCGCCTGGCCGCTGAGCAGGTGCTTGGGCGCATTGAGATCGGGCATCTCAAAGCCAGGGATGCTCGGGAGCGTGAAGGGCAGAGCAGTGACCTCGGTGCTCAACTCGATAACGAACTTCTCGGGTGCGGGTTGATCGGCCAGCGCCACGCTGGCGGCCAGGCAGAGTACCAGGGCCAGTCCCACAACGGTTACAGGTCTCATGTGAGGTCCTCCTATAAGGGGCTACTGATTCTTCTAACGTTCATGCGGCACCCGGAGTTCGACAGGCTCCGCCGCTCCGTGGCTCGTGTCGCGTAGCTGGGGTCGGCACTCAGTGCTGGATCTTCGAGAAGTATTCCTTCTCCAGCTCCGGGGTGACCGTGTCCTCCTTGATGGTTTTCACCCACTCCGCGATCCTGTCCACCCATTTCCCAACCGCGTACTCTCCTTTTTCCGCGGTGGCGTGCGTCGCGTCGCCCGCGTACTGCTCCGGGTAGGCGGCATACCACCACTGCGCGGTGACCACTCCCGGCAGGTGCTTGAGGCGCTCGTGCGAGACTCCGGGCTTCCCCACCTGATCCATGCGGACTAGATCCGGACGCACCGCGAGCATGGCACTGGTCTCGCCTTCGCCCCCATGGTAGTCATAGGAGCTCACCATCATGGATTTCCACTGCTCGTCCTTGGCCAGCACGCTGGTGTACTCGCCCAGGCGCAGCATATACAGGGTGTAGTCGCGCGGCTTCTCGAGCATGGTCCACATGAAAGTCGGCAGGATGAACTCGTTGCCGCCGTGACCGTTAAGGAGGATGATCTTCTTCAGTCCGTTGCGGGAGATCTCTTCGCAGAGGTTGTCCAGCAGGGCGAGAATCACGTCGTGGCGCAGGGCCACGGTGCCCGGGTAGTTCTTGTTCTCGTGGATCTGTCCCGTCCAGAGCGAGGGGAAGACCACTACCGGTTCGATAGCGGCCACTCTGCGCGCCAACTCAGAGGTCATCAGGGTGTCCTGGCCCAAGGGCAGGTGGTCCCCATGCCGCTCGATGCACCCAATGGGCAAGAGACAGGTTCCCTGGGCGGCCTTTACCGCCTCTGCGAAATCCGGTTGCGTCATTTCTTCCCAATTCCAAGACATGATATGCCTCCTAAGGGGTGTGGTCTGTGATGCTGGGCCTAATTTGGCCGAACGACAGGGCGTTTCCTGCCTGGCATCGCGCAGGCAGAGAAGAGAGTCCAGGTCGAAGGAGCAAGGCTCAAGGGAGCATCAGGAAGGTCAGTCTCTCTCCGGACGGGAGGGCTACAGGCCGACCTCATCGAGTACCGTGGCCTGATGCTTATTCCAGCCCAGAGGCATGAAGTGTAGGCCCTGGCAGAGGGGCTGTAGCCCCTTGACCAACTCAACGGTGATCTCGATGCTGGTAGCGACCTTGTCTTCGGCCTTCTTCATGCGCTCAATCATCTCGTCAGGCACAGTGACGCCGGCGACATTGTTGTTCATGTACTTGGCCATGCCGGCGGACTTGAGCATAACGATCCCGGCGAAGATGGGCACGCCAAGGCCCTCGACCTGGCGCATGAACTCGGCGAATTTCTCGGGATCGTAGACGGCCTGAGTCTGGACGAACTGCGCGCCGGCAGCGACCTTCTTGCGGAGCTTCATGATCTGCGGCTCCAGCGGCACCGCGCCGGGGTTGACCACGCAGCCCAGGAGGAGGTCCGGGGGATCGCCCTCGAGTTCGTTCCCGGCCAGGTCATGCCCCTCGCGTAGCCCTCTGGCGGTGGCCAGGAGCTGGACGGAGTCGAGGTCGAAGACCGGCATGGCGTCGGGGTGATCGCCGAGGGTGGTGTAGTCGCCGGTGAGGCAGAGGACCTCGGTGATGCCGAAGGCCGCCGCGCTAAGGAGCTCGGATTGGAGCGAGAGGCGGTTGCGATCGCGGCAGACCATCTGCATCACCGGGTCCAAGCCGGCCTGCTTGAGCTTCAGGCAACCGGCGAAGCTGGAGGCGCGCATGGCCGCGGACTGCAGGTCGGTGACATTGTAGCCGTCCACCCGCCCCCGCAGCGGTTCGGCCTCGGCCTCGATCATGTGGTCGAGGTGGCAGCCCTTGGGCGGCGCTACCTCGGTGGTGACCACGAATTTCCCTGCAGCAAGTGCGTCCCGAATAGCCATGAGCGTGAGTCTCCTTATCCATGCAAGGGCGTCAATTGACTCGCCAGAGGCGGAAGCATCGGCGCCCTTTCGTTAGTGAAGCTCGAGCCATCCCCTGTCTCGCTATCAGCTCCGCCAGCGAGCGGGCGGCAATCGCCCTCCGCTACGCTACAGGCCGAAGCCGCGCCTACAGGCCGAAGCCGCGGCTACAGGCCCTTCTGCAGCTTCCAGGCGTTCAGGGTATTGCGGACCAAGATCGCGGTGGTGAGAGGGCCGACACCGCCGGGAACAGGCGTGATCTGGCTGGCGACCTCCACGGCCTCCTCAAAGACCACGTCGCCGACCATCCGGGTCTTGCCCTCGGCATCCTTGACGCGGTTCATGCCCACGTCAATGACCACAGCGCCGGGTTTGATCATATCCCCCTTGATGAGGCCCTTGACGCCTACGGCGACGATCAGCAGATCCGCGCCCCGGGTATGGGACTCGGTCATGCCGGCCTCGCTGGTGCCGATGTGGCAAACGGTCACGGTGGCGAGCTGCTCCAGGAGCAGTAGAGCGACGGGCTTGCCCACGATTTCGCTGTGTCCGACCATTACGCACTCGAGGCCCCGCAGGGTGAGGCCGGAGGCCTTCACCAACTCCATGACCGACTGGGCGGTGCAGGGCGCGGCGTTCATGTTTCCGCGCACGACCTCCCCCAGGGCGGCAGGCGTGACGCCGTCCACGTCCTTGAGCGGGTCAATCAGGTTCTGGAGGGCGCGGGCGTTGATCCCCTCCGGGACCGGCATCAACTGAATGATCCCGGTAACCCGGGGATTGTGGTTGAGCTCGAGAATCTTGTCTACGAGGTCCGACTGAGTGACGTCCTCGGGGAACTCGATCAACTCATAGGCGATGCCGGCCTGCTCAGCGGCCTTGGCCTGCATCTTGGCGTAGGCGCGGGCGCCGGGGTTGCTGCCAGCCATGACGGCGGCAAGAGTGGGGCGCTGGTCGGCGGGCAGCGCGGCGACCGCCGCTGCGACGTCGGCCATGATCTTATCAGCGATAGGTCCGCCTTCAAGTAACTTGGCACTCATTAGGCTTCCTCCAATGTCGTTCCTGCGCAGGGGCGTCTCTTGGCTCGCCCCAGGCGAGACAACTGACGTCCGTTCGCTTGCTTTACTGAGACAAAGGCATGTCGCTTCGACATGACCCTCGTCGAGCGGGCGGTAATCGCCCTGCGTTGCTTCCCAACGCCCGGCTAAAGCCGCCCCTACGGGGAAATTACCTTCTCCGCGACCCTTGCCGCAACCTGCCTGGCGGCGTGCAGCTTCGCCTCGGCGTCCGCTATCGCAGCGCGGGCCTCGGCGATGTAGGTCGTGTCGTGCAGCCCGGCCAGGTTGACTTCCACGTTCAGTCGCCCGGTCTCGAAGGCGGCGTGGGCGAGGATCGCCGCCACTCCCACGTCGCTGAGCAGATTGGGGTTGCCCTTCTCGGCCAGAGCGGGGAGGAGTTCCGCGATCTCCCCTGCCGCGGCCACGACGCCCAGGGGCACCCGCGCCGCCGACTTCAGCGCGTTTTGGATCGCCGCCTGGCGCAGAGTCTTCTCCTCGTGGGTGCCCTTGGGCATGCTGTAGGCCGCGCCGACCTCGGCATAGGCCTCGGCGTCGAGGTCGGTGAGGTCGAGCAGGCGTCCGCGCAGGGCCTGAAGCTTGTCCAGGAGCGCGCCGACCTCGGCCTCCACGGCGGCGAACTTGGGCTTGCCGACGGTGAAGGAGCCGACCATCGCCGCGGAGGCCGCGGCCAGCGCTCCAGCGAGGGCGGCAGCGCTACCGCCGCCAGGCGTGGGATCAGAACCGGCAAGGAGTTCTGTGTATTCGCGAACGGTCTGGGAAGTTAGTTGCATTGCCGGGGGCTCCCTTCTAGGGACGGGTCTAGTACTAGCAGCGTAAGACCTCCTCAGCTTTGGCGAGGAGCGCGTCCGTGAACGATAGCACTGCGTTCGTCATGTTGACCATGTCCTCGCGCTTCCGCTGGAACCGGTTGCGCTTGGGGGCGCCGAAATCGATGTCCATCTCGTGGATGATCTGGTTTCGTGCTTTCAGCGCCTTGGAGATGTCTGGTTTCTTCGCGACGAGTTCGCCGGTTTCCAGGCCAAGGTGTTTGGCGGCCCTCATGACCTCGTCGAAGGACTGGAGGCTGTGCCCGGCGAGGTCCTGGGCCAGGGCATCTATGCAAGCATCCCGCGTGTTCGCCTGCAGGAGGATGTCTGCGACAAAGCCTATATTCACGCTAAGCCCCTCGTCAGCCTCGGGATCGCCGCGGCTGGCCTTGCGTACAAGGTATTTTCGCAATTCCTGCGCAGCAGTATCGTTTCTCGCGACAATGGCGGGAAGAGCGTCGCGGATTAGCTGCTTCAGTGTCTGATCGAGACCGGCACATGCGATGACAAGCATAGCCCGAAGGATGTCCTGCTCCTCGTCGGTGGGTGCCCCGCGCCGGTCCTCCCTCATGACGTCAAACACCTCCTGGAAGGTCTGGCAGGTCTCGTGGGCATAGCCCAGGATAAGGCCGGGCTTTTCGCACTCATTGGAGTAGATGTGCTTCGGCTTCGAGCGAACCTCTGACTTCGCCATATGAGATCACCCCTCCTCAAACAGCTCTTGCGCCACTTCGATCATGGCCAGGATGTTCTCCAGCGGGACGTCTTCCTGGACGGCCTGGGCGGGAGCGAGAAGGTACCCGCCGCCCTGGCCCAAGCGTGCGGCGACCTGTCGTGTCTCCTCCCGGACCTCTTCCGGCGTGCCGTAGGGTAGCGTCTGCTGAGTGCTTATCCCGCCCCAGAAGCACAGAGCATCGCCGAATTCGTCCTTGATAGCGCCGATGTCCATGCATTCCGGCTGGAAGGGGTTCAGCACCTGCACACCCATCTCCACCACGTCAGGGAGCACCACACGTATGTTGCCGCAGGAGTGCAGGAAGGCGAACTTGCCGGCCTCGCGGATGCGCTGGAACATCCGCGCGTGCCGGGGGCCGATGTACTTATGCCACATCTTCGGGCTCATTAGTAGTGCTTCCTGGCTGCCCCAGTCGCAGCCCAGGAGCACGCCGTCCACGTCGGCGGCGAGCACCATTTCCAGCATGTGCAGGTCGCTCTCGACGATCAGGTCAAACAGGGCGGTGCAGTACTCCTCGTGGAGGAGCATGTCGGCCAGCAGGTTCTCCATACCCCGGAGGAACCAGGCTTTCTCAAACAATGAGGCGTAGAAGGCCATGAGCAGGAAGGCGTCGGTGGTCTCGCGGAGATGCTGGAGAGATTCCTGCATGGTTTCGAAGGAACCGAGGCCCTGGACGTCGGGCAGGCGCGAAGGGACGCCAGGCTCGAGCTGATCTTCGGGAACGTTGACGAATTGCCACCAGGGCGCGGGGACGTGGCGGAGGCAATTGCCGATACGGTCCTCGAGGTCCTCGCAGCCGTAGTGGGCCTTGAGCTTGGCCGAAGCTTCCTGGGTGAAGCTGAAGGAATAGGGCACTCGCCCCGTGTCCTTGTGCTTGATGGCAGAAATGACTAGTTCGCGCTTGGTCATGATTTCGTATTGGTGCCACAGGCCTGGAAACCTGTGCTACTGTCGTCCGGTTGTGGGCAGCGTCGGGTGCGTTCTCGCCAGCCAGGCCCTCACCTGCGCCGCGAACTGCTTGACACCACGCCAGGGCCGTAAGTAGATCGCTAATGCATATTAGTGATCCGCTTACGATTTCCCCGGAGGCCTGGGTACAACCCCACGCCCCACAGCCGGAGGCTGCTCGGGGTCCCCTCTACCCAGCGAATTCGATGAGAATTCGCGCGGGGAGAGGGGTTGGGCGTGAGGCCTCTGCCTAGAACAGCCCGACGATATTGCCGTTGTCGTCCAGGTCAACGTCCACCGCTGCGGGACGGGTGGGCAGGGCCGGCATGGTGCTCATCTCGCCGCACAGCGGGTACAGGAACCCGGCGCCCACCGAGGGCCGGATGTCGCGGATGGGTAGAGTGAAGCCGGGAGCCACGTTCTTCACGTCCGGGTCGTGGGTGAAGGAAAGATGGGTTTTGGCCATGCAGATCGGGAGCTTGTCCAGGCCCTGCTTGGTGAACTGCTTGATTTTCTTCTCGGCTACTGGGGAGTACTGCACCTCACCGGCGCGGTAGATCTCCCGGGCGATGGTCTCGATCTTCTCCTTGATGGGGGCCTCGAGCGGGTACAGGAATTTAAGCTCCGAAGGCTTGTCGGCTGCGGCTATCACCGCCTCAGCCAAGGCCGCGCCTCCCTCGCCGCCCTGGCTGTGCACCAGCGACTCCACGGCGGCCTCAGCGCCGGCGCTGAGCGCGGCCGCCCGCACTATCTCCGTCTCCTCCGGCGTGTCATAGGGGAAGGCGTTGAGGGCTACGACCACGGGCACGCCGAACTTGCGCAGGTTCTCGATGTGCTGGCTCAGATTCTGCGCGCCCTTCTCCGTAGCGGCGGGATTAGGCTTCATGATCTCTTCCATCGGCGGCTTCTTGCCCGGCTTCTGCTGGAAGGCGCCGCCGTGCATTTTGAGGGCCTTGACAGTGGCGACGATGACCACTGCATTGGGGGCCAGGCCTGCGGCACGGCATTTAATGTCCATGAACTTCTCCGCGCCGATGTCCGCGCCAAAGCCGGCCTCGGTGACCACGTACTCGCCGAGCTTGAGGGCAATCTGGTCGGCGACGATGGAGTTGCAGCCGATGGCGATGTTGGCAAACGGCCCCGCATGCACAAAGGCCGGGCCTCCGTCGAGCCGCTGCATGAGGTTGGGCATGAGAGCGTCCTTCATCAGGACGGCCATGGCGCCGGCGGCGCCGAGATTTTCGGCGGTAACGGGCTTGCCTGCGCGGTTGAGGCCGATCTGGATGCGTCCCAGACGATGGCGGAGATCCTGCAGGCTGGTGGTCAGCGCGAGGATGGCCATGATCTCGGAGGCGACGGCGATGTCAAATTGTGCTTCGCGAGGCACCCCGCCCTTGGCGCCACCCAGACCGGTGACGATATGGCGCAGCGCCACGTCGTTCATGTCCACGACGCGGTTCCAGGAAAGGGACTGGGGGTCAAGGTCCTCGGGGTTACCGTGCCAGAGGGAGGCGTCAATCATCGCCGCGAGCAGGTTGTTGGCTGCGCCGACGGCGTGAATATCGCCGGTGAAGTGCAGATTCAGGTCCTCCATGGGGACGACCTGGGCGTAGCCGCCGCCGGCGGCGCCGCCCTTGATGCCGAACACGGGGCCCATGGAGGGCTGACGGAGGGTGCAGATAGCCTGCTTGCCGACGTACTGCAGGCCCTGGGCAAGACCGATGGTGGTCACCGTCTTGCCCTCGCCCAGCGGGGTGGGGGTGATGGCGGTTACCAGCACATACTTGCCCTGGGGGCGGTCGGCGAGGCGGTCGCGCACCTCCAGGTGCACCTTGGCTTTGTAGTGGCCGTACATCTCAAGTTCGTCGGATTGCAGACCCATTCCCTCGGCCACGTCGGTAATGGGGCGCAGGGTTGCGGCCTGGGCGATTTCCAGGTCAGTCAACATGGTAGGACTCTCTCCTTTACGTGTAGGGCGGGGGCTCGAACCCCGTCTCAACTCGAGACCGCACCACAAGGGCGTGGTGCGGCTGAGTTATGAATGCTGAGTATACTTTTTCCCGGGCAAGGAGACAATCCTTTTCTGTGGCCCCAGAGATCCAAAGTCAACTCACGAGGCAGGGGGGGTATTCGAAGTGCTCTCAGCGCGTCCGGGGGTGGACGAAGACTGAGCGCCGCCGTTAAGGGAGGAGGTCAAGTCAGGGAGAGAGGGGCGCGGAGGGTTATGCGGGTGCCTTGCCCCAGAGTGGAGTCTATCTCGATGCTGCCGCCCTGGAATTCCAGCCGCTCGCGGATGTTGAACAAGCCAAAACTTTCGCTGTGCACGGCCGAATCAGTGGCGCGCGCGGGGTCGAAGCCCCGGCCATCGTCTTCCACCTCCAGGCGGACCAGGCCGCCTTCGCGTGCGAGGCGCAGAGTGGCATGCCGGGCCTGGGCATGTTTGGCGACGTTCGCCAAAAGCTCGCGGACCGATTCGTAGAGTAGACCGCGCATGTCCTCGGCCAGGGGCTTATCCGCGCCATCGTCTTCCAGAGCGCAGGTGAAGCCGTAGCGATCGTCAGTCTGAGAAGCGAGCCATTCCAGGGCGGCCTCCAGGCCGAGCTCGGAAAGGATGGGCGGGCTGAGTTCAAAGGTTAAGGTGCGGGTATACCCGATGACCTGGTCGAGCAGGCCGGATACTTCGCTGACCAGGGGGCCAGCAGACTGCTCGCAGGCCTGTCCCAGCAGGCCCAGTTTGAGCTTGGAGAGCGCCAGGGTCTGGCTGATGTGATCGTGTAGGCCGGTGGCGATACGGCGACGCTCGCGCTCCTCGGCCAGGGCCAGTTCGGTGGCCAGGGTGCGCAGGTTCTCCTGGTACAGGGCGCGATCCTGATCGGCCTGGACGCGTTCGGTGATGTCTCGGGCGGAGGCGAAGACCCCCAGAATCTCGCCCTGCTCGTTACGGTAGACAGTGGCGTTGTAGAGAACCGAGGTAGCGTGACCATCAGCGGATACGATCTCCAGGGGATAGTCGGTTACCTGGCCCTCGCGGAAGGCCTCTTCATAGCCCCCACGAGCGGCGTCGGGATCGGTGAAGTAGTCGGAGAAGTCGGTCCCGATCAGCTCCTCTCGCGATCGGCCCGTGACACGTTCCGTGGCCCGGTTTACGTCCGTGACGGTCCCGTCGGCAGAGATGGTCACCAGCGGGTCGAGGCTGGCCTCGATCAGCCCGCGGTTATATGCGTAAGCGGCATGAAGCGCCTTCTCGGCCTCGCGCTGTTCGGTGCGGTCCGTACCGATGGCGAGCAGGCCCTGCAGGTCGCCCCGGTCGTTGCGCAGGGGGCGGTTGGACCAAGCGAGCCACTTGCGCTGCCCGTCGCGGGTGAGGCCCTCGCACTCACTGTGGGGATGCTGTTCAGGATGGGCCACTACCGCAGCGATGAGCGAGGCCAGGTCTTGGCCCTCGGTGTCGGCAGGCGGGAAGATGGTGCCCACGGCGGGCTGGCCCAGAAGCTCTTCCTCGGTCCAGCCAAAGAAGCGTGCGGCGAAGGGGTTGACGAAGGTCAGACGGCCCTCGGTGTCGGTGCTGAGCACGATGACATTGGCACTCTCTACCAGGGAGCGGTACTTGGCTTCGCTGGCTTCCAGAGCGTTCTCCAGGGCGCGGTGTTCGGTGACGTCCAGCCCGACGGCCACGACGTACTCCACCTCGTCCCGCTCGTCGAGCAGGACCGAGTTGTTCCAGTTGATCAGACGGCGCTTTCCGCTGCGGGTGACCCAGTAGTTGGCATGTTGATTAGGCAGGTTGCACAGCAGTTCACCGAAGACACGCTTGACCTCTTCGGCCTCCTCGGGGACGAGCAGGATGTCCCAGAAGGGCCGATCCTGGAGTTCCGCCAGGGTGTAGCCGGTAAGCTTCTCGCAGGCGCGGTTGAAGGTGACAATGTGGCCACGGCGATTGAAGACCACGACCAGACTGGCTGCGGTGTCCAGAACCGCAGTGGTGAAGGCGTGTTGAACACGGAGCTGTTCAGCAGTCAACTGCAGTTGCTGAGTGCGCTCCTCGACCAGTTCCTGAAGCTGTTCACGGTGCCGACGAAGTTCTTCTTCCTGGGAGCGGCGTTCGGTGACGTCAATCAGAGCCACGACGGCGGCCACGATCTTCCCGCTGGTGTCCCGAATGGGGATGGCGTCGGCGCGGATGATGCCGCGCGTGCCGTCGTCGCGTTGGATCTCCCAGTCCTCTTCGACCACAATCTCGCCATGCATCAAAGCCCGGTAGAGGGGCAAGTGAGGCAACTTCACCGGGCGGCGGGCGCCAGGGCGGTACTGGGGCAGGCGGCTGAAGTCCTGCAGAGTGTGGGGGGAGGCCTCAGGCTGGCGCCATATCTCGCGGACCTCGTCATTCACGAGAATGATGTTGCCCGATTCCGCCTCCGCGACCAGAATGCCCACGGGAATCTGATCCAAAATGGCCTGCAAGAGCATGCGTTCATGTTCAAGCTCAGCTTGAGTCAATTTGCGGTCAGTGATGTCCAGGCCAAACTCCAGGACAAGTTGTGAGCCGTCAGCGTCCTGGAAGGGGTAGTCGTGGACCTCGTAGATGCTAGAGTGAGGGCTGAGCCATTCCCAGACTACGGGCGTTCCAGTGGTCAGGCAGGCAAGGCTCTTGCAGTCCTGGCACCTGGTTCTGCGCCCGAAGAGGAACTTGTAGCAGGGCTGGTCGCCGGGGTCGCCAAACAGGTCCAAGAACCGCTGGTTGACAAACCGGAAACGGTAGTCTGGCGTGAGCACACAGCAATAGCCGGGGATGAGATTGAGCAGGGAGAAGAAACTCTGGTCGCGGGTCGGTCCCGACGGGCCCTCCCCGCGCAGCTCCGAGCGGGCAGGCTGCAAGTCGTCAAGGAGGCGGGAGAGCTCCCTGGAGGCCTCCTGCACTGCGGCGGCAGCCTGCTCGGAGGGTGCCTGCAGTTGTTCCTGCAGGCCGGCCAAGTACCGACACGCCTCCTCCAATCGTCGGGCAAGGTCCGTTTGTGTCATGTGGTAGTCGTTCTCGTCGTCAGAGCATTGCCGGTGTGGTGGGCCATAGACAGGCGATGCTCCGGGGGAAGTCACCCCGGCGCGCTGGACAGAAGCGCGGCAACCTGTAATCGTCTTACGGCTGGAGGGCAATCACTGTTGAGTCGCCGCGTTCCAGGCGCAGGCGCAGCGTGGTGAAGCCCTGTTCCACCCGGACCCCGAGCGGGAAACGCTGGCCAATTCCGAGGTCCACCGGACGCGGGAACTCGCCCTCCACGTGTACAATCTCCTCGGACGTATCATCCACAGAACGGTTCATCGCAAAGAGGTAACGTCGCCCACGCGAATCCACGCGGGTCACCAGATCCAGGAGATTATCCGCGCCCCAGGCCGTGCGGTTGCCGATCGCCGCGTCCAGCAGGCGGTAGTAGACCTCCTGGGCAGCGTCGGTGCGCCAGCCGGCCACGCTCACCAGAAGGCCGCCCCGGCCGTAGCGGGAAGAGACGAGAAGAGGCGCGCCCTGGTCATCCGTTAACTCCACCGTGGTCTCCGCACGGGGGGTGGTGAGGTTGAGTGCCCAGACCCAGTTGTTTTCGTTGCCTGAGACATAGGCCGGAGCACAGGCACCGAGGCTGGTCGTGAGCAGACGATTATCGGTGCGGCCGTACGGGTCGTAGACGCCGGGGGGACCGGAGCAGATAAGCCAGCCTCCCTGCCGCACGTAAGCCAGCAGCTTCTCCGCCAGGCCGGGAGGGAAGTGGGTGGTATAGGGCAAGAGGACCGCCCGGTACTGGCGGAGATCGTGGCCGTCCTCGAGGACCGCCTCCTCGGGGAGGTAGAGGTGGTCGTAGTTGCCAGGATCGTTGAGGGCTGCGAAGTTGAAGGCCTCCTGCCGCGGCGGGTGATGAGGATACCCTCCGACGGGGGCGCCGCTGGGGTAGCAGTTGATGATGGAGGTGTTGGACTGCAGCACGGCCAGTTTGGGAGTGGCGATCCGGGTGGAGAGGAGGAGGTCGCCGTAACGGCTGGATTTGTCCATGGCGATCTTCATGAAGGCGGCGGCCGGGCGCAAAATGGTATAGTCCTGGTTCATCTCCAGGAGAGACTGGCCGTAGAACTTGGTCGGGGGAACGTACTCAGACTCGGCGGACATGAGGTTCATATAGGTGCGGCCCCAGACCATCCAGCGCCAGAGGCTAATCTCTCCGGTGGCCTGCCACTGCCGCTCGTCCTGATTATGACTGGGGGCGGACCAGTCCCAGTTGGACTCGTTGAGGAGCTGGGGCTTGTTGAGCAGCCTGGCGAGGGAGTGCTCCCAGACGATGTCGGGGAGTTTCAGGTAAAGCTCCGAATGGGTTTCGACGAAGTCCATGGCACGCTTGGCGAGCTGCCAATAGTCAATGCCGCAGGTATAGCAGCAACTGTTGAAAAAGGAGGCAGAGCCCTCGCCGGAGATACCGCAGGGGTGGTCAGGATCGCCGGACTTGATGGCCTCGTAACAGAGCTGGTAGTAGTCCGCGTAGCTCTTCTGCCGCCACTTCTCGAACTCGTAGGTCAGGGGCGTGGCCTGCTTGCGGGGGACCAGGAGGCCGTCGGGCGGGGGCTCAATCGTCTCGAAAGACTCATAGTTGCTGCCCCAGGCCTGGTTGAGGGCGGCGATGGTCTTGAAGCGGGACTGCAGATACTGGCGGAAGTTCGCCTTCGCGGTGGGGTTGTAGCCGGTCTCCACGCCTCCGTTGTCTTTGTTCCCCCCGCGGATGGTGAAGGAAGGCTCCCAGGCGTAGTAATGGAAGATGACCCGTGGGTCCTCGCGCAGCATGCGGGCCTGGGTGTAGCAGAAGTCGCGCACCTGCTCCTGGACCAGGGGATGCCAGATATTGAGCGCAGATCGACTGGGAGTTTCACCGGTTGAAGTCTGCAGGAAGATGTCCGGGTCATGGCCGTGGGTGGCCAGGAAGTAGTCCGTGGCCGCGGCGTTGGTCATGCCGCCCCCGGCGGTGTAGAAGCTGGAGTCGTACTTGAGGCCGGCTTGCTGGTAGCGGCGATAGTCAGCTTCGTTGAACCAGGTGAAGGGGCCGGAAGCGGGAACGCCGGGAGCACGCATGCCAGGGCGGCCATCGAGCGTGGAGCCGAAGTTGAACCAGCGCTGCAGGCGCAGGACGTTGTCGGGATGGCCGCAGAGCCCCCAGATGATCCCGGTAGTGCGGCCCCGGGCGTCCATGGTGAGCTCTTGTTGGGGCTGGCCGGGACGGCCGACGACCGCGGGTTTGAAGCCGGGGCTGATCCGGGGGGCCAAGTTCCGGGTGAGGGTGGCGAGACGCTGCTCCAGGCCAGCCTGGAGTTGAGGTAGACCCCGTTCCAGGGTGGTGAGGGTCTCTGCGGCCTCGGTCAGGAGTCGAGTTTGCTCCTGCTGCTGTTCCGCGGTGAGGGTCTTGGGCTTGTGGCGGAGTTCAAAACCGAGGGCGTAGGCCTGGTCGTAGTTCGTGCGGGCCGAGCCGAGGTCCTCCCAGGCCTGGGCCAGGGGCTCGTATAGGGCAGTGGTGGCAGTGGGGTCAGGATCGGCCTGGCCAGCCCGCTCGGCATAGAACAGCGCCCGAGCGATCTGGCGGCGCAAATCCTCCAGGGAGGCCAAGGCTATCAGCAGGCGGCTGTAGCCGTCGGCTACCGGCTGAAGCTGCGGGGTGATCGGCGGCTCGGACTCCGGGAAGCGCGGGATCGGCCCGGCCGGCGGGCCGGCGAGGGTTTGCTCGAGAGACATCTGGCAACAGAGCTGCCCCTGCGCGTCATTGGCGGTGAAGGTCAGGCGATAGCGCCCCGGCGGGAGGTTGCGCGGAGCGCCGGCCAGTTTGATCTGTTTGGAGCTGCCCCCGTCCAGAGAGAGGGGGACGGAGGGAAGTTGCCACTGGCCGGGCCCCCAGACTTCGGCCAGAGAGATGCGGAGGACCGCGGAGATCGCCTGATGGGTATCGTTGTGAACGGTGTACTCCGGGGTGAAGGCGCGGTTTGCCGGGTAGACATGGCGGGCGTTGGTGGGTTCCACGTACAGGCGGGCGTACTGCGCAGGACCATAGGCGCCAGGTTCGGCGGCTGCCTCGATCTGAAAGCAGTCCACCAGGACGGTGCCTTGCTGGTGGCTGATCCAGGGGCTGAGGGTGCGGATACCGGGAGGCCCCGTGAATTTCCAGGAGTAGCGCGTCCAGTCGGTGGCATCGGTGGTCTTGATGACGCCACGGCCCACTTCCCAGGTGAAGCGTCCGTCGGCGAAGACGCCGGTCATCTGCACGACGGTCTGAGCGGGTCCTTCGCTACGGACATAGAGGGAGAAGACATAGGAGCGGCCCTCGACACAAGGCAGCCCGGTATTGGCGAGAGCACTGGGAGCGAGGACGACTTGCCCGCCCTCGGGGGCACTCATGCGCAGAGCGATACGGCCGTCGAGCGCGCCTCGTTCAACCCAGCCGATACCCCCACCGGGAGCGTAGTTGAGGAAACGCCAGTGGTCAGGGAAGCTGTCCTGGTCCACATTATGCTCGAAGCTGCCGTTCACCAGCAGGTTACCGGGCAGGGGAGCAAAGGCGGGTGTAACCTCGGCGCGGAGGGGGCCCAGGCTGCTCCAGGCCAGCAGGCCGACGACAACTAATAGCTTACGCATGGCAGTTCCTCCTAAAAAGGCTTCTTCTCCGGCGGGTGAAGTATTACCTGTATGAGGGATCCGGGGGCCCGAAGGCGCGGGAGCAGGGAGGATATGGGCACCATGCCATGAAATAGTCAAGATGGTACCGGCCTCCCATAAATATGTACAAGTACTTGAGGAGGTTGGGCTAGAGCTAGAGGGGAAATTCTTCTAGCTCATGGATTGGATCAGTCAACCCGAAAGTCACAGAGAAAGGCTAGTGAACAAAATGAATGTCAACGCTGCGACTTCCCGCGTTCTGCTCTTCTGTGCGGTCTTGTTGCTGGTGCTGGCCAGCCTGGCCGCCGGGCAGGAGGCGCGCGACCCGAACGCGGGCGAGTACGTCCTCAACGCCTACCGTACCGCGCAGCCGCCAGCGCTGGATGGCAAGGACGAGGATGCCTGCTGGCAGGGAGCGGAGGTGGCTAAGGACTTCGTGGTATTCATGAAGCCGGAGATCCCCGCCACACCGCAGACCGAGTGTCGGGTGGCTTATGATGCGACAAACCTGTATGTTTTCTGGAAGATGTATGAGCCGGATGTGAGCAAGGTACCCCGGATTCTTGAGGAGACGCGGGATTTCATCACCCCCGCAGATTCTGGGGAGCTGATGCTGGATCCGGGTAACACGGACAAGTATTACTTCCAGCTTATCTCCAATGCCAGCGGGCACCTCTTTGACGCCAGCCGACGAGCGGGGACGCGTACGGGCATCTGGTACGATCTGGCCTACGACGCCTACGGCTTCAGTCCGGACTGGAAGGTGGCCATCGGCAGCTTCGAGGGAGGCTGGACGATGGAGCAGCAGGTGCCCTTTGGGGACCTGGTCGGCCCCGGCGAGATGTGCACCACTCCGCAGCCAGGGGAGGTCTGGGGGCTTTCCTTCTGTCGCAATTCCTCGACCGGCGAGCGGTTCACCCAGTGGTCGCCGAGCTTCCGGCCAGGCTTCCGCGATCCGCCGAGCTTTGGGCACGTCTTTTTCCGGGGCTTCAAGAGCGGAGAGCGGCTTCCGGTAATCACCAAGGCGGAACCTGGGGAGCTTTTCTATGGTCCGAGCGGGTTCTCTTTCACTCTGGAAGGCGTAAAGGCACCGATACAGGCGACAGGCATGGTGAGCCGGGACGGAGTGACGAAGGATCTGCAGCCAGTGACATTGGAGCAAGATGGGACGCTCACACTGGCTTATCACCTGCTGGAGAGCGGTAACAGCTATCTGAGCTTCAGTCTAAAGGCAGGGGAGGAGATCATCTACACGGGTCAAGCCTTTGCCAAGCTGCCGCGGACTGAGCAGATACTGACCGAGATGGACCAGCAGCTCGAGGCGGGCCAGAAGTACCTGATCCAGGCCGGGACTCCGCATCGCTCGTTTGTGCTGCTGCGCGGTAGGCTGCAGAACTTCGCTCGGAAGGTGCAGGGGGCGCGGGAAGCCTTCGCCCGCAAGGAGCAGCTGTCGGTACCGGAATGGCGGGAGCTGGTGGAGACGATTGATGCGCGGGCCGACGAGTGGAAGGCGCTGGAGTATGACCTGCATCTCGCGCAGCTTTACCCGACTAAGGCGCCCGATACGCCGCTGCGTTATGCTGTGGGAATCGGGACCTCGTATGACAAGTTCTATCCCGACCTGTGCTATCGCGGCTCGCTGACGGAACCGGTGAGCCTGCACCTGGCCGGGAACGAGTACGGCTCCTTCCAGCTGGTGATCGTGCCTTTCTGGACGGAAGTCAACAACCTGACCTTCACCTTCTCGGACTTGTCCGGTCCTGGGGGGACGAAGGTCAGCGCAGACAACTATCGCTGGTTCCGGCAGGAGTACGTGAAGCTGGAGAACCGGGACCCCGACGATCCGGCAGCGCCTCATGCCCTGGAGCCGGATCCGCTGCTGGAGGGCGCGCCGGTTTCTGTCAAGGCGGGGACGCTTCAGCCGGTGTGGGTGGACCTGTACCTGCCAGCGGGGACGCCCGCAGGGACTTATCGGGGGAAGGTCACAGTAAGCGACGGCCAGCAGTCCACGGAGCGAGACATCATGGTCACGGCGTACGGCGTGGACCTGCCGGCGCGCTGCGCCCTGCAGACCGACTGGTGGTTTGGGATGGGGACCTGGCTGCGCGAGTTCTACGGCCGAGGTGGCCCCGCCTATACCCCGGAGATCTTCGCGCGGCAAGCGGCGGTGCTGGGGCGCTATCGGTGCGGCGCCTTTCCGGCGGACTGGACCACCATTCCTCAGCAGGTCCCGATTTATCGCGAGGCGGACGGGAGCTTCAGTTTCGACTGGAGCACCTTCGACAAGTACGTGGAGATCTCCAAGCAGCAGAACACGAACCTGTATTCAGCCGCCTTGAGCTGTAACGGTGGGTGGGTGAACGTCGTGAACAGCCCCGGATGCACGATCATTGACCGCGCGACCGGGGAGAAGCGCCAGCTTAAGGACTACTACCAGGCCGAGGGCAACTGGCGCACCAACCGCGACTACTATCGCAACAACCCGTTGTACCGTGACTTCCTGGTCAAGTACGTTGCGCACCTGAAGGAACTGGGTATCCTGGAGGACTGCTACTGGGAGATATATGACGAAGCCAACCCGAGGGATCCCGACGTGGTGGCGCACAGCCGCTTCATCCATGAAGTAGTGCCGGAGCTGAAACTGATGAACTACGGTATGCAGCCCCTGGGGCTGAAGTCGGAGGACAGCATCCTGGATGTCGTGGGCGGCTGGGCGCCGGGGTTGCACTACTTCGACAGCAAGCCCGGCCTGTATGAGTCGCTGTTGGAGCGCAAGGAGAAGTACGGGCAATTCATGGGCGCGTACGTTTGCGGGGAGGGAGTGGACGGCGAGGGCAACTACTCGCCCTTCCGCAACTTCAACCGGCCATTGATCTCCGTACGGATGAACGGCTGGGCGGCGTGGCGCTGGCAGCTCGATGAGTACCTGCTCTTCATGCTGCAGAGCGTGCCCGCAGAAAATGCCAAGAAGCCGCCGGAGGAGCGCTGGCCGAATACCATGTGGTCAGACGGCGCCTGGCGCTGCGGAGGGTTGATCTATCCCGGCCCTGATTACGACGTGGTGCCCGGGATGATGCTATCCAATGCGCGCGATGGGCTGGAGGATTTCGACTTGATGGCCATCCTGCGCGAGGAGGCTAAAGGGCTGGACAAGACGCGCGACGCGGCGCTGCTGGCCAGAGTCGAGAAGGCACTGGACATCCACCCGGAGATTTATCAAGACACGTTGCACTGGACCAAGGACCCCGCCGTGCTCGAGGCCCGGCGTGACCAGGTGGCGGCGCTGATCCTGGAAGTCAGGAAGGTGACGAAAGGGTAGTGATTCGCTTGCGGAATCTCAGCCGACTTACAGCGACCTGTTGTCTGTGGGTGGTGGGGGCGCTGCTCTGCGCCCCTGTCGCCGCCCAGACTGCCCCGGAGTTCCCTCCGGTGAGCAGCTACCAGATGCATATCTACTGGACTGACACCCCTCCGGAGCTGGATGGCAAGGGCGAGGACCTCTGCTGGGCGGAGGCCGAGCCGGCGAAGGACTTCGGTCTGTACCAGCTCAAACCCAATGGGCATTTCGATCGGATGATAGACTGGGCGCAGGTAAAGACGGAGGTGCGGCTGGCTTACGACGCCGAGTACCTGTACGCTTTCCTCAGCATGGAGGAGCCCGACGCCCGGATGCTGGCGGGCCAGTTACAGCGCCCGGCTCCGGATCTGGAAGAGAAGCTCCAGGACTACCTGGCGGGCGGCGACTGGGTGCGCATGTATCTGTGCACCCAGCAGGTGGGGAATGCGAAGGGCCCGACGATGGACCGGCAGAGCGATTCCCTGGACCTGGTCATGACCCCCTCCGGCTGGAAAAACATTAGCGTGGCCTGGGTCGGCGGCCATGCGATGATAGACTACCTAATGCGGCAGAAGCTGACGCCGCAGTGGGACCTGGTGGTGGGCAGTCAGCCGGGTGGCTGGACGCTGGAGATGCGCGTCTCCTTCCGCGACCTCGCGCAGCTTGACGGGAGCTTCAACACGCCACAGCCGGGGGACAAGTGGCGGGTGGACTTTCTCCGGCGGCGGGCCTCAGGCGAGGAGCTCTCGAAATGGACCGCTAACATCACCAGCCCATTGATGGACTACCTCTGGCGCGCGAATCGCATGTTCGGCACCGCTACCTTCATGGGACGGAAGGCCGGGGAGAAGCTGCCGGTGATCAGGCTGGAGAAGCCGGGGGATCCCGGCACGTTGCGGGTCACCTTCCAGGGGCCGGAGGATCGGCTGCCGGGCTACCCGAAGTTCTGCGATGAACTGGCCCCGCGCCTGGGGCCGGGAGCTGTGCATCTGGACATCAAGGAGGCGCCCGGTCCGCTCACGGCGCGCCTGATTGTCTCGCGCAACGGTGAGGCGCGGCCACTGGTTACAACGGAGTTTGCGCTCCCCGAAGGCGCTATTGACCTGCCCTACCGGCTGCTGGCAGGCGGGCAGTATCAGTTTGATGCAGAGGTGTTTTCTGGAGAGCGGCTGATTTATGCTGGACGGCTGCTGTACAAGGCGGAGACGCCAGGGTCCGTACTGGCTCAGGACCTGGAGGCGGCGCGGGCGGCAGCGGCTAAACGGGCTAACCTGCATCCGGCGATTCGAGGTCTCAGCACGCGCCTGGATGACTTCGCGGGGCGGTGCGACGACGTACGCCAGCGCCTCACTGCCGCCGCTGAACCTCTGGATGATGCGACCTGGGAGAATATGGTCAAAGAACTCGCTGAGCTGACTGCGGAGTGGAAGACGCTGGATTATTCCGTGTACCTGGTCAGCCTGTATCCCGGCAAGTCCGCGGAGGAGCTGGTGCGCTTTGCCCTGGGTGCGGGCATGGCGGACGATAAGTTCTACCGCCAGACCCATTATGAGGGCTCTTTGGATGAACCCCTCCGGCTGAAGCTGGCCGGGGGCGAGTATGGCTCCTATCAACTGGTGCTCATGCCCTTCTGGCGCGACGTGGAGGAGGTCACTGTGACGTGCTCGGCACTGAGCGACGGTGAGGGGCACACGATTCCGGCGGGGGAGACGCGTTGGTTCCGGGTGGACTACGTCAAGATGACGGGCTGGGACGGACAGCCTCTAAGGGGCAAGGACTACTGGTACGAGCCGGATATCCTGTGGCCAGGGAAGCCCTTTACGGCTCCGGCGGGACAGAACTCAGTTCTGTGGGTGGACCAGTATCTGCCACCGGGCACTCCGGCGGGCGTCTATCGTGGGACGGTTACTGTCTCGGGCGGCGGGAGCTCGGTCAGTCGCCCGGTGGAGATCACGGCCTATGGCTTCGATCTGCCGGTGAGGAGCTCGCTGGAGACCGACTGGTGGTGGAGCCCCGGGGTCTCGTGGTACAACGAGAATCCGGGCTTCAAGTACTGGGCCGAGACGCCCAAGTACACCGTGGAGCTGTTCCGCCGGCATACGGGGATCCTGAGTCGCTATCGCGTGGGCACGATGATCAACGATGCCCTGCTGCATCCCAAACTGGTGGTCTACCACGAGGAGGACGGAAGCTTCAGCTTCGACTTTAGCGTGGTGGACGAGTGGTTGCAGGTGGGCCTGGACCATCACGCCAGCGCCTTCTGGTCTAACCAAAGCCCCAACAATGGCTGGACGAGCTACCTGAACTCGCAGAACCTGACCATCATCGAGCGAGCCACCGGGGAGAAGAAACGGCTCAAAGATTACTATACAGGCGAGGGCGAGCCGAACTGGCGTACCAACGCCAGGTACTACCAGGAGAACCCGGTGTACCGGGCCTTCCTGCCGGCGTGGGCGAAGCACCTCAAGGAGTTGGGTATCGCCAAGTTCTCCTATTATGAGGTGTTTGATGAGACGTTCACCCCAGAGATGCTGGAGCATCACAGCTTCTTCCGGGAAGTGGCGCCGGACTTGCAGCTCTGCTGCTTTGGGTTTGATCCTACGCGGCGGATCAAGCAGGAGGGTCCGGACTTCGGCAGGGATGCCTACGGTCTGGTGGATGCCTGGGCGCCGGGACTGGGGCGGTTTGAGACCATACCGGGGATGCACCAGGAATGCCTGGAACGCAGAGAGAAGTACGGGGAGAAGATCTGGACCTATAGCGCGGGGGAGGGGCAGGACAGCCTGGGGAACTATACGCCACATACCCGCTACGACCGGCCGTATCTCGCCCAACGAATGGTGGGGTGGATGGCTTGGGAGTACGAGCTTGACGGCTACCTGCTGTTCAACCTGACGGGCATATGGGACAACAACAAGCGGAGCAAACCCTTCGATCAGCGCTGGCCGAAGAGCGAGTGGGAGTGTCCGGCTACCATGTGGGGCGGGAGCCTACTGTACCCGCCGCCGACGCCGGAGGAGGACTTCCTGGTGGGCATGCGGATTTCTAACGCCCGCGACGGCCTGGAGGACTACGAGTACTTTGCCCTGTTGCGCGAAGCGGCGAAGCGACTCGACCCACAGAAAAATGCGGATTTGCTGAAGCGCATCCAAACCGCGCTGGAGATTGAGCCGGAGATCGTCACCTCGGCCTACGTGTGGACCAAGGAGCGGGAGAAGCTGGAGGCCAAACGCGACCAGCTAGCAGCCTTGATCCTGGAGGCCAGGAAGGCGACGGCCGAGTAGACTCTTCTACGGGGAAGGTGAAGAGGGGCCGGAGGGACAGAAACGCGGCGGCTCAGCCGCGCTGCTCCTCCGGCCCCTCTGGTGTTACCGCACGATGTTGTAGGCCGCGCCGCCTTCGAGCTCAATCACGGGACGGCCCTCGCTGTCCGTGGTGGCCTCGATTCGGTCGCCGGTCAGGACGTGTTCGACCGCCTTGAGATCCTGCAGAGCGGGTTCCGCGATGGTCACCGCCCCCTGGTACTTGGGGATGGTGATGAGCAGGTTGTCCAGCCAGGAGAGACCGTCGGTGATCCCCCGGGCCTCCCGCGTGCCGCGCTCGCGGACCAGTCTCACGATGAACTGGTTCATGGGATTGGCGGCGTTCTCCAGCGCTTCTTCGACGCTGCCCAGCCCGCTCATGGGCGGGTCCCAGTGGGCCATGCCGCAGGCCAGGTCGTAGGCGTTGAGCGTGCCCCAGACCAGGCGCCGATCCGGGCGGCGGCGAACGAAGTTGTACATCATCCGCTGGCCGGTGGCCTCCTCTGGGGGTGGGGGCGGGAAGACCATGTTCCCCCAGGCGTAGCCGCTGCCGGGATAGTCGCAGTGAGTGCCCTCGTACCACATGTGAAAGTCGCCCGGCTTGATCTCCTGAATCAGGTCCCACATCTCGTGGAACAGACCACGCATGGCGGGACCGGCCTCGGAGGGGAAGTGGCCCTGGGTGTGTGCCGGGTCGAAGTCACAGGTGAGCGTGAAGACGCCGCAATCGAGGAAAAAGGCGTCCACATCAAAATCCTCCACGTAGCGACGGGTCCAGTCCAGCATGTATTGGCGGAACCCGGGGTCGAGCGCGTTGCAGGCGGTGATGAACTCGTGGGCGTCCCAGCCCCAGCTCACCCAGGGGACGTTGTCCACGCCGCGGATGGCCCAGCCAGGCTCCAGGTCGCCCCAGGGCTTCATGCCGGAGGCGCTGAGCCAGACCTTGACCCGGCCCCCGGCGTCGTGAATGCGCCGCACCATTGCACGGAAATCGTGGTGCGTTCCCGAGTTGGGGTTAGGCCCGGCGCTGGAGGGGCTGGTGTCGGTGTCAAAGCGCTTGATGTCGTGAGTGTAGAGCCAGATGCCGTTGGCCCCACCGTGCTCGATGGAGGCCACGGCGGCGTCGGCGACCTGGGAGAACTTGCGGGGATTGGCCCCGGCGGAGCCGGTGGCGGTCCAGGTGGTGTGGTACTGCCACTCCGGGGGTTCCTCGTACTGGTCGAACTGATCGGCCCACAGAGTTTCCATCTCCTCCAGATCGCGACCCCAGAAGAGGGACATCTCGGGGACGGGGAACTCCTCCAGGGGCGCCATGAACTTGTGGTACTGCATGTGGAACTGCATGCCCATTTCGTTGTAGTCTGCGGTATAGGCGAGCTTGGAGCGCCGGGCCAGAAGGAATAGCCACTGGTCGGGATCCCGGCGGTAGAGCAACGCACCGGGGATGGACTGGACGCCGGGGTAGGTGCGGCGCATCAGATGCCAGATCTTGGGTGTCACCTCGGCCAGAGGGCCCTCTTCAGCGCTGATATGCTCGAAGGGGCCGCCGCCGGAGAGATGGCAGACTCGCATGGTCGTATCCGGGCGGATGACGGAGAAGTTCCATCCCAGGAAGCCCAGGGTATCCACCCAGAGCGGCTGCTCGAGATCACGGGTGTTGGGTCCGGGCATCGGGTAGAGGTGTTCCATGGGCACGCGCTTGACGCGGTACTGCAAGTGCAGGCTGTGCTTGCCCGGCACGGCCAAGCGCGCCACCTGCAAGCCGTAGCCCTGGGAGTAGGCCATGAACTCGGTGGTGCGGCCGATGGTCTGGAGGATGCCGCGGCGGTCCTCATGGAAGAACAGGGAAAGCTCAATGGGTTTGCGGTTGACCTGCACCTCCCACGCTGGCGGCTGGTCAATCACGGTCAGATCGAGGTCGAGATCACGCAAGAGGACGAGATTGCCGTTCTGCGCGTCAATGTCGGCGGTCAGATTCTCACGGTCGGCGAGACGAAGAGTGTTTCCGGGTGCTGCTTGCTTGGCCCGAGCCATAAGGCTTGCCTCCTTGGGTTGTACTGTGCAAGGCTTCTTGCGGCGGGTGATTCGCGAGCGGGAGAGAAGGACCTTCCTGCAGAACAAGACTTTTCGCAGGTTCTTCTTCTGGAGGGCCTGGGACCTAGACGCCATACTGCTCGGCCAGGACAGGGTCAAGCGGAGCCTGTCGGTTGGGACAGACTTCACGGCGACATAACTGGCAGTTGAGGTACGTCCTCTCCGTGGGGAAGAGAAGTCCCGAGACCGACTTGATGGGGAACATCAGACAGGTGTCGCTCAGGCGCACGCCGATCAGGCGCTCCACGTTGCCGAAGAGCGAAAAGAGCGCCCTCTGCTCGGAGAGGGGCCAGTCAGGCAAGGAACCGGGATTCATCTGCGCCGTGCGGCCCAGGGCGTAGTGCCGCCTGATGTGCTCGAACAGGTACCCCAGTGCTACCCGCAAGATTGTCTCTTTGAGAGTGTCCAGCATATACGGGGCCATGAAGTCGCCAGGGGGCAGGGGGAGAGACTCCAACTCGCGACCGCAGGTCGCGACGTAAGGGAAGACTCGCCCGACGCCGTCCAGGTTCTGACGCAGGACCTTGCTGGCGAACCGGACACCGTTGAACGCCACGGCGTCGTCCTCGAGGGGCTTGACGTAGGCTACGGTGAAGAGCGCCTGGGGCCGGGCCACCTGCAAGACGTCAGTCACCAGCGCCGCGGCAATACCATGCAAGCCGGGGTCGCTCTCTGGGAGGTCTAGACGCTGGATCAGGTCCTGCCGCTCCAGGTGCACGGGTATGTGGTCCAGGATGTGCAGTTCAGACACGTGTCACCTCCATAGCGCAGGCACTTCATTGACACCCGAGTGGGGAGAAGGTTGGGAGGACCTCCAGGGGCGAAGGGGCTCTGTCAGGCCGGCAAGGAGTGTCCGCGGGCGCTGCGGCGAGAGAAGACGACGCCAATGGTGCCCAGCAGGATCTGAAGATCCAGAGCAAGGGACAGATGGCGCAGGTAGTAGAGATCGTAGCGAAGCTTCTCGTACACATCGTCCACGTCGCGGTCGGCGTGGTAATTGATCTGTGCCCAGCCGGTCATGCCGGGGCGAACGAGCAGCCGCTGCTGGTAGTGGGGCACCCGGGCGGAGAAGTCCTCGACGAAGGTAGGCCGCTCGGGGCGGGGGCCAACCAGGCTCATGTCGCCGCGGAGCACGTTGAAGAGTTGAGGTAGCTCGTCCAGGCGCGTATTGCGGAGGAAGCGGCCGAGGGGGGTGACGCGGGGGTCCTGTTCAGCCGCCCAGACGGGTCCGGTCTCCGCCTCGGCGTCGCGTACCATGGTGCGGAGCTTCAGCAACTGGAATACGCGCCCATCCTTGCCCACCCGTTTCTGGCGGTAGATCACCGGCGTGCCGTCGGTGAACAGAATGAGTAGGGCTGCGCCACCGATCAGGACCAGCCCCAGGGGCAACAGTGCCAGCGTGACAATCACGTCCGTAACCCGCTTGAGGCGTGTGGCGTACTTACCCTGTTGCACGCTTACCAGGGAAGCCTCGACAAAGCTGTGGCCGTAGATCAGGGGAGTGCGGTGGGTAATTTCCTCGTGGGCGCTAAAGGGGGAGAGCACGCGCACGCCGTTCTCGGAGCATTGGGTGATCACCCGAACGTGAGCGTCACTGAGCGGGTAGTCGCTGCTGAGAATGAGCGAACGCACACCGTGTTCGCGCAGCACCTCAGGTAGTTGCTCAAAATGACCGAGGTCGGGAACCTTGAAGAACTCGCGATCAACAACATGCCCGTTTACGGAGACCGTGCCGACGATCTCCGCGTGAGGGGGCAAGCCGATGTTGGTGAGCGAGCGCCAAAACTCGCGCGTGCCCGTACCGTTGGCCAGGAGAACGTAGCGCTCGGTAATCATTTCACGAGGCAGGAAACGTAGGGCCAGGAGGCGGACGGCCAGGGCGGCGAGGATCATGAGGCCGGTGGCCGTCAAGTAGAACTCAACAGGCAGGGGCGGGAGGTTGGGGAGCAAGACGGAGGCGCCGGCTGCAACCAAAGTGCCTACGACCATACACATGCCAAGGTTGAAGCCCTGTACCAGCCAGGGGCGGCCCGGATACAGCGTATACTGTCCCCACAGGAACAGGGTGTCCAGCCACAGCCCCACCAGGATAAGCGTTGCGATCAGCGCCGTAGGGCTCGCGACCCCGGTCCCCGCAGAGGTATACAGCAGACCCAGGCACACGAGGCCGGCCACCAGGAAGTCCGCAAACACCAGCAGAGCCCGGTAGTCCAGAATCACCTTCGCCGACCGATTGGCGTTCACCGTCTACTCCCCCCATGCACAGCCGTTGCGCATCCAGTGCTGCCCTAGACTAGCGAAACAAGCACAAACGGCTCGGCGCCGCCAGGGGCTCGGCTAGGAGAGGTATCCGAGCTCTTGCGCCTTCTTCATCACGAGGTCGGCGGCTTCCTCTACCGAGAGTTCATGCGTACGCAGGACCACCTCGGCGTTCTCGGCCTCCTCGTAGGGCTGATGCAAACCGGCAATATCGTTGACCTCGCCTCGGGCGGCCCGAGCGTACAGACCCTTGGGGTCGCGCTGCTGGCAGACCTCCACCGGGCAGATCACCTGGACCTCCATGAAGCGTGGGCACAATTCACGCGCGCGATCCCGATAGCGCCGGAGCGACGAAACGGCGGTGACCACTACGTTGACGCCGTACTTGCTGAGCATTCTGGCCATCCAGGCCAGGCGCTTGGTGTTCTCGTCGCGCGCTTGTTCAGTATACCCAAGATTGGGGCTAAGATTCGCGCGTACCTCGTCGGCGTCGAAATTTTCCACGGCCAAGTCCAGTGCGTGGAGACGATTTTCTACTTCTTTGGCTACGGTAGACTTTCCGGAAGCTGCCAGACCGGTAAACCAGATGACCAGGCCGGGTTCTTGATCTTTCATTTGCTTGCTCCTTCTATTGGCGCGGATCGCGACACGCGAGGCACCAGTATGGTAGATAACACCGGGCGTGGGAGAGTGAGCCCCGCCCGTACATTCCCAGCATCAGGGGATCGCTTTGCCCTCCATGACGGAGGGAACCGCCTCGCCCAGATGGGTGAGCACGGTGGGCGCCACGTCCATGAGTTGCAGCCCGGATAGTTCGCCGTGGCTGGAGAGGCCTGGGCCCGCCATCGCCAGAATGCCGTGGTGATCGTGCACCGCATCGTCAGGACCAATCTCGGTGTCAAAGCTGTATAGACTTGGGTTGTTGACATCCTGGCCGGCGCGCCAGGAGAGATCATCAAAGTAGACGAGCAGATCGGGAGCTGCGTTCACGTACGGCCCAGTGAAGATCTCCTGCGGCTTCAGTGTTTCTGTGGCCATGGGGCGGCCTTGATCGTCGGGAATGGCTCGCAAAAACGCCGCCAGCCTATCGCGCTCGCGATCGTAGTCCGCCGCAGGGATGGTACCCTGAGGCTCCCGGCCCGCCACGTTCATATGTACGCGCGAGTAGTAACCGCCATAGGCCCAGGCACGAGTCCGGGACCAGTCCACCAGGTCAGGTTTGAAGCGCGTACCAGGTGGCACTTCCTCCCGGAGGCACAGCAGGCCCTCCTGGATCAGGTAGTCGTTTATATTCAGGGAGCCCTTCATGGCTTTGGCCCCGTGATCAGAGACCACCATGACCAGGGTGTTCTCGTCGGCGAGGGCCAAGAGTTCACCAAGTTGTGCGTCGAGATGAGCATAGTAGTCGGCCAGCGCTGACTCGAAGGGGTTGCCAGGCTCATACTTGGGATGGGCGGGATCACAGAACTTCCAGAAGCCATGCTGCAGGCGGTCCGGCCCCATCTCCACGGCCATGAAGAAATCCCACCGCTGTCTGGACAACAGATGCAGGTTGACCAGGTGATGCTTATTGGTGACGGTGTAGATTTGCTTGAGAAGAGCGGCCTTGTCCTCGGTACGGAAGCCCTCCGCGTCAATCAGATAGCCGTCGGCGACCTGGTCAATCTCGGTCTTCAGGCCAGGTGGGTAGGTGTACTCGCTGTTCAGGTCAGGGGTGAGGAAATCAGCGATGACCATGCCGTTGACCGGCTTGACCGGGTAGGTCTGAGGAACGCCGTGGATACAGACAGAGTGGCCGGGCAGCAAGTCCCAGACCCGAGGCTCCCGGACAGCCGTACTAGTGGCAATCCACGCGCCGTCGTAGGTGCCTGGTTTGAGGTTGCGGAAACCGTAGAAGCCTAGCTGGCCGGGGTTGCGCGAGGTCAGCATGCAGGTCCAGGCGGGCACGGTAATGGGAGGATGGCTGGAGCGCAGGGGGCCCCAGCAGCCCTGCTCGCGCAAGCGGGACATATTCGGCATGCGGTCGACGAACTGGTTGAACACCAGATCCGGTGGCGCGCAGTCCCAACCGATAATCATTATGCGAGAGGCTTTGTCTGGCATGGTCTTGGCGGGCTAGTCCACGAACGGCTGCTCGAAGGAGCGAATGACGTCATAGACCTCCGGGCGCATGATCTCGGCGGGTGGAGCCTGGCCCTCTAGAATGCCTTTGCGGATGAGGCTGCCGCTGAAGGAGATTTGCTCGGCCTCACCGTGGGGGCAGGTGCGATCGCTGGCTACCCGAGCGCAGGTGCGACAGTACCAGAAGTCTCCGCGGATCACAATGGGTTGGATGTCCAGGTCCGGGAAGCGCTCGAAGATGTCGATAGCATCTTCCTCGCCGTAGAAATTGCCTACCCCGGCATGGTCGCGGCCAATGATGATGTGCGTGCACCCGTAGTTCTTGCGCATGATGGCGTGCATGATGGCCTCTTTGGGGCCGGCATAGCGCATCTCAGTGGGGAGGATATTCAGGAACACGCGCTGCGGGTTGAAGTACTTATCAATCAGGACCTGATAGGCCTGGAGGATGACCTCGTCGCGGAAATCGCCGGATTTCTTCTTGCCGATGATGGGCTGAATGAGCAAGCCGTCAGCCAGGCCGAGGACGGTCTTCTGCAGGTCCTCGTGGCCGGCGTGGGGGACGTTGCGAGTCTGGAAGGCCACGATGGTCTTCCAGCCGCGGTCCTCAAACACCTGACGGGTCTCGGCGGGGAAGAGGTTGTAGTCAGCGTAAGGGCCCCGGTCGTTGTCAATGAGCTCCAGCGGCCCGCCGACGAGATAGTCCCCCCGGGCCAGGAAGCCAGCGACGCCGGGGTGGGAGGAGTCAGTGGTGCCAAAAACATGCTCCGCGGCGGCGAGCTTGTCCCAGCGCCAGACCTGCTCGACCTGCATGACGGCGAGCGGCTGCTCGGGTCTGGTCTCGTCAAAGAGCGCGATCTCACCTTCGGGGTTCACGGTGTCCGCGGAGGGCACGTCAAGCATGATGGGGATGGTCCAGGCCACGCCCGAGGTGAGACGATCGGCATTCATCACCGACTCGAAATCGGGTTGACCGATGAAGCCGGCAAGCGGAGAAAAGACGCCACGAGCGAGATTCTGGGCGTCGCGAGCTAGATCATGATTGATATGCAGAGGGGGCAAAGAGGCGGCATGGCGTGCGGCTTCGGCGCTCTGCTCAGGCGACAGAACCTGGTCAACCAGCCGTCCACCGTGGGGTGCGATCATGGCGAATCCTCCCATTAGACAGTGACCTTCTCGTGCTTCAAGTCCGCGAATGCGGACAGCCACCAGCCAACTCATGACTGGCAGGCAAAAAAGCCGCGAACAAGAGCCGGCCTGGTAGATGCACACAGTCGCTTGCCGGCGATCGCGGCGGCGTCCGCTACAGAATAATTGGGGACGCTCACGTCTGCTTGCGAAACGGTACCACTGGAGGCTCAAGTCTACCCCGCAAGCGATGGAGATGTCAAGGCTTGTGCTGAGGCCCTCATGGGGCCGAGAGTCGGAGAAGGCAGAAGGGAGACCATCTCACCCGCGTCCGGCAGTCCCGCGAGGGCGGACAGGGGATGTGGCGCCGGAACCGGCCTGGTCAGACGCGGGTGCCGTCGGGCTGCAGGGTCAGCAAGGGGGGCACAAGCGCCTCGCCTTGCGGCCTGGGAGGGCTGGCTCCGGGGGAGAATAGACGCAAGGTCTGGCTCTCCGGGCTAAGCGCCGCGGTAGCGCCGGTAATATTCAAGATTGCCTGCAGCGGCACATAGGCACGATCTCCGTAGAGCACGGGCGGGAGCAAGAGACTGACCTCGCGGCCATTGCGTTCTGCACGCAAGCTGTTCAGACGCAGACGGAACTGCCCCGTTGCCGAGGCGAGGAGAAGGCTCTGGGTCGGGGCCTCGTAGACACAGGCGGTGCCTAGACGCTCAAAGGTAGGCACCGCTGGGAGCAGAGGCTGACCGTTGCAGGCCAGGACCGGGCCGGGACACGCGACCTCCTGACCGTCACTCTCCACGCGCAGCGGTGGGGCTGACGGGTGTACGCGGAATTCCTGGCCGGCGATGGTATATATCACCTGGCCATCGAAGATGCTGGTCAGGCCCTTCAGCTCGGAGAGGGTAACCGGCTGGTAGCCGCGGGCCAGAAGCTCCGGGAGCAGGCGGCTGAGGGCTGCGACCGTCTGGCTGCGGTCGCCACCGCCATCGTGCATCAGCACCACGGCGCCGGGATGCAGGTGGCGCAGGATGCGCTGACAGATGACGTCAGCGCCGGGCTTGCGCCAGTCGTTGGTATCTACGCTCCAGAGAATCTGCTGAAGACCGGCAGCCTGGATCCCGGCCTTGACGGAGGCGTTGGTCGAGCCGTAGGGCGGGCGTTCCCAGGCCAGCGGCAAGGACTCGCCGGCCAGTGATCGCAGCGCCTTCATGCAACGCTGCGAATCAGCGGTGACCTGGGCCTGGGTGAGCCTGGTCAGGTGCGGATGGGACCAGCTATGTATGGCGATTTCGTGTCCACCGGCCACGACCTGGCGGAGGACCCCAGGATAGGCCTGAGCCATCTGCCCGAGGACAAAGAAGGTGGCGCGCACCTCGTACTTGTCAAGGGTCTTGAGAAGCATCGGGGTGTAGCGGGGACTGGGGCCATCATCGAAGGTCAGAGCGATGAGCTTCTTCTCCCCGGTCGGTTGGTTGACCACAGGACTGACCTGGGCAATTTCCACGGCTCCGAGCTGGCCACTGAAGCCGCGCTCCTCGCGACGCAAGCCCACGAAGGAGGCGGCAGCGGCAGGCAAGGGAGCGCGCCGGCCGTTAGCCAAGCGCGGGGTTGGAGGCAAATGACGTAGGGTGGTGGTGAGGGGCTCGGTGACATCGCGCCCCGGGCAGACCGTGAGCTCGTCACCGCCCCGGATGACCGTCTGGGGGGTGATAGGTTGGCCGTTGCGGCGGAAGGACACGGGCAGTCCGCCTCCGGCAACCAGAATCTCACCGCGGGCGTCGAGCAGGTCTCCGGCCTGGAGGGGGTGACCCAGAAGCCGAGCGCAGTCCGCTGCCGTGCCGGCCTGGCGCAGGGGTAGGGCTTGACCGTTGAGATAGAAGTGGTGAGGACGCAGACCAGCCAACAGGCACAGAAGCAGCAGAAGCAGGAGCATGACGCCGCCGGCCACACGGCGGGCGGCGGCTACCTGCTGGCCGACCCGCTGGTGGTACGTGGTCTCTGCGTGGCTCAGAGCTGCGTCGCTGGTGTGCATGGTTGAGCCCCCC
>JAAYIR010000197.1 GCA_012523355.1 candidate division WS1 bacterium
CCAGCCAGGGAGAGCTGCGGGCGACCAGCAGGGAGATCAGGCGCCTGGTCCGCAGCGACACTCAAAACGGGGAACAACAAAACAAGAGACAACCCAAAGCACACTCTGAAAGGCAACATCTCATGACCCCCTCACATAACGCTATGTTGATTCATCTGCGGCACGGTTGTATTTTCAAATTCACCACGCTCAGGCACCACTCCTTCTCGTCTCCGGCACATGCTACCCTCATACACTGAGAGGAGGCTACCATGGCCTTTCGTTGTTCCGGAAAGAACTGGCATTTTGCAGGTGCTATGCCATCCTCGCCACGCAGGCGCCTTACCCCCTTTCGTCGAAACTCGCTCCGGAGGAATACCATGGAACCGTCAACCACTTTTTGCCTTATCCCCTACTGCCACCCCGATTTTTCCTGGACGCACTTTCGCGAATGGCATGAGGAACGGTATGCCGTCGTCATCGCCGACGCGCTGGATTTGATGGCTGCGCATCCCGAGTTCCGCTTCTGCGTCGAACCATGGATGGATGAGATAGTGCCCTTCCTGGAGCGCTGCCCGGACCGCACAGAGGAACTGCGCGAGCGCCTCAACAGCGGTCAGATGGGGGTCTTGGCCTTCACGCTCACCAGCCCCCGCCCGGTCTATGCCTCGGAAGAGACCTTCCTGCGCAACATGATCCTGGGACGCGAGACCTATCTATCCTTCGCGCCGCAGGCCGATCTCACCACCATGAGCTGCCCGGACGTGGGGATTGGCCACTCGCAGATGCCGCAGATCGTCAAGCTGGCTGGAGCCAGACTGTATCGTGGCTGGCGCTCACAGGCGGCTCTGGACGCCAAGGGGGTGCCTCCTGCCTTCCGCTGGCGGGGACTGGACGGCACCGAGATCCTGACCTCGCGGGGCTGTTACGGCGGGCTGATCTCCGCTGAGCCTTTCACCTCCGGCGTCGGGGAGAATTGGGAGGCCGAGGTCGAGGCTCTGCGCGCCGACTCGTTTGCGGCCGGTATTCGGGCTAAGAAACCCGGCGTCCGCTGGATCGCGCAGGGCATGGATGACGCACGTCCGCTCCGCGCCTGGCCGCACGATGACCCGCTGCCTTTCTTTCAGCTAGTCGAGCAGTGGAATCAGCGCGAGTCCAGCCGCATGATCTTTGCCACTCCCGGCGAGTATGCACGCCTCCTTGAGCAGGAGGTCCTCCCCGTGTGGGAGGGGGTGATTGATCCCGTGGATGTGGCCTACAACGCCGGCTGGGGCGGTAGCCAAGGCCTCTGGCGCCTGCGCCAGCAACTGGAAGTTGCCATGCTCATAGCGGAGAGGGCAGCGGCGCTGGCCCGCAGCCGGGGAGGAGCAGCCGCGTCACCTGAGGACTTTCGCCGCCTGTGGTGGGAAACAGTCCGCCTTCACTCTCATGCCCAGTCCTGGGCTTACCAGCGGGACTGGGACCAGTTGGTGCTGGGTGGCCGCTGGACGCTCCGGCAGGCGGAGGAGATCACGCGGGACGCGGTCTCTGATCTCTCCGGAGCTGGACGTGACTCGGCGGCCTGTCGCCCGCTGGTGCTCTTCAATCCGCTGCCCTATGAGCGCGAGGAGCTGGTCGAGGTCTACTGGCCGGCCCCGCGTCAAGACATGGAGGGCTACTCGGTGGTTGACGAGTCCGGCGCACCTGTCGAGTTCCAGGTCGGCGAGGCCCTGGGCGACAGTTCGTCCTGGAATCTACCCGAAAGCACTCTCATCTTCAGGGCGCACGTCCCCGCGCTGGGGGTAGCGCTCTATCACCTCGACGACGGCCCGAACCCCAGCGTCCCTGAGCCGCCGGCAGGGGACCTGCTCGACAACGGAGCCCTGCGGCTCCAGCTTTCGCCCCGTGGCCTGCAAGAGCTCACCGACCCCGCCATCGGGCTCACCTGGACTGCCCCGGAGGGCTCGGCGATCGGCGACGTCCGCCTGTTCGAGATGGCGCCAGGCATTCTCGGAGTGGGTCCCATCACCGCCGAGCTGGGCGGCTCCGAGGGGGTTGGCCAGTGGATTCTCACCGGTCCCCTCCGCTGGGTCTACCGCTGGGAGACCGTATTGCATGGCCATCGGGTCACACAGGACCTTATCACGGACTGCGGAGCGCGCTACGTGGACTTCCTCACCAGAATTCACAGCGTGGAGGCTCGTGCCTTCTGGGCCTTCTGCCTGGAGCTACCTTTCGTCGGGCCGCTGCAGGCGGACATTCCGTTTGGCGTCGAACCCCGCCACCTGGCTGACGAGCCCTGGGCCGCGGACCTGTGCGGCTCGCATGACAACATTGAGCGCACTCGCCGGAATCAGTTTTGGGCGCGGAGCTGGGCCTCGATCAGCGATGGACAGCGAGGCCTGAGCCTGATTACCGTGGACGGTGACCGCTACTGGACCTGGGATGAGAACACCCGTCAGCTCCGCCACCTCCTGTACCTGATGACCCCTGAGTCGCGCGAGAGTTGGGAATCTCTAATTAACAAGGAACGTCTTGGTCAAGGCTGGCACGACTTTCGCCACCGCCTGGTAATGCATGAGGGCGACTGGCGGGAGGCGAGGCTCTGGGCCGAGTCCGACCGTCTCCGGCTGCCCTTACAGGCAGTCAAGCCTCTGGGGCCCGCGCAGGAGCGGCTGGTCTCCGGCAACCAGCTCCGCTTGAAGCCGGACACGGTGCGCTTGTCGGCCTTCTACGAGGCCCCCTCCGGCTGGGTGTTACGCGTACACGAGTCTTCTGGCTCGTCAACTGAGGCCCTGGTAGAACTTCCCTTCGAGGTAATTGCGGTAACGAAGACGGACCTCGCCTTGCAGCAGTTGGACGCCACTCAACCGGTCGCGGAGGGGCGGGTGGTGAAGATCCCGCTGCGGGCGTGGGAGATCGCCACCATCCTCATGACCTGATGTTCCCGGCGGCTCGAGGGGCCGCTCGTCTCTACAGGTAGAAAATCCGGTCCCTGTACTCTGCCAGCAAGCGTGCGTTGCGCTCGTCGCCGCCGTCGAGGTTCGCGCTCATGAAGATGGGGGGCTGAACACCCTTCGCCATGAGCATGCTCACGGTCTCGGCCACCATCGCGTTGACAGCGGCACAGCCCAGGACCGTCGAGAGCGGCCCGGTCTTCTGCGTTTCGCCTGGCACCTCTACCGCTGCGTCGCCCAGCGGAGCGCAGTTGTCAATCACCACGTCGCACAGGTCCAGGAGCCGCTTCCCACTGGGATGTCGGCTCTCGACGCTCTGACTGTATTCCACTGAGGTGACTCCGATGACCCGAAGTCTCTTTTCCCGCGCGGCCAGGGCCATATCTATGGCTACTGCATTGCGCCCGGAGACGGAGGCAATGATCAGGGCATCGCCCGCCTGCGCAGGACTGTCTTCAAGAAAGACCCGCCCCAGATCGAGCACACGCTCGGTCCGCGAGGTTTGAGTCATTGGGCGTACGGAAAGGTCCATGCCGTGCGGGTAGATGGCGTTAATCAGCATAAGACCGCCGGTGCGGTAAACCATCTCCGCGACCAGCGAGAAGGAGTGCGTGGCACCGAAAGCAAAGAGCGCGCCTCGCGCCAGGATAGTCTCCGTCAGCGCCTCCGCCGCCGCGCGAATAGCCTCACTCTGCGTCGTCTTGAGCTTCTTCAGGGCCTCTTCGGCCGCCTCAAAATAAGCAGCTGCAGACATTATTGCCTCCCATCGGGCGTCCAGCACCTACGGCAGTCAAGCTGATTATCGCCCAGTCGTCCATGCTCACCGCCGGCTTCTCGATTTTCAGTCCCCTTCTAGTACCCTACCTGATTGTACCTCTCGTCCACTGCGCGGTTGAACTCCGGCCCCTCCGGTCGGTTCGCGCTCATGTAGATCTGCGGCGTGAGGCCCCGCGCCAGC
>JAAYIR010000198.1 GCA_012523355.1 candidate division WS1 bacterium
ATGCCCCAGATCATCTGCCTTGGCGAACCCATCGTGGACATGGTCGCGAATGAGCCCAGTCCTGACCTCATCAACGCGCGACACTTCACCAAGGCCGCGGGTGGAGCGCCCATGAACGTCGCCGCTGCAATCGCCAAGCTTGGCGGCAGTGCCGGCATCATCTGTAAGGCGGGTGGAGACCATTTCGGTGATTATCTCCGCCTGACTCTGGAGAGCCTCGGCGTGGACACCGACCACTTCCTTCAAGACCCCACCTATTCCACCCAGCTCGCCTTTGTCGCCAAGGATGAACAGGGCGTCCCGGACTTCGCCTTCCATGTCAAGCGCAGCGCCGACACCTATCTGGAGCCGGAAGACCTGAACCTGGAATACCTCGCCGATGCGCAGGTCTTCCACTTCGGCACCATCTCCTTGATCCACGAGCCGGCGCGGAGCGCGACGCTGGAGGCGCTTCACCACGCTCAGGACCAGGGGTTGCTCATCAGTCTGGACCCCAATTTTCGTCCCAGCCTGTGGCCCAGTGCCGCAGAACCGGTACGGACGATGCTGACGCTGGTCGAGGAGTGCGATCTCCTGAAGGTCAGCGAGGAGGAGCTGTGCCTGGTTACCGGTGAGCAGGACCTGGAGCGCGGCGCCGCCCTCGCCTGTGAGAGGGGGCCAGAGCTGGTGCTGGTCACGCTGGGCGAGAAGGGGGCCTATTTCCGGCGCGAAGACGGCGTGAGCGGCATGGTTCCCGGCTTCGCGGTCCAGGTGGTGGACACGGTCGGCTGCGGGGATACCTTCGTCGCGGCAACGCTCCTACAACTCAACCAGCACGAAAAGGACGTCTCGGACCTCTCACCGGAGGATCTGTCCGAGATGGTGCGCTTCGCCAACGCAGCGGCGGCGATCACCGCAACCGGGCCAGGAGTGATGGGTAGCCTGCCGGACCGGGCGGCAGTGGAGGCCCTGATGCGCACCGCGTCAGGCTCCGCCCCTTCCCCCGTTCCGTAGCGGCGGATCCCCAGGTTTGTAGTATAACAGCGACCAGGAACTCAAGAACCCGCCATACCTTGACAATTCCCCGCTTTCTCTGCTATTCTTTACATGTATGACCCGCCGTGAGCCGCTCGCGGCGGTATTATCCTGTTGAGGTGAGGCTCACATTAGCAACCGCAACTATCGAGTGAACGACCGCATCCGGGCGTCCCAGGTCCGTGTGATCGCTCCTGACGGTACCCAACTGGGCGTGCTTCCCATCGCCCAGGCCAAGGAGGAGGCCGAACGCCGTAATCTGGACCTGATTGAGGTCGCCCCCGAGGCCAAGCCTCCTGTCTGCCGGATCATGGACTACGGCAAGTTCCGCTACGAGCAGCAGAAGAAGGCCAAGGATGCGGCCAAGAAGTCCAAGTCCGGCGAGATGAAAGGTATCCGTGTGCGGCCCAATACCGAGGGCCACGACCTGGACTTCAAGATCCACAACGCCGTCAGGTTCCTCTCGAAGGGGAACATGGTGAAGTTCAACGTGATCTTCCGCGGGCCTGAACTGCGTCATAAGGAAATCGGGATGCAGAAGCTGCAGGCCTTCATCGAGGCCACCAAAGAGGTGGCGGAGGTGGAGATCGCCCCGCGGATGGAGGGCCGGCAAATGACCATGGTGTTGCGGCCCAGGTCCGGCCTCGCGCAGAAGCAGGCCGCAAAGTCGGAGAAGCCTGTGGCGCAGGAGCCAGAACCCGCCCAGGCCGAAGGGGCCGCACCGCAGCCGGCTCAGAAGGCGGAAGCCGCGGTACCGCCCTCGGGGTAATCGCCGAGCCAGACTCCGGACTGTGAGTCTCCCGAACCAATCGCGGTTGGGTGGCACCGGCAGCTTGTCGGTGCATTTTATTTCCCAGGAGTCCCAGGAGCACGAAGGCTATCATGTCCAAGAACAAGATGAAAACCAAGAAGTCCGCAGCCAAGCGATATCAGGTCAGCGGGACAGGAAAGGTCATGCACCGACAGATTGGCATGAACCATCTGCTGTCCAAGAAGTCCGCGCAACGCAAGCGCCAGCTCAATCAGGATGGTGAGTTGACAGGCGCCGAGGCCAGCCGTGCCAAACGCCTGGTGCCGTACAAGTAGTCAGTCATCAGCAATCAATTACGGGCCCGTTTCGAGTCTGGTTGGCTGCTGAGCCCTGATAATCGAGATCTGCCAGCTGCCCTCAGGAAGGTTGACAGGATATGCCCAGAGTAAAGACCGGATATGTGCGCCGCCGACGCCACCACAAGGTGCTCAAGGCCACCAAAGGATATTGGGGCGGACGCCATCGCCTCATCCGCACTGCCAAGACCGCAGTCATGCGGGCGGGAATGTCTGCCTGGCGCGACCGCCGGCGCAAGAAGCGCGAGTTCCGCGCCTTGTGGATCGCCCGCATTAACGCAGCCGCGCGACAGCGGGGATTGAGCTACTCCAAGCTCACTGGCGCGCTCCGTAAGGCCAATATCGACCTCAATCGCGCCATGCTTGCCTACCTCGCGCTTGAGGACCCACAGGCCTTTGACGCGGTGGTGAAGAAGGCTCTCGCTGCGCAGTAGACCGTGCCACGCTCAGCAGAATGACCTGACGACCGGCGGGACACTCGCCGGTCGTCGTGGCTAAGTGGATAAGAACCGCGAATTCTCCGCAACGACTGAAGGGACCAATTTGCCGTGACCCGGTGGGCACTCCTATTCGATGTGGACGGTGTGATCGCCGACACCGAGACACTCAACGCCCGTGCCACGGCTCTAATGTTCAAGGAGTTGTACGGCGTTACCATCGCGCCCGAGGAGTTCTACGCCTACATCGGCATGGGTGATGAGCGCTACGTCCAGGGGCCTGCAGAGAAGCACGGGGTCGCGATTGACACGGAGGCCGCCGTCGCCCGGCGTGCGGAGAACTTTCTCAAACTCACAGCCTCGGGTCCTCTCCCCCCCACGCCGGGGTTGCTGGAGCTCGCTCGCCAGGCCCGTGAGTCAGGGCGCGTGACTCTGGCCATCGCCACCTCCGGGCGGCGCGAAAAGCAAGTCCCAGTGATCGAGGGCACCGGCCTCAAACTGGAATGGTTCCCGGTCTTCATTTCCGGGGAACAGGTGACGAAGAAGAAACCGGACCCACAGATCTACCGCCTGGCTGCCGAGGCCCTGACGCTGCCCCCGAAGCGGTGCGTGGTGGTCGAGGACGCCCCCGCCGGTATACAAGCGGCGAGGGCCGCCGGCATGTGGTGCCTCGGTCTGACCACCTCAGCCAGTCCGCAGACGCTGGAACAGGCCGGAGCGGACTGGGTCGTGGGGAGCCTGGAGGAAGTCAGTCTTGAGACGCTGGAGCGCAGGTTTCAGCTCTAGGAGCGAGAATTGACGTTCACCGCCTGAGCTTGGAGGCCCGCGGAGCATGGCTGCCATACCAGAAGGTTCCGTCCCTATCCTTCCACCTACCCAGACCCCAGTCTATTGTGCCGACGTGCCGCTGCGCGGTCCGGATTTCGGCAAGTGGTCAGACGTTCCGCAGCTCCTTCGCCTGGTCGGCACCGGCGAAGTCCTCAACTTCGGCCTGCGCTTGCGACCCTTCGGAGGCCACGGAGCCTTCAAGGGCGTGCACGTCATCGCCCGGATGGGAGCGCCCACCTGCCAGGACGGGCGGATCATCGTCTCCGCCGGCTCCGACCCGGAGTATGACTATGCCATCCGCCTAGGCGCCCTGGCCGCGGGCGACTTTGACCACCGGCACCTGTCGCTGGCGGTGCTTTCGAAACTGGATTTCTCCCGCCTTGCCCCCTGCGACCTGGATCTCACGCTGGTCAGCCCTATCGGCGTGGGGGCTTCACTGGGCACCTCCGCGGCAGTGAGCGTGGGCATTCTGCGGGCTTTCCTGGGCGCGGGTCATCCTGCGGCTGAGATCGCCCGTATGGCGATAGACGCCGAGTCCCGCCTCGCAGGGCGCAACACCGGCAACCAGGACCAGATCGCCAGCGCCTTCGGCTCCGCGCTGCGTCCCTCCGCCTGCCAGTACATCACTCTGCGCGATCTGTATGACTTTGAGGTGCAGCAGCCCCGCCTCGGCCCCCGCATCCGGTCCCTCTTCACTACAGCCGTGGCGGTCTACATCGGCTACCATGACAGCTCAAACATTCACCGGGAGTTGATCGAAGAACTGTCTTCGGACGAGGACACGGCGCGGCGCAAGATCCTGGCTATCCGCGAGTGCGCCGGAATGGCCGAGCGCAGCCTCCTCAACGACGATCCCCGCGCCTACCGGGAGGCGTGTGACCGGCTCCTGACCGCCCAGCGAGACCTCAGCCCCCGGCTGGTCAACGATGTCGCCCTCCAGTTGATGGAGACGGCGAGCGCCTGTACCCGCGGCGGCGAGTCTGCCGCCTTCTGTGTTCCCGGTGCGGGCGGTCAAGGGGGGACACTCATCCTGCACCTCCCCAACCAGGAGACCGTGCAAGGCTTTGCCAAGCAGTTCTCTACTACCTCCGACTTCTCAGGCTGTCGTCTGTTCGAGATCTGTCTCGCGAACGACCCGCCAACGGCCTGACCTAGAGCCTTCTCACCTGGCCCGTCACGGTCACTGCTCATCACCAATGCGTCATGATTGACTCGCCCCAAAATCAGCATGTGAAGCTGTTTCGGTCGCTCGCGGAGGCCAAGCACCGCCGGGAGACGGGTCTGTTTGCCATGGAGGGCCGGCGGCTGGTCGCGGAGGCGGTCCGCGCTGGGGCGGAGCTGATGTGGGCAGCGTACTCCCCGGAAAAGTTCGTTGGCCCGGAGGCCGACCGGCTGCTCCACTCCCTCATGCAGGCAAACGTGGAGCTCCATGAAATCACCCCCCGCGCTCTGGCGGCCATGACGCACACCGAGACGCCACCGGGCATCGGCGCCGTGGGGCGAATTCCCGAAACCTACCCCCTGGCCCCCTCCCCAAGGGGAGGGGGAAGCGCATGGTGGCTGGCGCTGTGGCAGATTCGGGACCCCGGGAACCTGGGGAGCATGGTGCGGATCGCTCATGCCTTCGGGGCGGCAGGGGTCGTGGCTGTTGGCCCTTGCGCGGATTTTTGGGACCCCAAGGTGGTGCGGGCCTCGGCGGGATCGGTGCTGTGGGTGTCTTTGTTGGAGGCTGAGGGGTTGCCAGAACTGCGAGTCTTATTCGGAGAGGACAGTCGAGACGGCCCTCACAACGGTACTACAGGTGTCCCGCCTGTCCTCCCCGCACCGTGGGTCCTTGTCGCCGCGGATATGCAGGCGCCGCTGGCCTGCGATGAGGCCGAATACGCCTTGCCCTGTGTCCTGCTGGTCGGCTCAGAGGCTCACGGTCTGCCGGAGGAGGTGCTCGCCGCGGCGGATTTGCGGGTGAGAATACCCATGCCGGGCGAGGCGGAGTCGTTAAACGCCGCCGTCGCGGCGGGGATACTGGCGTTCCAGGTAAGCCGCAAGGCTGCTAGAGCTGGTCAGTTCTGAGGCGAACCACAAACTCCTCGGGGCGCAGAATTTCAAGTTCGGGAGGCGGCAAATATTCCGTCATTGCCTCGGTCACCTCCCGGTCGCCCAAGTGCCATCCCTCGCCGCAGAGTACCAAGTACGCCTTCGCATAGCCAGAATCTTCTGCCGCTTCGATAAGCCGCTCCAACTCACCCCATAGCTCTCCCCCACCGCTTGTGCCGGAGGATAGACGCACCAGGCTGATGAGCACACCCTTCGTGGCCTGAAGGTCCGGGTTTATGCCATGTGCCAAGTCAAATTGGCCAATCCAATGGTGTCCAGGTAGGACCTGAAAATCATAGCCGCCCGACCGGAGAGCGTCGCCAACCTCGTCAGGGAAATCTCCCATCGTTATAGACTATCGTCAGCCCCTTCCCTGGCGCTCGATAACACCGAAGGCATCGCGCTGCGTGCCATGCTCGGCGGCCAGGTTATAGAGTCTCTCTAGCTCATCGTATCTGCGGAACACGAACTTGTGCCTGAATTGCCTAAGCGGAGCTTGTTCGAGGAGTTGCCGGAATAGCTGCTCTTCTCTATCCCCGGGGCCAATGACAAATAGCTGCGCCGGGTATCTGGCGGGGATCTTGAGCAGACGGTCCATCCCATCCCGCACACGGGTGGTATGCTCCACCTCGAAGGCGTAGACAGGGAAGAGCCCCTCCTCGTCCTCATCGAACCATAGTACATCTATCTGTCTTATCTTGGAGAGATTACGACTAGGGAATGCGCTGGCACAGTCCCGGACGCTGACTAGGTTGCTTAGAGGCTCGTCCTGAAAGTGTCGCGTGGTCTGGTCGAATCGCGGAACGAACGTCTCATATCCATAGATTCTGCCCAGAGAAACAAGCATCCCCTGCGCAATGGAGTGGTCCACTTCCTCATCTGCGCCATCCATGCTCTGGACCTGTGGCGCGGGAATCTCAGTTTCGACCAGGCGATACACGCCACTGCGAGCAGGTGGAACGGGTTCAAACACACGATACTCCCGTACTACGCGTCGGATTGTATCTCGCCACGTGGGATTAGTGGCCGTCCTCGGATGATCAGCAAGCTGAGTATTAATATCCCGCAGATGCGCTTGGCCGCCCAAGTCACGCAGTGCTGACACGACGATGTCTTTCCACGTCTCTGCCTTTGATTGCATACTGGCACGATAATACTTAGCGTGGACACATGTGTCAAACGGCCCTGTCTCCCTTCCTTCCTCCCCCCTGATGTGCTAAACTTTGCCAACTATGCTTTCGGCGGGGACCTAGGCCCGCCCTATAGGCACAGGCCTGCAAGCCTGTGCCACCAGAGGAGTCCTCACCGTGCCAGAACGACAGATTGATCGTTATGACTTCCACACCCTCGAGCCCAAGTGGCAGGCCTACTGGAAAGAGAAGGGACTGTTCAGGGCAGAAAATCCCGGGGAGGGCAGCCAAGGTGCGGGCTCGGGCGCCAGACCCAAGTTCTACTACCTCGACATGTTCCCGTACCCCTCCGGCGACCTGCACATGGGCCACTCGCGCAACTACGTGATCGGCGATGTGATTGCCCGGCACCTGCACATGCGGGGGTATAACGTCATGCACCCCATGGGCTGGGACGCCTTCGGCCTGCCTGCCGAGAACGCTGCCATTCAGCGCCAGGTCCACCCGGCGCCCTGGACCGCCAACTGCGTGGCCCGGATGAAGACCACCTTCGACGCCTTGGGCATCAGCTTCGACTGGAGCCGCGAGATCAACGCCTCCTCCCCGGACTACTACAAGTGGACGCAGTG
>JAAYIR010000199.1 GCA_012523355.1 candidate division WS1 bacterium
GCCCCTGCCCGCAGTAGCGCGCCAAAGCCCATCCCCGTGGCCTGGGTATGCTCCCAGGCTACCTCGGTCCAGGAGCCCTCCGCCTTGGCCGCGGCGATGACCTTGGGGTCTATCACCCGCTGGTACATCTCCGTGGTCCGCGAGCGCAGCACCGCGACGGGATACCGTGTCGGGGTGATCCGAATCAGCGCCGGCCCGTACTGCTCCAGCATCCGCCCGGTTTCGCGCACCGCCGGGGCCAGATGTTCCATCCCCGCCAGAATAGCCTGCTTATGCCGCCCGCCGCTGTCATACCAGGGCATCAGCGTCAGCCAGATCCCCGCTGCCCCCTCGGCCATGCACATGCGCACCTGCGCTGCAATGTAGTTCCCCGTCCACTCCGGGGCCGGTGTGCGTTGGAACCAGCCGAGCAGCGGCCAGATGGGTTTACGTGCCCCGTACTTCTCTTGATGATGCCCCCGCACATACGACATGGAAGCCAGGGCCTCCGTCACCGGCCAGGACATCCAGTACGAGTAGATCTCCCAGTGGACGGCATCCATCTCTCCGTATAAGCCGCCCGGCGTCTGGAAAACCAGCCAATCCGGGCGCACTCTGTGCAGCTTCTCCACCATCGCCTGGTTATAGTCGGCCTCCGCCGGGCCTGCATAGTCGGCCCAGCCCGTCCATTCTGTCGCATAGCGCAGGTAGGGATCCTTATCCGGGATGATGCTGCCAGGTGGCAGGCACACCGGCCGGGGTGGTTCCTTACCGGTCTTGGCCTTCCACAGCTTCCGGCAGGAATCGCAGTAGCACGTCACTCCGCCGGTGTCGTTCCAGTCGTAGGCATGCATCCCCACCTCATCATCCACGCCGATCCCCATGACGCCGGGATACCCCACCATCTCCTGGACGGATTCCACGACGCGCTCACCGGCCATTCGAATGACCTCCGGGTTGCGCATGCAGGCCACCTTGTCCTGCGCCTTCGTCGTCCCCTCACAGTTCATGAAGACCTGCCCCAGCGCACGCTTCTGCTCGTCAGTCAGGCCGGTGTAGACGCTCCGCAAGGCATTGCCATGCACCACCAGGTAGATCCCGTGCCGCAGCGCCTCATCCGGCGAGATCCCGTGTAGGTAGGCGCAGTTCATGCCCAGATCTCGCAGCTCCTGGTACGGATCCCCACCTGCACTGAGGGGCCGGCTGGTGAAGTTCCCGTACCACACCTCTGGCCGCTGTGCGGGACGCAGGTACAGCCCCACGCTCTCCACCGTCTCCTCCCCTCGCCTCAGTTCCAACGCATAGTCGCCCACGCGGTACGGCGCGGTGTCAATCCTCGTTGACCCGTCGTCCGCCAGTGCCAGGTTCCAGCTCCCTGGCACTGTCACCCCGCGCAGTCGCAGGCCCAAACCCTCACGCGCCCCCGCGACGGTCACGCTCACCACTTCACCTCGCAGGTACGTCTGCCGCGCGAGCTGCACCTGATTCTCCGCCGCCGCTGGTCCACCCAGCGCTCCCCAAACCACGACATACAGCCAACAACTCACTGCCACCAGATACCCACTGAATGATCTCATCCACTGCTCCCCCTTTCAGCTTGCCAGGTGTTTGCTGTCGTAAAGCAATTCTTGAACCCACACGCCCTCGTGCTGCCGTTCCAGAGTGTCTCTTCACGTAAGAAATACGCTATCTCACCCCTCTTCTCCTGCTCCCTGCCTCCCACAAGCAGGAGAATCAAGTCTTGCATCGAACTATGCAAAGACCGATTGGAACTCAGCTTCTCCTTCTGCTCCAGAGCTGAGTTGATCTGTGAGCGAAGACAGACTGCTTCCTCGCCCCGCCAGCAAGGAGGACAACCATGCCGCACCGTATCGCAGCCTTGTTCATCGTTGCTCTGGTAGTCGCCAACCTCTTGTCCGGACCCGCCCCCACCGCCGCCAGCCCCGCCATCTTCTGGGCCTCGGACCCTGTGCGCCCGGGTGAAGTGGTGCTCGTCCAGGGCGGCAACTGGGGCGAAGCTCCGTTTGTGGAGCTTTCCTGGCTGCGCGATGACCGACCTGGCGTTCCCGGTTCGTCCGCCACCTCGCGGTCTCACAAGGTAGAGGCCGTCATCCCCCTCCAGGCCAACTCCTCCACGGTCAAGTTCCTCCTCCCCCCCAGTTGGTATGACGGCGTGTACGCTCTCCGGGTGAAGTCCGGCGAGAGCTTCTCCGCCCCAGTCCTGCTCAACGCCCCCGATATCTGGTGGCCGCAAGGCGACTGGGGTGCCGAGGCCTCCCCCGGCGGCTGGCTCCGCATCTTCGGCAAGAGTCTCAGCTTCTCTGGCAAGGCCCAGGTTCTCCTCCGCGGCGCGGGCAAGGACCTGACCCTCACGCCCACTGTACCTGATGCCTGGTCACTCACCCTCAACCTCCCCGCGAACCTGGTCCCTGGCGAGTACCAGGTCTGGGTCCACAACACCCGTGGCGGACCCGACACCTGGCGCAGCGCCGGCTCCATGCTGATCAAGCCTCACCCGCCCCTGTGGAAGCCGGACGTCTTCGATGTCCGCGACTACGGCGCTCAACCCAACTCCCCCTTTGAAGCCACCGTGGCGATTCAGGCCGCCCTGGACGCCGCCGGTGAGAACGGTGGCGGGATCGTGCATCTCCCTCGGGGACGCTTCCAGATCAACGCCACTCTGTGCATCCCCCGCTTCGTCCTGCTGCGCGGCGCGGGAGCGGACCTCACCCAGCTTTACTGGCGTGACCGCGTACAGCCGCTTGATACCCTTATCCAGGGAACCAACTCCTTCGGCTGCGAGGACTTCTCTGTCTTCGCCGTCAACCACATCGGCGGCGTGGCCGCTGACGACGGCAGCAAGCCCGAGGCCGGCAACGTCTTCCTCCGGCGACTCAAGCTGCATCTCAACCGCTTCGAACAGGTCTCGGCTGCCGAGGCCGGACGCCGCCTCCTGCCCATGGGCGGGCAGGGCACGCATGGCCCCAACGCCATCTCCGGTGGGGGCGAGAACTTCCAGTGCACCGACTGCGAAATCTACTCCTCTCGCAGCCCCTTCGCCTTCAGTGGCCTCCGTCATGGCTTGATTCGCAATAACCGCTGCTTCCAGGGCGACACCGCCCACGGCATCGGCGGCTCCCAGGTCATCTTCGAGGACAACGCCGTCCTGGGCGGCCCCGTCGCCCGTGGCGGCTATGACTATGTGCAGCGCGACTGCTATTTCGCCCGCAACCGCATCGGCCAAATGTCGCTCGCGGACGCCGAAATCTTCACTACCGACGGCGGCAACACTCAGCAGGTCAACCTCTCCGGCTCCGGCGTACGCTTCACCCTCGACGCCGACGTCAACTGGCGCACCTGGACCCGCAGCGACTCCCGGCCCGTGTATCTCTTCATCACCAACGGCACCGGCGTCGGGCAGTATCGTCGCATCATCTCTTATAACGGCCGCGACCTCGAGCTTGATCAGCCCTGGGCCGTCCCCCCCGATGACACCTCTACCGTCACCCTTTGCCCCGCCTTCACGCGCTACCTCGTGATTGACAATGAGTTTCACGACGGCGCCATCGTGCAGGACTATACCTGGGGGATGGACTGGATCTTCGCCGGCAATCGGCTCGCCCGCGTCGGCGGCATTCACAACGCGGGCCGTGGCAAGATTCCTAACTGGTACACTCAGTATTTCGCCAACGAGATCATGGTCGGCAGCAGCACCCGCGGCCCCTGGAATGAACAGCCGCCCACCGACGCTCATCTGCAAGTTATCGGCGATTCCGCCCGCTGCGCCATCTTCCGCCATAACCTCCTGCACAACAACGCGCGTCTCGCAGTCACGCAGCGAGTGCACGACGTAGTCCTGGAGCGCAACACCGTCCGCGACGCCGACGTGGGCATCGAGGTCGCCACTGGCGCCCAGGGCATCGTTCTCTGGCGCAACCAGTTCGAGCGCGTAGCCCAGCCACTCTCCGGTGTCGGAGAGCAGGTCCTGATGCACCCCGTCGAGCGCCTGCTCGACCGCCTGCTGGCCGCAGGCGTAATCCCCGCCGACCTGCAAGCCGACCGCGCCTGGAGCGCCGCCCTCCAGAAGCTCGCCAAGCTTCAAGAGCACCCTCTCGGCGCCGAAGGCCTCCAGGAGTCCATGCAGGCCTGCCAACTTGAGCTACTTCAGGCTGCCGCCACAGCCTTACCGGAAGGGCAGTCTCTGGACCTCCTCCAGGCTCTCACCGGTCTGACCCTCCAGGAAGCCTCCTCGCCTGCCCTGCAGATTCTCTTAACCAACGGTTCCGGAGGCACAGCTGAGACCAGCCTCCTCACCTCGCTGCCCGCTTGGTCCTCTCCTCTGACCCTGACCCTCGCCTTCTCGCCCCTGCCTGGCTGGCAGTTCCCCGAACCCCAGCCTCTGGCCCTGAAGCCCGACGGCAGTGTCACGGCCAAGCCCACCCTCACCCTCCCCGTTGGCACCTGGGGTAAGCCTCACATCCCCGTCTCCTACACTGCCACCGGCGATGGCTGGGCGCTGCACGGTGCCGGGCGCTTGCAGCTCGGCACGCGCGGCAGTTCCGATTACCTCACGCAGTGGATGATCGTCGGCCCCTTTGAGGCTGAGAAGCCCGGTGTCCTGGGCGAGACAGTCTATCCCCCTGAGCGCCGTCTTGACGTGGCCGCCGTGGCTCCAGGTCTCGAGGGCGAGGTCCGCTGGGAGCCTGTCTCTCTGGCCACCGCTCCTTACATCGTGGACTTCACCAAACTCTATGGCCCGCACGAGAAGGGGGTGGCCTTCGGCGTCGCGGTCCTCCGCGTCAAACGGCCCACCACCGTCGCCATCACCACCAACCCTCCCGGGGGCAGCACCTACGCCGCTGGCGTGACTTACCTTAACGGCGAGCGTATCGGCACCCCCGACCGCTACCAGGCCCGCCAGGTCTCCCGCACGCTTCCTGCTGGTGACAACGTCCTTCTGATTGGCGTCGCGCAGACCGGCAATACCTGGCGCCTCAGCGCCCAGGTTGAGGTCTCCCCTGCCGCAGAGCCCGGCGACGTGCAGATAGTCCCCGCGGACCAGCTCCTCCAGGTCGCCGCCCTCACTCCGCCTCCTCTGGCCGACCTCCCCCAGGGCCCGGACCTGCCCTTCTCCGGCGGTCACGATTGGAAGCCGGTCTACGAGGACGACTTCAACCGCGACAAACTCGGTCCGGAGTGGGTGCCCTACGAACCCCAGGCCTGGTATGAGGGCCAAAGCTGGGCCCTGCGCAGCGGCCATCTGGCCAGTGGGGCCAGCAGCTACTTCGAGTATCTGACCTACGCCTTCCCCGTCTCCGCCCCGCTGCGCATCGAGTGTGATCTAACTGGCGCGCCTGACCGCGATCCCGCCTCCCTGATCGCCTTCACCCTGACCCCCCGCAACCAGGTCGGCAACCGCCGGCTCTGGGGTGACGTCAATGGCGCCGGCTACATGATGACTGTCGGCTGGAATCCCCCCATGTCGAACCACCTCTGGCGGCAAGAAAAGGAACTGCTCGCCAACGCCGAGGGCCCCTTCATGGAGATCGGCAAGACCAAGCACGTCATCGCCCAGTTCGCTCCGCCGCACCTGCTGCTGGTAGTTGACGGCCAGGTTAGCCTGGAGCACACCGACCCCGACTGGCTGCCCGGTCTGGATGCCTTCTCGCTGATGAACGGCTTTGGCCGCGACTGGATAGATAACCTCCGCATCTACACCGCCGCAGAGTAGGACCGGCCTCTCGCCTGTCCTCTGGATCCGTAGGACGGGGTCACGTCCCTCGCCCCTTACCGCTGCTTCCCCTGTAGGGGCGCGATTCGTCGCGCCGGCCGGCGGCCGCGCGGCGGCCTCTGCTCCCTCTCCCCAGCGGATTCGAGCAGAATCCGCGCGGGGAGAGGGGAAGCGGACCGTCTGCGGTCCGTGGGGTGAGGCCATGGTCGGCCGGCACGCGGACCCTTACGTCCTTGCTCAACACCCTCCTGTCCCCCTGCCATGCAGGAATTCCCGCTTGCTCCAACGAAGTTTTTCTCCTGTACACTCGGCCTGGAGGCCTCCCACGATGCCCACCGACCTCACCCTCGGCAACCTCCATCCCACCGTCTGTCTCCAGCGGGAGGGCAGCCGCCTTCGCCAGCTCGTCCGCGTCACGGTCGAGAATCCGGGCCCGCCTCTTGGCGCAGGCCTGACCGCCTCCGCCGCTGGCCTGACCACTACCGCCGACCTCGGCCAGGTCCCCTCCGGCCAGTCGGTACATGACTTCTTCCTGGACGAGCTTTCGGCCCCCACCACCGTCGAGTTTTCCCTGCACGCCGCCGGAAGCCTGGCCGACCATCGCCTTGTCCCCTGGCAACCTCCGCCCCACTTTACGGTCCACGTGGTCCAGCGTTCCCATCACGACGTCGGATACACCGGGCTGGCTTCGCTGGTCCTCCCCGAGATGGCCGGGTATCTCGACGAGGCCCTCGACATGGCCGCCGCTACCGACGACTACCCCCAGGACGCCCGCTTCCGGCTCACTCTTGAGAATGTCTGGTCGCTCTGGCATTTCCTCCAGACCGCCTCCCCGACCCGTAAGGCCCGCCTGCTGGAGTTGCTCCGCTCCGGGCGCTTCGAGATGACCGCCTTCTTCGGAAACATGACGCCCGAGCTCTGCGGCTCCGAAACCCTGGCCCGCACGCTTTACCACGCCGCTCGCCTTCAGCGCGAGTATGGCCTGCCCCTGCTCACGGCGGAGCACAACGACGTCCCCGGCCTGAGCTGGGGGCAGTGTCAGGTCTTGCTCAGCGCTGGCCTCCGGCTCTTCTGCCCCGGTCTCCCCAACTACTGGGCCTGGTCGCAGGCCCTCGAGCTACAAGGCTTCTGGGACGAGCAGATCCTCTTCCCCCACGGCGTACCCGGTGCCTTTTGGTGGGAGGCCCCCTCTGGCCAGCGCCTCCTGCTCTGGCATTCGGGTGTAGGGGCGGGGGGATCGGCCCGGGGTAACCTTCCGGGCCTCCCCGAGCGCCTGGCGGAGCTGGCCGCGCAAGGCTGTCCCTATACGGTCCTGCGCTGGCCCTCTATCGGTGGCAGCCGTGACAACTCGCCGTACACCCTCGAGTACGCGCAGACTATCCAGCGCTGGAACGAGACCTGGACTTATCCCCGGCTGATCTGCAGCACCAACGCGCTCTTCTATGCTGACCTGGCCCCCACCCTCCCTGCTGATCTGCCCGTCTTTCACGGCGAGCTCCCCGGCCAGGACTATCCCGCGGGCGCCACCAGCACCGCCCTGGCCACCGCGGCCAACCGCGGCAATCATGCCACCCTGCCTGCCGCTGA
>JAAYIR010000200.1 GCA_012523355.1 candidate division WS1 bacterium
GAAAGCTGCTTCGTGAAGGCGGCCTGCACCTGCCCTTCCTCATACCGGCGGTAAGTGAAGGTCAATGGAATCCAAATGTGCAACGCGCGCACGCCGTAGTCCTTGACGAGCTGCTGGATGCGCTCCCTGATCCCGGCGGCCAGGTCCGCTGCGGACTGGATGCTCTCACCCACCCGGGTGAAACAAGCCACCGGATCGGCGCTGTGCCCTGGACAGATCAGATACTCACCATATTCGTAAGGGAAGTAGCGATCCGCCAGCCGCGGCGTTGCTTCCCGGGCCGCCGAAACACGCTCCACCCGCGCCGCGTCTAGTACCCGTACTTCCCAACTCGTGTCCTCTATTTTCTCTGCGACGGCGTCAAAAAGCCAGTCACAATTGCCCTCATCCAGGTACTCGTCCCGAAAGCCGTACAAGTCCCGGGCCATATTCTGGAAGCACCAGTAGTTGACGGTGTTGCGGACCGCCTTCACGTAGGGAGCTGCCCGACAGAACCGATCCCGGTCGTCCAGGTGTGATTCCCGGAACAACTCGGCGGGACAGCCGGCACAGCGCAGGTCGGTCGCCAGCCAGTGATACGACAAGAGCTCCCAGGCGCTGCGAGCTTGCCACACTCCATTTGTGCCCTGATGGCTATGTACATCCACCGCCGCCGCTTCCTGCACGAGTCCCTGCACATATTTATCCATGTCTTTCCTCCCTCGCAATCCATCCCCTCACCAGGGGACGTTCAGCAGCCGCGCCAGATTCGCGCCCAGGAGCGCCTCCTGCCCCCCGGGACCCAGGTCCAGTGAACGACAAATCTCCAGGTCGGCCCGTACTTCCTCCGTGCGGTTGTACGGGAAGTCCAGTCCGTAGATCAGGGCCTCCGCGCCTAGTATGCGCGACATCTCCTCTATCCGCTCGCCCCCCAGGTGCCACAAGCGAATCTTGGGATTGAGCACACTGGCAATCCCCGCGTATACCCGCGGGTGTTCTCCATACGTGTTGCCGATCACGGCCAGCGCATCGTAGTAGAAGGGTATGCCACCGGCGTGCTCCATGATCTGCACCGCACCGGGCACCGCCCAGGCGATCTCATCATGCTTTAGCACGGCCCCCGCCGCCAGCGAATAGTGATGCGGCCCGCTGTGAAAGTCGAGCGGCAAGCCCAGCTCCGCCGCCGCCGCATAGAAGTCCAGGGCTTGTGGATCCGTCAGGTCAAACTGCTCGATAGCGGGATGTAGCTTGAGGCCTCGAAGCCCCAACTCCGGGAGCCGCGCGAGCGTTTCTAGTGACTCTGGCCGCTGCGGCGCCAGGTTACCGAAGCCCAGTAAGCGATCCTGACCGGCGATCTGCTCGGCCAGCCAGACATTGGGGTCGTCCCAACCCAGTTCCTCGAACTGCCTGACAAAGGGAGCGAAGCAGACCGCCCGCTCGATCCCGCAGGCATCCATCAGCCGCAGCAGGTCCTCCACACCTGCCTCCGGCATGCACTCGGACGGCATGATATGACAGTGGTTAACAAATACTCGCATTGCGAGGCCTCCGTTCCTCCCCTCTTCACACTATTCCCCATGAGCTGGACAGCCCCCTCCCGACCTGACAAATCCTGCCCCATCCTGTATAATACCCATAGCGTAGCGCGGTGGAGGGTTCCGCGACCTCGCCGCGCTCGTTTTGCGCGTTACGGGAAGCTTCTGATGCGTTTACTCGAGAAGGACAAGACTATTGAATCCGAGCCAGATTTCGTTGAGCACATCAGCGAAATCAGCGGCGAGGACGTGCGGCAGTGCTATCAGTGCGGCAAGTGCCTGGCGGGTTGCCCCATGGTGGAGGAAATGGACCTCACGCCCTCCCAGGTCATGCGTGCCGTGCAGGCCGGGCTCAAGGATCTGGTCCTGGACTCCCACACCATCTGGTGCTGCGCCGGCTGTGAGACCTGTGCCGCCCGCTGTCCCAAGGGGATTGACCTCTGCCACGTCATGAAGGCTCTCACCAGCGAAGCCTTTGCCGAGGGCCGCACGCAGTCTGCGCCCGATATCGCCGCCTTTCACCGCTCTTTTCTGGACACCGTTAGCGTCCTGGGCCGCAACTACGAACTGGGCATGATGGGCCTGCTGAAGCTGCGTACGCGCAACCTTCTTCAGGACGTGGCCCTCGGCATGAAGCTGTTCGCCAGGGGCAAGCTCAACCTGATCCCAGAGTATATCAAGGGAAACGCGGAAGTCCGGCGCATGATCCGCCAGGTACTGGACCAGCCTCGTCCCGATAGGACGGGCGTCTCGCCCGTCACCACCACCCATGAAGACGCGGGGGAGACGCCCGCGCCACCAGGACATGGGGCAGGTGAGGCCCGGTGACCCTCGCCTACTTCCCTGGTTGCTCTGCGGCCTCAACCGGAAAAGAACTGGCGGAGTCCACTGAAGCCCTGATGGAGGCCCTGGATTTCGCATTGGTCGAGATCCCTGACTGGAATTGCTGCGGAGCGACCTCCGCCGGGGTCCTCAGCCCCCGCCTCAACGTGGAACTCAACGCGCGCAACCTGCGCCAGGCGGCTCAACTCGGCGCGGACATGATGCTGGTGCCCTGCGCCGCCTGTTATAACCGCCTCAAAACCACCCAACTGGAGCTGAAAGAGAAGCCCGCCCTGGCCAAGGAGCTGGAGGTCCCCGCTGCGGCACTGCAGATGCGTATCGTCAACCTGCCGGAGCTTCTGGTGGAACATCTCGACGAGATCAAGGCCCGGGTGAAGGTGGACCTGAGCCACCTCCGCCCTGGCGCCTACTACGGCTGCCTGCTGCTGCGCCCGCCCAAGGCCGTGCAGTTCGACGACGCTGAACAGCCGACAAGCATGGAGCGCATCCTGGAGGTCATCGGTCTCGATCCGGCCCAGTGGAACATGCGCACGGAGTGCTGCGGGGCGTCCTTGTCCAGCACTCGGCCCCGCGCGGTGGAGAAGCGCGTCTCCAAGATTGTGGACTCCGCCCGCGAGGGCGAGGCCAACTGCCTGGTGGCAGCCTGCCCGCTGTGCGTATTGAACCTGGAGAGCCGCCAGACCGGCGCCGATTGCCTGCCGTCGTTCTACCTGAGCGAGCTAGTGGGCGCGGCTATCGGCCTGGAGCCGACCAAGCTCGGCACGCAAAGGCATCTGCTGAGCTCCACTCTGGTAGGAGAGAAGCAACATTAGTCCGTTAGCACAGCCTGCCAAGCCGGTGCCTGGAACGTCGGCCCCGTGCCAAACTCGGAAGGGTAGGGGTTGTATACGTGTCTGCGCCCCAGGCGCATACGGTCTCTGTCCGGCCCCTCACGGCAACTGCCAATAATAACTGATAACCATGCCTAGAACCGGCGTATTCGTTTGTCATTGCGGAACCAACATCGCTAAGGTGGTGGACTGCCCGCGTGTCGCGGAGGAGGCCGGAAAGCTCCCCGGCGTCGCCTTTGCCACCGACTATACCTACATGTGCTCCGGGCCCGGCCAGGACCTGATCGCCCAAGCCATCCAGGAGCACAATCTGGATTCGGTGGTCGTGGCCTCCTGCAGCCCCCGCCTCCACGAGCCGACCTTCCAGCGCTGCGTGGAAGGCGCGGGCCTCAACCCCTACCTCATGGAGATGGCCAACATCCGCGAGCAGGTCTCCTGGGTCCATGAGGACAAGTCGGAAGCCACCGAGAAGGCGATGGACCTGGTGCGCAGTGCGGTAGCCAAGGTCCAGCGCAACCAGCCCCTGACCCGCAAGGAGCTGCCGGTCACCAAGCGCGCCGTGGTCATCGGTGGCGGCATCGCCGGCATCCAGGCGGCGCTCGATATTGCCGACGCGGGGATCGAGGTCATCCTGGTCGAGAAGTCGCCCTCCATCGGTGGGCGTATGTCTCAGTTCGACAAGACCTTCCCCACCCTTGACTGCGCCGCGTGTATTCTCACGCCCAAGATGGTCGAAGTCGCCTCCAACCCCAACATCCGCCTGCTGACCTGGTCGGAGGTGGAGAAGGTGGACGGCTTCGTCGGCAACTTCGAGGTCACCATCCGCAAGAAAGCACGTTATGTGGACGTAGACGCCTGCGTGGGCTGTGGCGAGTGCTGGGCCAAGTGCCCGGTGAAGACCATCCCTTCGGAATATGACGCCGAACTGGGCCCGCGTACCGCCATCTACCGCCCCTTCCCGCAGGCCGTGCCTAACGTCCCGGTCATAGACAAGGAGCACTGCATCTACCTCACCAAGGGCCGCTGTGGCGCCTGCGCCAAAGCCTGCCCCAAGCAGTGCATCAACTACGAGGACCAGGACGAGCTGATCACTGAACAGGTGGGCGCCCTCGTCGTCGCCACTGGCTTCGACGTCGAGGGGGGCAAAATCTATGGTGAGTACGGCTACGGTGAGCACCCGGACCTCATCACCGGCCTGCAGTTGGAGCGCATGATAAACGTCTCTGGTCCCACCGGCGGCCACATCGTCCGCCCCTCCACTTGGGATGCGAAAAAGCAGGAGGGCGAAGAACCCAGGTCCATCGTCTTCATCCAGTGCTGCGGCTCGCGCGACCCGGAGAAGGGCGTAGCTTACTGCTCCAAGGTCTGCTGCATGTACACCGCGAAGCACGCGCTCCTGCTCAAGGAGAAACTGCCCAACGCACAGGTCTACATCTTCTACATTGACATTCGCGCCGGGGGCAAGGGCTATGAGGAGTTCATTGACCGCGTGCGTGATGAGTTCCAGGCCAACTATGTCCGAGGCCGCGTCTCTGAGATTGTGCCTGAGGGCGACCACCTACTAGTTCGGGGGGCCGATACGCTGCTGGGCCGGCAGGTGGAGATCGATGCGGACCTGGTGGTCCTCGCCACGCCGCTTCTCGCACGCACTGACGTTAAGGAACTCGCGCGCAAGATGAACATCCAGACCGACAAGTACGGCTTCCTGACCGAGGCCCATCCCAAGCTGCGTCCCGCCGAGACGCTTACCGACGGCATCTTCCTGGCCGGGGGCTGCATCTTCCCGCGCGACATTCCGGAGTCCGTAGCCTCCGGCGGCGCTGCCGCGGCCAAGGTCGTGGACCTGCTCTCACGAGATCATCTGCTCTCTGAGCCGGTGGTCTCGATGATTGACGTGGATCTCTGCCAGGGCTGTCTAACCTGCGTACGGGTCTGCCCCTTCAACGCCATCGAGGAGGTGGAGATCGAGGACCCCAAGACCCACGAGAAGCGCAAGGTGGCACAGGTCAACGAGGGCCTGTGCAAGGGCTGCGGCACCTGCGCTGCGGCCTGTCCTTCTGGCTGCGCGAATCTGGCGGGCTTCACCGACGAGGAAGTCCTGGCGGAGCTAGACACCCTCTGCCTGTAGGGGGGCTACTTCAGCGCCGCCCGCGACTGATCAATGATCATGGCCACCTCAAACAAACCGAAAACCGAATCGCCTTCCGGCACGGCCTGGCAGCCGCGTCTCGTTGCCATTCTCTGCAACTGGTGCAGCTACGCTGGCGCGGACCTCGCTGGCTCCTCACGGATTCACTATCCTTCGAACGTGCGCATCGTCCGCGTGCCCTGCTCCGGGAGAATTGACCCACTGTATGTCCTGCGCGCCTTCGAGCGCGGCGCCGACGCGGTGCTGGTCGCGGGTTGCCATCCCGGTGACTGCCATTACGCCGAAGGCAACTTCTACGCCCGCCGCCGCATGCTGATGCTCAACCAACTGCTGCAGTTCGCCGGAGTCCCGTCCGAACGCTTCTGGTTCCGTTGGGTCTCCGCCGCCGAGGGCCCGGAGTTCGCACACCTAATTGAGGAGATCACAGAAGCCGTCCGCCCTCTTGGCCCTTACAAGCCCGAGTTGGCAGACAAGTTCGTTCTGCTCGACGAGATCGTCCAGATGCTGGAGAGCATGCCGGAGTCGGAGCCTTGCCCCGAGCACGCTGAGGAATCCGAGGAGGCCTCCCCGTAGGAGGCTGACATGTGCGACAGGCGTCTCGCCTGTCATCTGCGTCGTTTCCGTGTAGGGGCGAGAATTGCCCGTCTGCGGGCAATCTCCGCCCGCGTGAGACGACAGGCCGTAAAGCCTGTGTTACCAGAACTATGCCTAACGCAACCGAATCACAACTCCGCAACACCTGCCGCGCCCTCCTTTCCGAGGGCACCGTGCAGAAGGTCATCGGCTACCGCCAGGGCCGCGCGCCCTATCACGTCTCGCCGGCCTTCATCA
>JAAYIR010000027.1 GCA_012523355.1 candidate division WS1 bacterium
GAGCTGACGGCCCAGCGGGCCCAACGTCAACTGCGACAGGCCTGGTCGCGGCGGGTGTCACCGGAGGTACTGGCGGTCATCCTCGATTCTCCCGGTTTGACCAGGGTCGGAGGGCGGCGACTGGTGGGTACGGTGCTGTTCTCGGACTTGCAGGACTTCACGAAGTTCTGTCACTCGACTGCTCCGGAGAAAGTCGTGGAACGCATCAACAAGTACTTCTCGGTGGCTTCGGAGGTCATGCGCAAGCACGGGGGCACGATCCTCAAGTTCATCGGTGACGGGGTCATGGCCGTGTTTGGGGATCCGGTACCTCAGCCGGACCACGCGCGGCGAGCACTGGAGGCCGCAGTTGAGTTTGTGCAGCGCATGCAGGTGCTGGCGGAACAGGCCGGAGATGCGGAGTGGGTCATGCACGTGCGCGTAGGGCTGCACACGGGTGAGCTGGTGGCGGGCGACGTAGGCTCCGAGCAACTCCTGGAGTACACGGTGATGGGCGACACGGTGAGCACGGCCTCGCGCCTGGAGGGCATCAACAAGCAATTTGGCACGCAGATTGTCCTGAGCGGTGATACCGCGGCGCAAGTCGGAGACGGCTATGAACTGGTGCCTCTGGGGGAAACCGATATCCGCGGACGCGACGAAGCAATGCTTCTATACACGGTGAGGGAGGTCGGTAACCATGAAGAGAGGGACAGACAGACCCTGGAAGGCACTGGCGTGGGGTCTGGTGGGAGTGGTAGCGACGGTGCTGGCTCAGCCCCTGCAGGCTGAGCAGGCAAAGATCAGCGCCCGGGTGCTGTCCGTTACCCACCGGGCCGGTTCGAGCGGGGATTGGCAGAAGAGCGCGGTGGGTTCCAGGCTGCCGGCAGGCAGCCGGGTGCGCACGGGCAAGCGCTCAGCGTGCGAGATTCAGTTTGGCGACGGAAGCCGCGTGCGCATGGGAGCTCGCAGCGACTGCGTCATCGTTGACCCTGAGAGCAAGCGGGTCAAGGTGGTGGCCGGCGAAGTGTTTGTGCAGATTGTCTCGGGGCGCGGCGGAGCCTCGGTAGAGGGCGGGACTTCGACCGCTGCGGTGAGGGGCACCTGGCTATGGTTCCGGGGACCCACTGAACCTGGCGACGAGCCAGCCCGGACCGAGGATGAGGTATATGTCTGGTTCGGAGAGGCCGAGTTCGAATCACCGGAGGGCCGCGTGACACTGGGTCCCGGGCAGGGGGCCACCATGCCACAGATGGGCGGCCCTACAGCCCCGGTGGCCGCCTTACCACCGGAGTTTGGCAGTGGGCGACTCTTCCCCTGGTGGATAAGGGTACGGCCGGGAGTGGTCGTGCAATCCACGCCCGGCACCTCCGTGGCCGAGGACTTCAAGAACAATGAATCCGCCACCCGTACGGCCAGCAGCGCCTTTGGGCTGGGGGACATGAACCGGGGAGACGTGGGGGTCGTGGTGCAATCGGCTGCGCCCCTGAGCCTGGGAGCCTCTCCGTTCCCAGTCTCCACCTCGATCCTGGCCCTGGCTCCACTTTCTCAGGTCGCACCGCGCGAACTCGGCAAGGAGTTCTATGCCCTGCCGGGCCAGGTGGATGTGGCGGCCTTTGCCATGGGCGACCAGGGATTTGGCGGGATCTGGGGCCGTGCGTCGGCGATATCCGGGCAGTACTATGGCGAACTGGGCCTGCAGGTATCCACGGACTTCAAGTCTGACCCCGACACTTTCGTGAGCGATCTCTTCATCGTCAACCGACAGGAGAAGTTCGACGTCACCCTGGGAAGGCAACGCTATCTGCTGGGACCCGTCAACAACAGCCCGCTGGGGTCGCTGTTTGGGGCGATTCACTTTGACGGGGCGGCGGTGAACTACCATGGGCAGCCCCTCTCAGCGTACGGAGCCTGGGTAGAGGACTTCCGAACTCCCACCCAGTCGCCACTGCACAGCAGCGGCTGGCTGGCGCGGGCGTATGCGCCCGTCCTGGGCGGGCAGCTCGGCGTGACGGCGCTGCGCGAACGCCACGAGGACTGGGGTTGGAGCGCAGACCTGGTGTTACCTCTCCTACCCGGCTACATGGACACCTATGTCGAGGCCGGGGTAGACCCCCAGGGACGCAAGCTGGCGACTTTCGGCGCCTACTTCCCCAGCCTGTACCAACTGGCAAACATGGACTTATATGTGGAACTGGCTCAGCGAGAGCACTTCCCCTCCGCATGGACCGCCCTGGCATACGTGGACGCCGGCCAAGGCTGGACCGGATTGGGCGGAGTACGCAAGGCGCAAGGCGAGGATTGGGAGTTTGCCATTGGCGCCACCAAGCACTTCGGCAATCTTTCCTTCTAGCGGAAGGGTACTGCCAGAACGGTCTGGAGATAGAATGAGGTGAGAGGAAATGTACAAGCGACTCAGGCTCTTAGCTGTGCTCTCCGGGTTACTGGCGATTTTCTTCGCAGGGTGCGGGGGCGCCGGGAGTGGCGCAGTCTCGCCCGAGAGCGGGACCGTGGGCGTGAAGGTCATCTTCCCGTCGCAGAGCGAGGTGCAGCCGACCGACCTCCCCCAGGCTACCCGTAGCGTTCGCATTAAGCTCACCCCGGGAGTTGAGCCGGGCACTCCAGGACCAGCTCCGGGAGAGGCATGGAAAATCGAAAGACTTCTGGTCAGCCCTCCGGCGGGCGGCCCGGTTTCAACCCTGATCTATGGCGTGGCCGCGGGCTGGGTGAACGTCCTGGCACAGGGTTTCGCGAGCACAGACGGAACCGGCGAGGTTATCGCTGAGGCTTCGGAAACCATCAACGTGCTGGCACGACAACAAACTGATGTCAACCTGATCACGGAGGCGCTCTGCACCTCGGTGGTGGTCAACCCCACGGCGGTGACGCTGGTGCCGGAAGAAACGACCTCCCTGGAGGCCAAGGCCTACGACGCGGATGGCAATCTCCTGCTGGGGGCGGCCTTTGACTGGAGCAGCAGCAACCAAGCCGTGGCCGTGGTGGAGGCCGGAGGCAAAGTCACTCCAGCGGGTATCGGGTTGACGACAGCACAAGCGCGCGAGCGCCGAACCGGCAAGCAAGCCGCCTGTGCCGTCACGGTCGCAGAATGGATTGATGTCGCCACGCTCAGCATCCCCTCGACCTCCGACGTCGGGATTATGACGCCGGCGCTAGCCACAGGTGAGCGATACCGCTTCGTGGCCTCCGGCGTCTGGTATCCCTGGGGGAGCACCCGCCGGGCCGATGCGGCCTGGTATGAGAGTGGGGACGGTTTGCGCTGGACCGAGTCCAAGAGCTTGCAGATAGACGCTCTGGAGCCGGCATGGATAGGCACGGCCGACGGCGTCACCTGGGCGCCACACACTCCGTCCCTCACGACGCACACCTACCGATACTACTACGTGGGCACGGGCGTCCCGGTACGGGTCTGGCAGTACGACATCAAGTACGTCGAAAACACGGGAAGCCTGAGCGTCGTGGTGCAGCGTCACCCCTAACCCCGGTGGAAGACCCGCGAAGGAGATAGGAACAAGAGCCGGGGGCGGTATGCACGCGGGAAGACCGCATGCCCCTTATGGTAGGGGATTGGGGCCCGCGTGGCGAATATCAGTCCCTGACTGGGCAACGGTGAGGGCTTGCGGCGCCCTCACCGCCCTGCTGCTCCTACGGTTCTGGCCGTTCTCCTGACGTCTGGAGGTTGAGACCCGGCAAGCAGAGGGGTAAAGCAGGACCGAGACGAGCCCAGTCGGAGGGAGCTCTAGAAATGCCTGAAGTAGTCTGTCTGGGAATCATGGTGGCTGATATCTGGGCGCGGCCAGTTGATGAATGGCCACAGCGAGGACGCCTGGGGGTCGTGGCAGAGACAGGGATCGGCTTGGGAGGTTGCGCGGCCAACACCGCGGTGGCTCTGGCTCGGTTGGGAGTTTCAGCCGCCGTGCAGGGTTGCGTAGGCATGGACGGGCTGGGGGACCTGGTCATTGACGCCGTACGGCGAGACAACGTAGATGTCAGCGGCATCTGCCGTACCGAGGCTGCCAATACCTCGACCACACTCATCATAATAGACAGCGCCGGAGAGCGGACCTTCATCCACTGCTTTGGGGCTAACGGCCACATTGACCCCGCAAAACTCGACCTCAGCGCGATCCAGAAGGCCAAGATTCTGCACCTGGGCGGGGTGCTGCTGATGCCGGGGTTCGATGGGGAGCCGCAGGCGGAGATCCTGGCGGCTGCGCAGGCGACAGGCGTGACCACCTGCGTGGATACGGCCTGGGATGACCGCGGCGTATGGATGACGGCCGTGGGGCCACTTCTGCCATATACAGATATTTTTCTGCCCAGCCTGCCGGAGGCCCAGGAGCTGTCGGGAAGGGACCGACCGGAAGAAGCGGCCCAGGCGTTCCTGGACGCAGGGGTCGAGATCGTGGGCCTGAAGATGGGGCCGGAAGGTAGTTACGTGCGTACCCCGGAGGAGGAACTGCGCGTGCCCGCCTACCCCGTCGAGGTGGTGGACGGTAGCGGAGCGGGAGATGCCTTTGTGGCGGGGTTCCTGTATGGGTACTTACAGAGCTGGGACCTGGAGCGGACCACCCGCTTTGCCAACGCCCTGGGGGGGATTGCCACCCCGGCACCCGGGACGACGGCCGGGATCAAGGACTATGCACAGATCATTGATCTCCTGGAGACCGCCGAACCGGGACAATGGAGAGGACGTTAGCCAAGAAAGGCTAGGGAGCCGGCGGGTACTCGTTGCACAAGAGGTACAAGGGCGGCTCGTCTTCTTCAATCTTCGGGAAACGACCCACTTCCTCCAGGAAGTGGTTGTCCACGTTGTCGTCATTTACCGCAGAGACCTCGCCACTAAGCACCGGAGCCCCCTCGGCCCAGAACTGGTGGTACATGTAGGTGGGCAGGGAAATGCTCTCGCCGGGACGCAGCCGCAAGATAGTTCCGGCGGGCACGGTCGAACGGCAGCCGTCCACGTCCACTTTCACCGGCGTGTCTGCCAGGCGATAGGCTTCAGTGGCGTTGTAGACCTGAATCATGAGGTCGCCGCCGCCGCGGTTGATAATGTCCTCCATCTTGGAGTAGTGGAAATGGTAGGGCGTAA
>JAAYIR010000201.1 GCA_012523355.1 candidate division WS1 bacterium
GAGAAGCTGAAGGTTCTTCAGGCAGCGATGGACGCTGGCGACGAGCGGGCCGTGCCGGTGTACGTGAGCACCGGACGCCAATTGGGGTATGCTATCGCGCAGTATGCAGACCTCTACGACCTCAGCTATGTCCTGCTGATGGGGCGGGTGACCTCCGGGGAGGGCGGGCCAATCATCGTCGAGGAAGCCCACCGGGTTCTGAGCGAGGAGTTCCCGAAGCTGGCGGATCTGAAGGTGGAGCTGCCGGACGAGAAGGCGCGCCGGGTGGGGCAGGCCATCGCGGCCGCCAGCCTGCCGGCACTAGATTAGGGCAGGCGTCCACCCGGGGTCCGTAGAGCAGGGCGGAAAGAGGTGTGTGCGGGCGGAGAGGCAGCGCAGCCACTGAATTCTCGCCCCTACGGAGACGATGCGATTCGGAAAGAAGGAATACAACTATGCAATTTCATATGCCCAAGGCAGAACTGTACATTCCTGACGGAACACCGGAGGCCGAGGCGCTGGCGCGTACCACCCACCTGGGCATCGGCGCTCATCAGGATGATCTGGAGATCATGAGCTACCACGGCATCCTGGCGGGCTTCGGCCAGTCCGACGTGTGGTATGGTGGAGTGGTGGTGACCAACGGAGCAGGGAACCCGCGCGCCGGGCTGTACGGCGACTATACCGACGAGCAGATGCAGTACGTGCGGCGGCTGGAACAGAGGAAGGCCGCACACATGGGAGAGTACAGTTTCCAGGCGCAACTGGACTTCCCCAGCGCGATAGTGAAGTCGCCGACGGAGACACAGGTCATCGAGGACCTGCAGGCCATCATCAACGCGACCAGCCCACGAGTGATGTACGTGCACAACCTGGCGGACAAGCATGACACACACGTGGCCTCAGCGCTGCGCACCATCGCCGCGCTACGCGAGCTCCCCGCGGAGCAGCGACCGGAGCAACTCCTGGGCTGCGAGGTCTGGCGCGACCTAGACTGGGTAGTGGATGAGGAGAAGGTAGCCCTGGACGTCAGCGAGCATGAGAACCTAGCTCAGTCGCTGGTCGGGGTGTTCGACTCTTCGGTGGCCGGTGGAAAGCGCTATGATCTCGCAACCATGGGGCGCCGCCGGGCGCACGCCACGTACTTCGAGTCGCATGGGGTGGATATCACGACCGGTCTAAACTTCGCCATGGACCTGACGCCGCTGATCCAGGAGGAGACGCTTGCTCCCTTCGACTACGTGGCGGAGCGAATCGCGCGCTTCCAGGCAGAGGTGCAGGCGCGCATCGAGAAGCTGACGGAGTAAACCGAGCCCGCGTTGCGGGTCTTGACGAGCGCGGGTGAATGCTGTATAGTTGCGGTCCAATCTATACCGCAAGGCTGTGACGGGGAGGAGTAGGTGCAACTCCAGGCTAGAGAGAGCCGGCGAAGAGGTGAAAGTGCCGGCGCCGACGAGCCACCGAAAGTCGCCCCCGAGCCGCAGGACTGAACGGTTTCGCCAAGTAGGACCTGCCGGGTACGCCCGTTACCGCGTTACGGAATCGGTCGCAACGACCCGTTCCGGCAAAGAGTTCCGTAGGGACGTCAGTCCACACGGAGAACTCGGGTGGTACCGCGAGAGCAATCAAGCCCTCTCGTCCCGTGATGGACGAGGGGGCTTTTGGGTATTGAGGGCAGGCGACGAGACGCGCGCCCTATCAAGATAAGGAGTGACAGAGATGCGTTCGGATCGAGCGAAAGTTGGATTGACACAGACCCCCTCGCGGGCGCTGCTGCATGCCTGCGGCTTCACCCGTGGGCAATTGAACAAGCCCTTCATCGGCATCGCCAATGCCTACTCGGACCTGGTGCCCGGACATGTCGGCATGCAGCGCCTGGCCCGCGCGATTGAGCTGGGCATCGCTGCCGGCGGCGGCGTCGGGGCACAGTTCGGGACCATGGCCATCTGCGACGGCGTGGCCATGGGCCACCGCGGAATGTTCTACTCTCTGCCCTCACGCGAGCTAATCGCGGATGCGGTGGAGTCCATGGCGGAGGCCTATGCCTTCGACGGTCTGGTACTGCTCACCGACTGTGACAAGATCACGCCGGGGATGATCATGGCTGCGGGACGGCTGGATATTCCTGCCATCGTGGTCACCGCCGGGCCCATGCTCTCGGGTCGCCTGCAAGGACGGCGCCTGGACCTGGTACATGACACCTTTGAGGCCGTGGGGCGAGTCCAAGCGGGGACCATGTCCGAGAAGGAACTGGTGGAGCTAGAACTGGAGGCCTGCCCCGGAGAAGGCTCGTGCCAGGGCCTGTACACCGCCAACACCATGGCCTGCCTGACCGAGGCCATGGGCCTCAGCCTCACCGGCTGCGGCACGGCGTTAGCCGGGAGCGCCAAGAAGGCGCGGATCGCCTATGACTCCGGCGTACGCGTCATGGACCTGGTCCAGGAAGACCTGACCGCCCGCAGGGTACTCACGCTGGCGGCGCTACGCAATGCCATTCGCGTGGACATGGCGCTGGGCGGCTCGACTAACTCGTGCCTGCACCTGGCGGCCATTGCCCATGAGGCCGGCGTGGAACTGCCACTGGAGACCTTCGACGAGGTCTCGCGGCAGACACCGCAGATCGCGTATCTACGCCCGGCGGGAGAGCACATGATGGAGGACCTGGAGTGGGCCGGCGGCATCCCGGCGGTACTGAACGTCCTGCAAGACCTGATCGAGCCGGCGGATACCATCAATGGCAAGGACATACGGGAGATCGCCCGCGAGGGCCAGGTCACCGATCCGGAGGTCATCCGCTCGTTGGACAACGCGTACCGGGCGGAGGGGGGCATTGCGGTCCTGCGCGGCTCGTTGTGTCCTGAGGGCGCGGTCATCAAGCAATCCGCGGTCTCGCCCAAGATGCGGCACTTCCGGGGGCCAGCGGTATGCTTCGACAGCGAGGAGGAGGCCATGGCGGCCATCCTGGCGGACAAGATTGCCGACGGTTCCTGGGCCATCGTACGCTACGAAGGGCCGCGAGGGGGGCCGGGGATGCGCGAGATGCTCAACCCCACCGCAGCGCTGACGGGCATGGGGAAGGAAGAATCGGTCGCGCTGATCACCGACGGGCGGTTCAGTGGGGGCACGCGAGGCCCCTGCGTTGGCCATGTCTCTCCAGAAGCTGCAGCGGGCGGCCCGCTGGCGCTCGTGCAGGAGGGGGATGAGATCGAGGTGGATCTCGAGGCCCGTCGCCTGGACCTGCTGGTTACGGAGGAGGAGTTGTCCCGGCGCCGGGAAGCCTGGGAAGCCCCGACCGCCAAGATCGCCAAGGGCTGGCTGGCACGGTACGCCAGGCAAGTCAGCAGCGCAGCCCAAGGCGCAGTGATGGAATGAAGCTGGGCGGGCGGAGACTGCGCGCAGACGCGCAATTGCCGCCCCTACAACGGAAACGGCACAGACCCCTCCCCCGGGCGGGGGGGAGTATGGAGTCGCCTCAAGATCTCGGAGGAACAACATGCCAACCAAGTCTGGAACGTCAAGCCGATCGAAAGCCAAACCTAAGCCCAAGCCTCGCACCCTGACCGGAGCCCAGGTCATCCTGGAGGTACTCCTGGAGGAAGGCGTGGATACCATCTTTGGCATTCCCGGGGGTAACACCATCCCGCTGTATGATGAGATCTACCGGTACGTTGAGGCGGGGAAGCTGCGTGAAATCCTGACCCGACATGAGCAGGGGGCAGCGCACATGGCGGACGGCTATGCCCGCTCGACCGGCAGAGTGGGCGTGTGCTCGGCCACCTCCGGTCCGGGGGCGCTGAACCTGGTGACCGGTCTGTGCACCGCCAACATGGACTCCGTGCCGGTGGTAGCGATAACCGGACAGGTGCGCACTAACGTGATCGGCAAGGACGCCTTCCAGGAGGCGGACGTCCGGGGGGCGACCATGCCCGTGACCAAGCACAACTAACTGGTAAAAGAGGTTCGGGAGTTGGCTGGCGTGATGCGCGAGGCTTTCTACCTGGCGCGGACCGGACGCCCGGGGGCAGTGCTGGTGGATGTTCCCTCAGACCTGCAACTAGCCACGACGGTCTTCCCTGAGCGGCCTGAACAGCCCGAGGCCTTACTCCCGGGCTACCGCCTGCTGCGGGAAGGAGATCCGGGATTGCTGCGACGGGCGGCAGAGATGATTAACGCCGCCCGCAGTCCGGTGCTGTACGTGGGTGGAGGGATCATCAGCAGCGGGGCCAGCCCGGCCCTGGTGAAGCTGGCCAAGAAAACTGGCATTCCGGTAGCCAATACCCTGATGGGCAAGGGCGCCTTCCCGGAGACCCATGAGCTGTCGGTGGGCATGCCCGGAATGCATGGCACAGCCTGTGCAAGCAAGGCACTCAATGGCGCCGACCTGATCGTGGGAGTAGGGGTGCGGTTCAGTGATCGCGTGACCGGAGACCTGGAGAAATTTGCGCCGCGGGCCAGCATCATTCACATTGATATTGACCCGGCGGAGCTGAACAAGATCATCAAGCCACATCTGGCGATAGAGGCCGACGCCCGGCTGGCACTGGAGAAGCTGCTTCCGCTGGTACGCAAGCAGGATCTCACGGCCTGGCATGAGCAGATCGCCGAGTGGAAGCGGGACTTTCCGTTGAGCTACAAACCGGCCCCGGAGGGGCTGATCGCGCCGCAGTTCGTCATCCAGGAGCTGTGGAAGGTGACGGGCGGGGAGGCGATCATCTCCACGGAGGTGGGGCAGAACCAGATGTGGGCGGCGTTGTACTACGCCGTGAGCCACCCGCGCCAGTTCCTCTCCTCGGGGGGCCTGGGAACGATGGGCTATGGTTTCCCGGCGGCGATCGGCGCCCAGATCGGGAACCCGGACGCGGTGGTGTGGGACATCGCTGGCGACGGCTCCATACAGATGAACATACAGGAGCTGGCGACAGCCGTGCAGCATAAACTGCCGGTGAAGGTGGCGATCCTGAACAACGGCTATCTGGGCATGGTGCGCCAGTGGCAGGAGCTGTTCTATGGCCGGCGCTACAGCGCCACCCACCTGGAGCCTGGCAACCCGGACTTCGTGGCGCTGGCGAAGGCCTTTGGCGCAGAGGGTCTGCATGCAACCAAGGTGGAGGAGGTGCGTCCGGTGCTGGAGCGGGCGATGGAGATCAACGATCGGCCCGTATTCGTGGACTTCCGGGTGTGGCCGGAGGCTAACGTGACGCCGATGATCCCGGCGGGGAAATCGGTGGATGACCTGATCATGGAGGCCTGAGCCTGAAGGGCGGGCTGGTCTGAGGGGCGAAACAGAGACCGGCCAGGGACGAGTACGTGCCTGGCAGACTGCTCTGAGGAGGCGTGCCATGGCTGCTGAACGTCCGATTCGTCTGGGAATCGTGGGAGTGAGGAGAGGGAGCAACTACGCACAGTTGGGGCCCAAAGTGGGCATGGAGCTGGTAGCGCTGTGCGATACCTGGGAGGAACGCCTGCGGCAGGTAGGCGATGAGCTGGGAGTAGCCACCTATACCCGCTTCGAGCACATGCTGGAGCACGACTTGGACGCGGTCATGCTGGCGAACTACTTCCACCAGCACGCGCCACTGGCGATCCAGGCGTTGCAGGCGGGGAAGCACGTGCTGTCGGAATGTGCCGCGGCCAAGACCCTGGGAGAGGCCGTAGCCCTGGCCCGGGCGTGGGAGCAGAGTGGCTGCGTCTATATGTTCGCTGAGAACTATCCTTTCTCGGCGTACAACCAGGAGATGCGGCGGCTGTACCAGGGCGGAGAGATCGGAGAGGTGCGCTTCTGCGAGGGGGAGTACATTCACCCCGGTCCCTCCGACTGGAGCAACTCCCTCTCACCGGGGATGAACCACTGGCGCAATTGGCTGCCCTCCACTTACTACTGCACGCACGGGCTGGGGCCGTTGATGTACGTCACCGACACCATGCCGGTCAGCGTGAGCGCCCAGTCCATCCCCTACCCCAAAGACTTCCGCCGGCAGCGCATGACCACGCGCCGTCAGGACATGGCGGCGGTAATCGTGTGCCGGATGGACAACGGAGCGCTGGCTACGGTCAACGGAATTGGGCTGCAGGGCGAGGGGAA
>JAAYIR010000202.1 GCA_012523355.1 candidate division WS1 bacterium
CCAGCGATCAGACAGCGCAACCGCGGGCGGTCGAGCAGGGCGAGGGCCCGCAGCAGCAGGGAGTAATCCTTCTGTGGACGGAGCTCCCCTGCCGCCAGAAGCACCTCGGCTTCCTCCGACAGGCCCAGTAGCGTGCGATAAGAGCGCCCCGGAAGGTGCCGGTAGTCCTCGGCACGGACGCCGTTAGGGATCAGGGCTACCTGCTCCGGAGCGCAATGCAGGCGCTCGAGGGCCTCCCGGCGTTCAGCCTCGCTCACGGCAATGATCGTTCGCCCCCAGCGCGCCGCCCGCCGCTCAAGGCACATGTACAGCCGGCGACGGAGGGGACAGGCGGAGGCCTGGAAGGCGAATACATGCGGCGTGTAGATCACCGGGAGGCCGAGCTTCCAGCCCGCCCGCCGCGCGAGAAACCCAGCCTTGGAACTGTGGGCGTGCACCAGGTCCGGCTGCAACTCCCGCATCACCGCCAGTAGCTCCCGGTAGGCCCTGAGGTCCGCGCGGGGATGCAGATTGCGGCGCAACTCGATCCGCCGCACCGGCCATGGTAGTCCCTCCTCCCAACCCGGTGGGGTGCGATCGTACGAGACGATCGCGACCTGACGGAAACGCGCGGGGTCCAGGCCGGTCAGCAGGTCGCGCAGGTGCCGGCCGACTCCCCCGGTGGCCGTTTCGGTTACTTGTAGAATGAGAGGCGGCATAATAGTGACCAGCGAGTCAGCAGTCAGCGCCTCACGGTGACAGCGGTTACTCTCCAGCGCCGCGCCAGCCTTTCCCGTCTACTCTCTTCCGCCAAAAGCCGGCCAGACCTCCTGGCCGCTGGCACTTATCTGCTTCAACGGGGGTGGTGGCAGACCGCGGGGCCGTGAGCACCCCACCCGCCCTTCGACTCGGTGGCAGAGGGCCTCACCCCCTGGGCGGCCACCAGGTGGCCGCCGGTCCCCCTCTCCCCGCGCCTGCGGCTGGGGAGAGGGGGATAGGATTAGGCAGAGGGGGCAGGCCTCCTGACGCGCAGAGCGCCTTCAGTCGTGCGGCCCCTCCAGGGGGAGTGATAGGTCGGGAGTGGTGCGCGGGCGGCCCCTGCTGGGAATGGCGTGGAGAGGAAGAGGATTTGCCGCCGTGGGCGCGAAACACACCTCAGGGTGGAAGCCGTGGCGCAACCTGTCGGATTTCCTTACAACTTCTCGCTGCGGGAGCATCTGAGGCGGTCCCTGGGGGCGAAGCCGGCCGAGCTGGCGCTGCGTGCCCCCTGGACGGAGGACCTTCCCGGCTGGCGCGCGGCGCTGGCCGAGCGCCTGGCGCGGCTGATCGCCCTCCCCGGAACACTGCCGACTCCCGAGGCCCGGCTGCTGGACCAGGAGCAAGGCACCGGGTACACGCGGGCGCGTCTGGCGCTGGCGGTGGCTCCGGACCTGGCCGTTCCCGCTTACCTGCTGACGCCTGACCCCCCACCTGAGATCTCCCCGGCGGTACTGGTCCTGGCACGCGAGGGCGCGGGAAAGGCGGCCCTGGCCGGGGAACTGAGCCCAGAGACAGAGACCGCACTGGGGCCAACCCTCTGCCAGCATGGCTTGCGCGCGCTTATCCCCGATCTCCCCGGTTGTGGGGAACGCGCCGGTGACGAGGCCGGCCTCAGCGAGACGCTGCTTGCACAGGGGGACTCGCTGGTCGCCTGGCAGGCCCGCGAGGCCCTGGCGCTGCTGGCCTACCTGCACACCCAGCCGGAGACGCCTCCCGGCCAGGTGGGGATCGTGGGTCTGGGGGGGGCACTGTGGCCTGCGCTGCTGGCCGCGCTGCTGGCTGCGGAGCTCAAGGCCGCTGTGTTCCATGGCCTGCTGGAGAGCCTCGCCGCGTATCTGATACGTACCAACTGCTTGCAGGGCTCGTCCCGAGGAGATGACTGGCTGGTCCCGGGCCTGCTGCCGATAGCGGATCTGCCCGACCTCCTCGGGGCGGTGGCGCCACGTCCACTGCTGGCGGCCGGCACGCAGGAGACAGCGGGGGTAGAGCCCGTCCTCTCCGCGACGCAAAAAGCCTACGAGCTGCAGGGCTGCGGACCGCGCTGCGAAACGCATGGCGAGGTGGCGGCGGAAGACTTCCCGGCGCTGGTCGCCGAGTTCATGGGAGTCTGGCTTCCGGCCAGGATGGAGATGTAGAGCCGAGGTCTGCAGCTTCCAGGGGTTGCGGGTGGCACTCAATCTTACTTATGACCACGCCAGTATTTAACGCTCGTCGCCGGTCCCGTCAGCGCAACCTGGCCGGCCTGGTGCTGTTCTTGGCCGGGACGCTGCCTTTCATGACTGGTCTCCTGATCCTGGACCTGCTCCCGGACCTGGAGCAGACGCACGTGGGCACGCTCATGGCGGCGGCACTCATCGCCCTGGCGGCCATGCTACTATGGTTGCTGCAGGGCCGGGTGGCGCTGCTGGGGAACACCGAGCTGCGCCGCGAACTGCATCATCGTCTGGGCGCCGAGGCGGCGGGGGAGTTCGTTGGCTTCTCCCCCGGCGCGGAGATTCGCTCCTGGGAAGGGGAGACCGACCTGGACGTCGGTTTCCTGAACGCCGAGGGTAACAGCCTGATCTACCGGGGAGACCGCTACTCCTGGAGCCTCCCGCGACAGGCCGTGGACGACATCCGGCTTCTGGCACTGGGCGAAGAGCCGGCCCAGCCGCTCACTCCGGTGCGGGTGGCCCTCTACTGGCATGGGAGCGGGGACCCAGGACGTGTCTTCACCCTCGCCTCGCGGGAGGGCGACCGGCTCCAGGTAGCGAATGAGAACACCCGCCGGCTAGCCGAGCTCCTGCTGGCCTGGTGGGAGAACCCCGCGCCCGAGGAGCAGCCCGGCCCGCGGCTGGGCATGCCGCCCACTGACTTGCGGGGCGGCGTCCCCGTGGATCAACCGGCGCCCGGCTCCTGTCTGAGCGCGTTGTCCGTGGGCATCATCGCTGCTGCGCTGCTCTGGGAAACCACCGGGAAGCTCTTGCGCGAGTTCCACTACAACCGCGCGGTACTCTGGGCGGGACTGATTCTGATGGGGGCCATCGTGCTCATCGCCCACGTTCTTTCTTATCTCCAGGTCCACGAGTCCCGCCAGCCCCCCTCCCCGCCACGGAGCTAGTTCTGAATGCCCGGCGCTCCTGCCTGCCCCACGGGCTACCGCCGGATCAGGACCCGGTAGAGGTAAGTGATCTCCGTCTCGGCCCCGGCGGCCAGAGGTATCTCCCAGGTCAGCCGGCTGCGAGGGTTCTCCGCGCGTAGTCCTTTGGCCAGCTTATCCACCTTGGCCTCCGGAGTGCTGGTCTGCACCTCTCCGGTGACGGTCTTGGTGACCTTGACCGTGACCGCCTCGTCCTTGAAGTTGTGCAGCAGGAGCTTGCCCTCGACCGTGATGCGGTCGTAGGAATAACCATAGCGCTGCAGCGCATTGACCTCGCGGTTGGTCTCCAGCTCATTCTCGGCCGCATGTACGCTGGTGGCCTGGGTGATCTTGACCAGCGCCTCGCCACCCGGCGGGGTATAAGGCATCATCGCCTGGCCGAGAATCTGGCCCTCCAGCATGGTCTCCGCGGGAGCGGTGGTCCAGGGCAGCTGGGTGGAGTTGGTCAGGCGCAAGCTGTGCCAGACCACCTGCGGAGTGCCCTGGGGCTGCTCGGTGCGTCGGTACTGCTCCTGCTCGGTGACATAGTCGGGAATCTCCCACTCGTAGACGTGCTCATAGGCGACTTTCTCGCTGAACAGGGGATAGTAGCCGGTGTGGTCCCTGGCCAGAGTTACCTTCTGAAGCGGGTACAGGAACAGGTCCTCCGCCGTCACGCCCGTCGCCGCGGTGCCGTAGCCGGGCATGGTAGGCTGCGCAGGCATGGCGCGCATCTCGCCCACGTTGTACATGACCTGCTGAGTGAGGGCCCCATACTCGCGACGCGAACGATCCGAGCTGGAGCCGCTGCCCAGAGCGTTGAGGAAGGCGGTGAGGTTCTCCCGGCGGGCCAGCGGGCTGACGATGTCCGAGAACTGAAGATAGGGGTAGCCGGTGACCAGGTCCACGCTCACGTCCTTCAGGTCCTCCACCTCATTGATAATCTCCGCTTTGGCTGAGAGCAGGCCCTGCTTGGGCTGGGAGACATCTATGACGTAGGAAGGCGCCCAGGTCAGCCCCTTGGAGAGGTAGCTTACGGTTAGCGCCTGGTTGGGGGCCGTCTTGACCAGCTCTCCAGTCAGGCTGACGCGCGACCCCTCCTGGGTGACCTGCAGCAGCGGGGTCTCGAGGAAGATGATCCGTGAGACCGAGCCGGGGGGAAAAGCCACCATCCCGCTCTCCGTCTCCAGGATCACCACCTCGCTGCCGGGCTGGGGGAGGAAGCGCGCCTCGGCCTCGAGGTAGGGATTAGGGGGACTGGGTTTGCCGGGACGCTGATAGGCCTTAAGGAGGCCTTCCAGCGAGTCGTTGCTGCCAAACAGCACCCGGACCTTCTTGCCCACGTTGGCGCGCAGGAGTTCCGGAATGGATACGGCGTCGCGTTGCTCGAGGGCGGACTCCTCGCCTGTCGAGAGGTTGGCGAAGCTCACGGCGGGGCTGAAGCTCAGCCAGAGCGTGCCGTGAGAGGCGGCGGGGAGGGGCCCCACCTGCACCGGGCCGGCGCGGGCGGGCAGCTCCCCCTGCCGAATGAAGAAGGCCAGACCATTCTTGAACAGGGCGACGCGGCTGACCCGGGTATTGACCACGGCCGGCGCCGCCAGGATCTCCGAGGCGACAAGTGTTGACAAGGCAAGGGCCACTGCACCTGACACTAGTTGTAGAGACGACCTGCGCATGAGGTGACACCCCCCGGTGGGAATTGGTGTGCGGACAGGTGATAGGACGGAGGAGAGAGCCAGTTGTTCCACCTGTTTCCAGCGGTGATGCAGCACTCCGCCCGCCCCGGGGAGGTATCGGAGGGCCTCAGCCCCCTGGCGGCCACCAGGTGGCCGCCAGTCCCTCCCTCCAAGGGAGGTGTGGATCCAGGGGAGACCACCCAGGAGGAAGTGCGGTGGCGGACAGGCGAGACGCCTGTCCTACCGGGGAGGGCGCGGGCGGCAATCGCGGGCAGACCCGCGAAAGCCGCCCCTACACGGAGAGGGCGTGGGAGGAGGACGCCACCCGCCCTATGAGTTCAGGCAAAGAGGGTAAGGGCCAGGTTACGCCGCCCCTTGCGGTTCCGGTTGCCGCTCTGCTATACTTCTGCTTCACATCACCAAGGGGAGGCCATCACGATGTCTCTAAAGGGAAACGCTCTTATTGCTCAATCCGGCGGTCCGACCGTCGTCATCAACGCCAGCCTGATCGGTGCCGTGGACGCGGCTCGCGAGGCTGCGGAGATTGAGGAAATTTACGGCGCCATCCATGGCATGGACGGGATTCTGCACGAGAATCTGACCGCGCTGCTGCAGGAGGACCCGACAATTCTCCAGGGCCTGCGCACCACCCCCTCCGCCGCGCTGGGCACCAGCCGTCTCAAGCCCAAGCAAGCGGACCTGGAGCGCGCTCTGGAGGTCTTCCAGGCGCACAACGTGCGCTACTTCTTCTACATCGGCGGCAACGACAGCCAACTCGCCTGCCACCTCGTCTCCCAGCTTGCGCTGCAGAGCGACTGGGAAATGCGCATCATGGGCATTCCCAAGACCATTGACAACGATCTGCCCATCACCGATAACTGCCCGGGCTTTGCCAGCGCGGCGCGCCTGGCCGCCTCGGCGACGCAGTTCGTGGCCAAGGATGCCGAGGCTTTCGGCGAGGCCGAGGTCATTGAGATCATGGGTCGGCACGCGGGTTGGGTTACCGGCGCCGCCCAGACCGGGCGTCGCGAGGACCGCGACGCGCCGCATCTGGTCTACCTCCCCGAGGTGCCGGTCAAGCCCGAGGAGTTCATTGAGGATTGCAGGGCCGCTTACGAGCAGTACGGCTACCTGGTGGTGGCCGTCTCGGAGGGGTTCGCCTTCGCGGAGAGCGAGCGGGTCACCACCTCGGACAAGGTGGATGAGTTCGGCCATGCCCGCCTCAGCGGCGTGGCGGAAGCCCTCAGCGGAGTGGTGGAGGAGGCCCTGGGCAAGCGCTGCCGCACTGATCGCCTGGGGAATCTGCACCGCTGCTTCACCTACACGGCCTCGGCGGTGGACCTGGAAGAGGCTTACGGGGTGGGGCAGGTGGCCGTCCAGCAGGCCGTCGCGGGCGAGAACAACCAGATGGTCATTATCCAGCGCCAGAGCGCCGCGGGGGAGGAGCCTTTCCGCTTCTCCTGCGGGCTGACGCCGCTGACCAGCGTGGCCGACATCGAGCGCACCGTCCCTCGCGAGTGGATCAACGAGCGGGGCAACGGCGTGACCCAGGAGTTTATTGACTACGCCAAGCCGCTGATGCGCGGCACCGGCGAGCCCACGCCACTGGGTCTGCCCTCCTACCCGCGCCTGGCCGGGCACGCCGTGGAGCGGAAGCTGGCCCCATACGTGCGACCCAAGTAAGGACCCGCCATGCTTGAAGACAGTCTACAGCGACACGCTTCGGCCATTCCCGGCTTGATGGACGGGAGCGCGCCTCGGCAGGTCGAGCCCTTGATCGCCCGCCTGGCCGCGGATGAGCGCTGGGACCTGATGTCCATCATGGTTCTCACCGCGACTGAGGTCCCCGCGCGGTTGATGATCAACTGCCTGCTGGAGAACCGGCGTTATATGGACCTGGTCCCCGCGGCCTGCCTACGGCGGCAGCAGCGACGGATTGACCGGCTGAGCGCAGCGGTCGGCTCCAACGTTCTCCGTGACTGGGATTCGGAGGAGGGCGAGGGCGGGATCCCCGAAGAGATCCGTAACGACCTGGAGGACCTCGCCACCTCCGCCGCGGCACGACGGCAGGTGGCGTCCTTCCAGGCCGCGGAGGTGGACCGGGACCCGCTGCGCGAGTACATCGTCACCCAGTTGGCCGAGCGGCTCAACCGCGATCCCGAGGCGCTCAAGACCATGATCGTGATCGCCCGCGCCTCGGCGTGGGAGGAGACGCGGCGCACCGCGGCGATGAAGATTGCCAACAACCGCCGGCTCGTGGACCGCATGGTCAAGTCGGGGTGGAGTCGGCAGCTCGTCGAGGTGGCGGCCAGCACCAGCCTGGACAGCGCCCGGCGCAACATCGCGGGTCGAATGGCGGTGGCCCTGCCGGATTACATCGCCCAGGCGGACCGCCCCGCTCTCGAGTTCCTGGCTGAGTACGCGCCTGAGGAGCGGGTGCAGTCCCAGGCCCAGTCGGCCCTCGACTCCCTGGCGCAGTAACGGACGCTTTGTGCGCCGGCCCGGCACCGGAAGGGCGAGCGATCGCTATCGGGCTGGCCGATGTCGCTCTGGAGGGCGTCAGACCCACTCTACCCCGGCGGCGTCGAAGAGGTCCGGGCTGCTGATTTCCACGTCGGCGCCGTGCTTCCCAATCTCCGCGTAGAGCCAGGGCACACGTCTGGCCGGCCAGTCCGCCACCTGCACCAGGGGCAGCCGCAAGGGCAGTCGCACCGGCGCCAGCGTGACAGTCCCCGCCACCCGGTCGAAGGTGATCCCCCCCAGGGCGGTCAGCATCCCCAAGGAGGTCAGGCCGCGGGGGTAGTAGTGCAGGAAGTTGCCGCCGTAGCTGTCGGTGAAACAGCCGCCCCGCCCGTAGGGGCCGTTCTGGTGCAGCTCGAAGTTCCAGTACAGTCCGCTGTGGGGCGTGATCAGGTCCAACCCCAGATACGCCGCCACAAAGTCGCGGTGCAGGTTGGAGGAGACCCACATGTTGGAGTGGTCCTCACTGCTGTGGAAGCAGCCGTAGGGCCCCCGGGACTCCTGCACCACGCGGACGATATCCGCCCGCAGGCGGCTGGGATCGCTAAGCGGCAGCTCAGTGTCGGTCATGAGCAGTTGCAGAAGGCCCAGCGAGGTATAGAGCGAATAGGCGTCCCAGCCATGAATGCGGCCTTCCGGGTCCAGATACTCAGTACCCTCGCTGTCGGGGTTCCAGGGATCATCAATACGGGTCAGCCCCTTATCAATGCACACCGCGTAGTGATCTCCGAGCCAGGCCTCCTCCTGGAGGGTCCGGTCCAGGCGCTGGACCAGGTCATCGCACTGCGCCTTTAGCTCCTCATCGTCCAGGTGCGCGGCCATCACCGCCGCCGCCTGGCAGGCCGAAGCCGTCTTGACCGCCAGGTAGGTCTGCTGGCGCGAGAACTGCACCGCCGGAGAAGCATCGTCAATGGTGTTGGCGGTGCCCACCTCGGGGAAGCCGTTGCCGCTGCGGTCGGCGTCGGCCAAGAAGGCGATCAGGTCGTGGACCAGGTCCCAGTGGCGCTCCATCACCGAGGCATCGGCAGTGACCCGCCAGTGCGAGAAGAGCAGGAGCAGGTAGTTGGTGTTCTCCTCCACCTCCATGGGGTGCGCGTAGGTCTGGCCGCTGATTTCGTGGCGCAGGCCGATGTCATGGCTGACGAAGCGGCCGGCTACCTCAGGATGGGGGAGGGCGTAATCCGCCCAGGCGTCCAACTCCAGTTCCAGCAGGCGCGGCCAGAACAGCAGGTAGAAGGGGGCCTGGTTGTACTCCACATCCACCGTGGAGTGGAAGAGGCAGCAGCCCTCCCAGACGCTGTACCAGTCCTGCTGGTCGGGCAGCAGGGTCCACCAGGTGTTGGCGAGATAGCTCTGGAAGCCGAAGGCGTGGAGATCACGCTCGGCGGCAGTGAAGCTGGCCTCGGTGAAGAGCGAATCGAAAAACCGGGTGCGCTCGAATATTTCCTCGCGCTGCTCCAGCGCGTAGTTGAGGACCTCGTCGGCGGAGGCGAAGAACTGCGTGTACTTGAAAGGTGTCGCCTCTCCCCGGACCAGCAGGATCGGGTCGGGCGTATGGCTGACCCAGGCAATCTCGCCCGGCTCGCCGTCTACTCGTAACTGGAAGCGGAAGCCAGCCGCGGAGGAGGTGACCTGGGGGCCGGAGGCGTGCAGGATGTCCTGACAGCGGAGTTGCAGGGGAATGGGATCCAGATCCTGGTGGAAGAAGGCTTTGGTGGCTATCTCAGTCTTCCCCAGGTCCACCGTGAAGCTGCGGCGCAACTCCCCTTCGGCGACTTCGGTGGTCAGGTCCGTGACTCCGGCCTGCTCGGCAGCCCAGTCCATCTCGACGAGGACCTCCGCCTCCTCCACGGGTTCGGCGTTGTAGAGCTTCAGGGGCTTGAGGGACACGCGGAGATAGAGGAGGGGCGCAGTGGAGAGCTGCTCATCCTGAGGATAGAAAGGCGAGAGGAACTCAAACTCGACGCGCAGCCCCTTCTCGCGCCAGGTCGCGCGATACAGAACGGTGGTCATGGTGAGGTGCTGCTCGATTTCGGTAAAACGCGGCTCCTCCCGGGTAAAGGGGAGGTAGCGGACCTCGTCGCCGACCCGCACGCCGAGGCGGAAATCCAGGGGCCCGTCATAGTAGCGGCCCAGCGGCGAGTAGCGGGCCTGGCCGTGATGCGGCCGGAAGTTGAGGGTCATCCTGGAGCCAAGCTTGCTGAGAAGGGTTTCGTAGAGCATGGAGGTCACCTCCGCGTGATCTGCGAAGTAGAGTTCGTCTCCGCAGCAGAGGGGACCTGCGCGACAAGCCCCGAAAGGAACTCACAAGGAGCCCGCCATCATGGAGAAATTCACCATCAGCCGCGACCCCAAGTACTATCACGCCTTTCCGGATGTGGCGCTGACGCCCTCCGGGAAGCTGGTATGCGTGATCTCAGAATGTGTACATCACGGCGATCGCTCCTACACCCGCATCCAGCTCCGCGACTCCAGCGACCGGGGACGCACCTGGAGCGAGAAGCGCCCCCTGACCGAGCCGGCCGAGGGCGGCCCCTTCTGGAACTGCCCGCGCCTCAGCCTGCTGCACGATGGTCGCTTGGTCGCGGTTGTGGACAGGGTCGGCACGGGCGAGCGCAGCAGTGAATATGAGAAGCTGCAGAATTATCTATTCTTTAGCGAGGATGAGGGAGAAAGTTGGTCTGAGCCCATACTCGCGCCCGCACAGGGGGTCGTCCCCGACCGGCTGCGCGAACTGGATAACGGGCGCTGGCTGCTGGCCTGCCATGGAGAGGACCCCGACCTGGGCAACCTGGTAGAGCGGCTGTGGTACTCGGACGACCAGGGCACGAGCTGGGAAGGCCCCGTTATTGTGGGGCGGCAGGCGGGTCTGAACCTGTGCGAGGTGAGCCTGCTGCAGATCGAGGGGCCTGCGCTGGTGGCCTTTCACCGGGAGAACTCCAGTCGGGGCTGGGACTGCTACAAGACCTTCTCCACCGACTACGGGGAGACCTGGAGCGCGCCTATCGCCTTCCCCCTCCCCGGCTGCCACCGACCAGTCGCCGGCTTTCTGCAGGACGGGAGGATTCTGATTACCCACCGCTTCATGCAGGGGGGCAAGGGCTGGCTGGGCTCCTGGACCCAGAACTTTTTCGCCGCGCTCACGGACCGTGACTCGGCACTGGCTCCCACCCGCGAGGAGGCCTGCACACGCATCTTGCCGGTGGATTTTGACCGCTCTCCGCAGAGCGACCTGGGGTATTCAGGCTGGGTGCAGTTCCCGGACGGGGAGATTTACGTGGTGAGCTATATCGTGGATGACTGGCCACGGGCGCAGATACGGGGGTATAGCCTGCGGGCGGAGGATTTTCTGCTCTGAGGACATGCCTCCCTGTCACCGCCGGACAGGGTCAGATTCTACGGATTGTGGGAGACCCCCGATCTCGGGGTTCAACCGCGCAGAGAAGACCTCTTGAGCCGCAGGGGCGGCTGGGGTATAATGCGCGCGTTCGAAAAGAATATGTGACAGGCTGTGAAGGGGAAAAGTAGGCCGCGTAGGAACGTCAGAGAGGGAGTGTCTCAGGCTGGAAGCACTCCCGGTCACCGCGCAGTTGAAGTTCACCCCGGAGCTGCAGGCTGAACGGCGGTCTGTAGGGCGGGCGCTTGTGGCCCGCCGACGGCGCGGTACGAGCCCGCGCCCTACAGGAGGTCGGGCGAGACGCCCGACCTACCGTTTACTAGGCTGCGCCGGACTGCTCCCCCGTTACCAGGAGCGCCACTCACTCAGCGGTGGTATAGCGAAAGCCTCCGGCTTTCGTCCCTGGGACGAAGGTGGGAGGCTTTTTGAGTCTGCGGGTCGCGGGGCATTGTAGGAGCGCAAGCTGGGCGTCGGCGCCGAATCTCCGCCCGCGCCGAAGCATTGAGGTGACGTGACAACCATGTTAGACCAACTCAAGCAACTCGAATCTGAGGGGCGGGAGGCCTTCTCACAGGCTACCGATACCGAGGCCCTGGAGGCGGTCCGCGTCGCTTTCCTGGGTCGTAACGGCCGATTGCGCGCGCTTCAGGAGGGCCTCAAGGCCGTGCCCAAGGAAGACAAGCCGGCAGTGGGCAAGGAGTTCAACCGCGTCAAGCAGGTCCTGGAGCGGCTCTATGAAGAGCGGGAGGCCTCCCTCTCGGCGCCGGCTGCGAAGACGGGCGGACTGGATGTTACACTCCCCGGGCGGGCGCCCCGCCTGGGCAAGCAGCATCCGCTCATGTCCACGCTCGACGACCTGCTTTACATCTTCCTCGGCCTCGGCTTCACCGTGGCGGAAGGGCCGGAGGTGGAGAACTACTACTACGGCTTCCAGGCCCTCAACTACCCGGAATACCACCCGGCGATGGATGCGCAGATGACCTTCTACGTGGACGCGGGGACGCTGCTGCGCTCGCAGACCTCCACCGTGCAGATCCGGGTCATGGAGAACACGAAGCCCCCGGTGCGAATCGTGGTGCCCGGGCGCTGCTACCGGCGCGACACCGTGGATGCCACGCACAGCCACACCTTCCACCAACTAGAGGGGCTGCTGGTGGACGAAGGCATCACTTTCGCGGACCTGCGCGGCACGCTGGAGGTGCTGGCCCGGGAACTGTTTGGCCCCGACTGCCACATGCGCTTTCGGCCTGACTTCTTCCCCTTCACCGAGCCCAGCGCGGAGTTCGCCTTCAGTTGCGTGTTTTGCGAGGGCCGGGGGTGCCGAATCTGCTCAGGCAGCGGCTGGCTGGAGATCGGCGGCTGCGGCATGGTGGACCCCAACGTCCTGGAGGGCGTGGGCATTGACAGCGAGCGCTACACGGGATGGGCCTTCGGATTCGGCATCGAGCGCGTGGCCATGCTGCGCCATGGGATTGACGACATCCGCCTGTTCTTCAGTGGGGACATGAGGTTTCTGGAGCAGTTCTAGGGAGTCAGCCAGTCAACAATGAGGAGGCGGCGGAGCCGTGGGCTGGCCTCATGGTGACCTGGCGGTCGCCACTCGTGCGGCCCCTCCAGGAGAGCGGATTCGGGCGGGCGGCACTCAAGTGCCGCCCCTACAGGAGATGTGATGGTAAGAAATCGACCGGCCTATGATCTGGCGGAAAGCCTGTGGAATGTCACCGTGAGCTTCGTGCTCTATGTGGCGCTGCTCATCGTGGTCAACCGCGCCCAGGCGGGGGAGAATGGCCTGGAGGTGGAGACACCCGGCTGGCAACTTCAGGACCTGGGCGCGCTGTTTCTGGGGATCTGGGCACTATGCAATATCGTCGGGTACCTGATCATGCACTGCCGCCGACCCCTGTGGCTGGTGGTGGGAGTGGCACAGATTCTCGCCGCAGCGGGGCTCTACAAGATGCAGGAGGAGAACTGGCTGTGGCTGGCCCTCAACGCCCTGGCCATCGCCATCTGGGCCTACGCCTTTCAGGTCAGCATCGCGGCGGTGACCAGTGAGGCCCCCAATGCAGTAGTGATATCGGAGCAAGCCCCCGAGGCGGAAGAGGAAGAGGAGGAAGAGGGCCCGCCTCTGCCCCTGAGCTAACCCATGAGCGCTCCGCCACGCAACCGTTAGGCGGGGCGGAGGCCTTTGGTACCATGCGGCACGGAATGGTGTTGGGGATCGGCGGGGGGTTTTGTCGCCCGCCTGCGCCTGGCCCAGACAGACCGTGCCCAGCGCCGGAGGATCTGAAACCAATGAGTCTCGAGACCGCGATTCAGATCATGGATTACCTGGGCGTGGCGGCTTTCGCCGTTTCGGGCGCGCTGAAGGCCGGCCGCCGGGAGATGGACCTGTTCGGAATGTTCGTGCTGGCGCTGATCACGGCGGTGGGAGGCGGGACCCTGCGCGATATCTTGCTGGGACGCACGCCACTGTTTTGGGTGCACGATGCGAACTACCTGGGCCTGTGCGTGATAGCCACGCTAGTGGTATTCGGTTTGCAGCGGTGGATCACCCGCGGGGAGAGGGCGTTGCTCATCTGTGATGCGGTCGGGATCGGCGTCTTCACGGTCATCGGCGTCTCCTGCGCGCAGGAGGCTGGGGTGGGCGCAGCGGCGGCGATTGCCCTGGGCTGCCTGACCGCCATCGGCGGCGGCATCCTGCGCGACCTGGTGGCGCTCACCCGGCCGGTGGTCCTGCACAAGGAGATCTACGCTCTGGCGAGCCTGGGCGGCGCAGCTCTGCTGGTGCTGCTAAACTATCTTGGCGCGCCGGCCACGCTGAGCGTCGTGGCCTGTGGTGTGGTGGTGACAGGTATCCGCCTGCTCAGCCTGCACTACGGCTGGACAGTGCCGGGGACCGCCTTTTTGACGGGACAGCCGGCCGGGGAGAGCCCTTTCGACGAGCAGCACTGAGGAGGAAGCGCATATGCATCACCGGCACTTTTTCTGGGTAATCGGTCTTTGCGCCGCGCTGGGGCTCCCGGCGGGGGCCAATGACAGCGCGCTGCTGCTCTCCGGCGGCCTGGCCGCGCCGATGGAGGAGCATCCCTCCATCCACATGATCTCGGCAGAGATCACTGTGGACCTGTACAACGGCCATAGCCGGGTACAGTGTGACTACCTGTTCCGCAATGAGGGGCCAGCGACTACCGTGACGATGGGCTTCCCCTCGCTGCCGGGGTATGGCGATATCGTCGAGCAGCAGGTCGCGCCGGAGCTGGAGCAGTTCTACACCTGGGTGGACGGGCAGGAGGTCGGCACTCGCCAGGTTCGAGAGGCGCGGACCGGGGAGACGGCAGGCCGCCGCTGGTACACCAAACAGGTGGCTTTTGCCGCCGGGCAGGAGCGCAGAGTGCGGGACGCCTACCGCCAGCCCAACGGCCGGGTCGCCGGAGGGCCCCAGTTCTTGCCCTACGCCCTGAGCACCGGGGCCTCCTGGCACGGCCCCATTGGGA
>JAAYIR010000203.1 GCA_012523355.1 candidate division WS1 bacterium
CCTCCTCGTCTTCCTTACCGCTTCATGCCGGCCTTGGCCGGCGCGTTAGGGCCTGCGAGCAACTCCAGTTGTCCCGCCCGGAAGGCCTCCACCGCCTCGCGCACCGTTCCGCTGGCCCCCCCATAGGTCTGGATGCCACCGGCGTCAAGCGCCTGGTGGGCATTGGGGCCAAAGTTACCAGCGATCACGGCTTCCGCGCCGGCATCCGACACTAACTGGGCCGCCGCAATCCCCGCGCCGCTGCCCTGCGCCGCGGCGCTATTCGGGATAACCGAGAACGCCATGGTTTCACTGTCCACTATCAGGAAGTACGTGGACCGCCCGAATCGCGGGTCACACGGCGCCTCCAGGTTGTCACCCGTAGCGGCTACTGCAATTTTCACCTTCGCTTCTCCTTATGCTCTTACCAGTTTGAGGCTCGCCCTGCCAGTATCACGCTTGCTCCGGTACAGGCCAGAGCCAGCCCTGTGCTGAGAAATCTCCTCCGCGAGCTAGCCTTCGGCCTGCTCCAGTCTCGCGATCTCGGCGTTGATCTGCTCTAGCTGCTGCTGCAGCATCTGGGCCTGTTGCTGCAGCCAGGACAACTGGTTCGCAGGAACGCCTCCCATCGCGCCCGGCCACGGCTGCTGGTAGCCCATCGGCCCCGCCGGCGCCTGCCCCGCCTGCATGTTGTCCCAGGCCCCCGCCATCTGGGGCGTGGGCCACGCCCCGCTCATTAGATATTCTGCGCACGGTCCCAGCCCGCTGGGACTTCGGCCCACCCAGCCTGGGCTGTAGCCAAAACGCATCCATCCGGGTAATCCTGTCATGTAGTACATGTTCCGATGTCGCATAATCCTCATGCCTCCTCGAAACTTTCTCTCCGTTAGATGTAACTTACATCTACAGTATAGTCACACCGAGTCCCCGTGTCAAGTGTTTTTTACTGTTTTCTTGTGGGGAGAGAAGGGAGAATCTCGGTTCCGCCGGAACGCCTCTCACTGTCCAGGTCCCTCGCTTGAGGCCTGGAAATGGAACTCCCCGCCTGCCGCCTGGCCTTGCAACCTTTCCCGTGCTCTGATAGTCTCTACTTCACGGTGATTCCCGGTGCACAGGTGTGTTGAGCGCTGTCTCTTCTGGTTAAAGGCTGGTCGTTTCGAGTTCCTGACGGGGAGCTTCGCGCCTGTGCTCGTGGGCGGGGTGGTGGCGTGGTGGGAAACGGGGCTGTTCTCCTGGGGGCTATGGCTGTTGACCCTGGCGGGATTGATGTTCCTCCACACCGGCGCCAACCTCGCCAACGACTACTTCGATCACCTCACCGGCGATGACCCGATCAACCGCTCCTTCCTGCGTCCCTTCACCGGCGGCAGCCGCGTCATCCAGCAGGGCTTGGCCTCACCGTATTCCGTGCTCGTCGTGGCTCTGCTCTGCCTGGCTGCCGGCTCGGCGATTGGCCTGCTTCTGGTCTACCTCTGCGGCTGGCCGATCCTGGTCCTGGGGGCCCTCGGCGTCTTCACCGGCTTCTTCTACACTGCTCCGCCCCTGGCTTTCGTCTATCGCGGCCTCGGTGAGCTGATGATCGCGCTCGACTTCGGCCTCCTACCCGTCCTGGGCGCCTATTATGTCCAGGTCCGCCACTTCTCTTGGACAGCAGTGATCGCCTCGCTGCCCGTAGCGCTGTTGATCACGGCCATTCTGTTCATCAATCAATTCCCCGACTACGCCGCGGACCGGGCCGCGCGCAAGCGCCACTGGGTAGTGCGTCTTGGCCCTCGCCGCAGTGCCCCGGTCTTTGCGGCGGGCATGACTCTGGCATACCTGATCCTCCTCGCCGCGGTGGCCTTCGAGATTCTGCCGCCTCTTTCCCTGCTGGCCATGCTCTCCCTGCCTCTGGCCGCCCGCGCCCTGAACATAACTCAGCGCCATCACAGCCGGCCTTTGAAGCTCCGGCCCGCCAACGCCGCCACTGTTGCCACGCACCTGGTCTTTTCAGTGCTGCTCTCTGCAGGGCTGATTCTCGACAGACTCGTGGCCTAGCGCGCACGTGAAACCTGTTGGTCAGGAGTGCCCCTCTCCGCTTTCGCTCTTGCCGCCCTGCTACACTTCCACTATACTGCCTTCTCCAATAGGAGGCTTCCCACCATGACCCTTCGCGGACACGTGCACAAGTACGGCGACCATGTGGACACCGACGTCATCATCCCGGCCCGCTATCTGACTTCCAGTGATCCCCAGGAGCTGGCGGCTCACTGCATGGAGGACCTGGACCCCGAGTTCCTCCAGAAGCTCACCCCCGGCGATCTCATCGTAGCCGGCCGCAACTTCGGCTGTGGCAGTTCCCGTGAGCACGCCCCGCTGGCCATTAAGGCTGCCGGCGTCAGCGCTGTGGTGGCCGCCTCCTTCGCGCGCATCTTCTACCGTAACGCGCTGAACATCGGCCTGCCGATCATCGAGTCACCCACGGCGGCAGAGGGTCTGGTGGAGGGGGAGGAGGCGGAGGTGGACCTGGAGGCCGGGGTCATCCGCAACCTGACCAAGAGGGAGGAGTACCGCTTTGCGCCTCTGACGGGAATGGCCGCGGAGCTGGTGGAGGCCGGCGGTCTCCGCGCCCTGGTCACGAGGAAGCTGTCTCAGACCTAGCTGCAGGGCGCGGGCTGGTTTGCCTCCTGGCTTCAGGGTAGGCAGGCACCCTGCCCTCCGCCCTCGCCGTCTCCCCCCGCGCCCACCTCCCGACCTATCGCCCTCCCTGGAGGGGCCGCACGACTGACGCGCTCCGCGCGTCAGGAGGCCGGCCCACTCTGCTTATCCGACTCCCCCTCTCCCCAGGACGAGTGTAGCGAGGACGCGGGGAGAGGGGGCCAGGGGGTGAGGCCCTCCGCCCTCGCCGTCTCCCCCCGCACCCACCTCCCGACCTATCGCCCTCCCTGGAGGGGCCGCACGACTGACGCGCTCCGCGCGTCAGGAGGCCGGCCCACACTTCTCATCCTACCCCCCTCTCCTCAGCCACCGCCGCGGGAGAGGCGGACTGGCGGGCACCGGGGGAGCAAGCAGTGAAGCCGCCGGCTAATCCACCCGCACCCTGTGTTCTCCCCGCGCCGTCCTCACCACCAGTTCCTCCCCTGCCAGCCGGCACTCCAGCGGGTGTGGACTCATAACTGTGATCCAGCGCGCCGCCTTCCGGTTCCCGACCGCCGCGCACACCAGCCGGTCTATCTGCGGCGGTCGGTTCCGTTCCATCCCCGCGTCCCCCGATAGATGCTTCCCGCTTTTCACCTGTGTGCAGTTGAACACGTAACTCAGCACCAGCGTCGGGGGCACGACCGAGTACGCCGTCTCCTGCCCGGCCAGCACCTTTACGTTTAGTGCCTGGTCTCCCGCCCGGAAGATGAACTCCCCCGCCGCGGGTTGCTCAATTATCTCGCCGTGCAAATGCAGGCGGTAGGCATGATCACGCGCGCTCTCGATCTCGTCCACCACCGCCGCCCACTCGTGGACCGGGTCGAAGTACCATTGCCGCCGGCTTCGCTGGATTTGCAGCTCCGGCGCGTACACCGCGGTATTGCACCCCTCCACGTATTGGACCTCCCCCTCCAGCTCGCACCGGCGGATGAACCCATATCGCGCCTCGGTCCGTCCGATCAGGTACAGGCCGTCCAGGTAGTACCCGTCCTCGTCCACGCACACCAGGTTGCTGTTGCCCAGCCTGCGGCGGTAGCTGAGCGCCCCGGGGTCCCGCACCACCCTCTGCCCCCGCACCGACACCTGGAAGCTCCCGTGATGCGTCGGCCCCATGGAGACCGCGTTGGCATAGCTCTCCGCCCGGTACGCTGCCGCGTGCCCATTCGGTGGCCCGCACTGCAACTCCAGCGCCAGCCGCGGGCGGTCGTAGTTGGTTTGCAGGATCACCCGGCCCGTGTCGCGGAACCAGTAGCTCTGGTCCTTGACCGCCCCCGGGTCCTCTCCCGGCTCCGTCGAGTGCCACAGGAAGCTCAGGTAGCTGGCCATCGGCCCGGCCGCGGGGTTCGCGCGCCGCCGGTCCCGGCAGGCCTGGTAGTACCACTGCCCCGTCGGGTCCCCCAGGCGAGAGGCGGCATAGGCGGCCAGCAGCAGCCCATGATAGCCCCCGCCCTCTCGGCAGCGCCACAAGGCCGTCGCCATCTCCTGGAAGTACGGCCGGTCCCGCTCATCGCGTCCGCTGAAGTCGCGCAGCAGCTCCACCGCCTGGACAAACCACGGCGGTCCCCAGCTCAGGTAGTCCGGCCGCCCGTCTTCCGGCGCCAGGTCCAGCGCCTCTTCCAGGCGTCCGAAGGCGAAGGAGGCCCAGTCCCGCGCCTCCGGCCACTCCTCCCAGAAGGTCACGCCCAGTGCGGCTACGGCCAGAATCGGCACGATCGAGTGGCTCTCATAGTATCCTTTTCCCCCGCCGTACTGCCGCTGAAAAAGGATGAAGCGGTACAGCTCCCGTCCGTACTTGCGCAGGTTCTCCGCCACCCACGTCCTCAGGTTCCCGGGCAGCCTCTCCCCTAGCCACTGGTAGACCGTGCAGTAGTCCAGCAGGATCCACGAGAACCCGTAGTCATTCCAGCCGTACCCCATCAGCCACCGGTGCTCCTCGGTGAACAGCCCCTCCTCGGCCCGCAGAAACATGAACTTGCACCCCGGATACCTCAGGAATCCTTCCTCGGCCTTCATTCTCTCCAAGAGCTCAACCAGGGCACCCTCTGCGCCATTTCTGGTAGGGGCAGAGCTTGCCTCGCCCGGGGTGGAGGCGAGGTGGGAAGCCACCTGCCGCTCCCCCGATGTCGTTCCCCCTCCCCTGCCAGGGGAGGGGGCAGGGGGTGAGGCCGGAACCTCCTCCGCCTCCAGCAGCGCCATGAACGCCAATGTCGCCAGATTGGGGAACCCCCGCGTCGGAGTCTCCCCCGTCTCCAGCCACCCGGCCACCGTCGCTCTCATCTCCTCCCACAACTCGGCGTGCGTGGCCTCGCGCCATCCCCGCAGTTCCTCCACCGTATGCCCCTGCAGGAATAGCCACGGCTGGCCCCGGTTCAGGTCCTCGCGCGGTTGGACCTCCATGCGTTGCCGGCTGTCCCGCCGCACCCTTATCCGCTCCAGCATGGACAGGTCCAGCCGGTACCGGTCCCCCTCCTCTACGGAGATCGTGACGGTATGCCGCTTCCCGCCGGGGAACTCCAGCGCAAACACGCCCCCCAGCTTCCGCTGCCGGAGGTCCTCTACCGAGGGCAGCTCGAACCACATCTTGCCGAACAGCTCCCCGTCCAGTGCTACCGCCAGCATGGGCACGGCCATGTGCGGCGGCATGGTGAAGGCCAGGTCTAAAGGCCCGATCTTCCGGTATTCCCCGCTGAGGTACTCGCTCAGCTCCTCGTAGAGCGTCTCGTAGTCCAGCCGCCCTGGCTGCAGCTCCACGTCAAACCGTACCAACCCCTCCGGGAACTCGCCCTCGATCTGCAAGGTATACTCATCCACGGTCTGCACTTCACACTGCCGTGTAAAGTCCCGGAATTCCACCTTTCCGTTTTCCACGCACAGTGGTAGTATCACGTAGAGGGTATCCTCGGGAGTCATATCTGTGCCTCAACTATTCTCTTGCAGCCATTTCAGGAAGTCTTCCGCCTCTGCCACATTGTTCACCCACGTGATGTATTGCACCAGGTTGGGCTTGAGCTGCTTGTGCACCACCTTCAGTTCCTCTATGCTTCCTGGTATCTGGCAGGCCTTCCCCGCCGCCTGGAATTGTTGGTACAGCTCGATCCAGGTGGTGATAGGGCGGGACTCCTGCAGTCCCGCACCGATGACCCACTGCATTACATGCACCCGTGGTAGAGACAGCAGCGAAGGCACATGACACAGCGCCTCCGGCCCGTCAAGGTGGTATGCTGAGTGGTCCAGGACCTGCGACTCCACCTCCAGGCAAGGCATGACCCAGCGGTTGAACATCGCCGGCGACATCATCGCGGAGAAGTCACACTGCAGCATGTTCGTCTTCCCCGGCGCCACCAGCGCGCCCCAAGAGGTGGTGTAGCCTACCTCGGCCATCCCCGCCGCCTCATAGACGGCATCGTAGATCTCGGGGAACAAGGCGCAGATCTGTTCCACCGCCCGGTCAATCAGTTCCGGCGCGTCCACCAGGTCCATACATAGGCGCTCGTACCCCCGCATCGCCCCCAACCCATCCAGGTTCCCATGCAGGTCCAGGTGCCCGAGGAGGAACCGCCCTCTGGCCCGGGGTCGCAGGTATGCGCAGAACTCCAGAATATGCTTCCAGTACCGGTTCTCCGGGTCTAGCGTGAGGGGCAGCGCGCTCTCCCAGTCCTCCACGCACGGCTCGACCCAGGAGGTATCCCCGCTGGCCTCGTTGAGCCCGATCTTGCAGCCCAGGAAGCCCGCGACCTGGTCCGGACCCAGGGAGGGGGGGTGGCAGGGGAAGGTCTCCGCGAGGAACAGCCCTCCGCTCAGCCGCCGATCCACGATCTCAAAGGCCCGCGCGAAGTCGCCGTCAAAGCCCAAGAGTTGTGAGGGGCCGGGAATGTCCTCCGCGTCTGGCCGGCGAAGTCCGCCGAATACCACCGGGGGGCGGTCAATCATCTCGCCTTGCCAGAAGGCCTCCCAGCGCTGGCAGGCCTCCTCTGCATCGGGCTTGTAGAGCAGTTCCACGATATGCTCCTCTCTTCACCACCGCCTCCCGACTCCCCCGCGCATGGAGAGATGGAGGTGGGTGCTCAACGAATTCTGCTCCTGTTCCCTCTCCTCTTCCCTCCCTCCTCCTGGTGTTCAGCTCCGCAGAAGGCCTTCCCCGTCTGTTTGTCGAAGGAGACTACATGAAGCGCTCTGCGCGGGCCGCCCTGGGTATCGATTCCGCCAAGCTCAGACGCGTGGCGCGGCGTCTGGGGCTGCGCCTGGTGGTGCTGCACGGCTCCCGTGCCGAGGGCCGGGAGGAGATGGACAGCGACATTGATCTGGCCGTGCTTGCCGACGGGGAGGTGGATGCGCTGCGGCGTCTGGAGATCTATCAGCAACTGGGGGAAGTGGTCACCGCGGCCCCGGTAGACATCTCCCTGCGCAACGGCGCGCAACCCACCTTCCTCGAAGTGGTCGCCGAGACCGACCAGTCTCTGTTTGAGGCTCGGGTGGGCGAGTTCTTGCGCTTCCGCTCTCAGGCCCTAGGCATGTTCTTCGATGCCGCCAAGTGGGAAGAGGCCCAGCGCCAGGTCCTGAAGTTCTCGGAGGAGGAGCCAGAATGAAGCGGGCCCACGTACGCGCTGTCACCGAACGCCTGGCCGCCATGCAAGCCTATCTCGAAGAACTGCAAGAAGTTGCCGCCACCAGTCCCGAAGAATACTTCTCCAACAGCCGGGAGCGACGGGCCGGCGAGCGTTTGCTGCAACTGGTAGTGGAGAGCGCCACGGATGCCGCTCGCATGTACATGCTCGGCCAGGGCCTCAAC
>JAAYIR010000204.1 GCA_012523355.1 candidate division WS1 bacterium
AGGCCATGAAGTCGCTGCTGAGTTCCCTGACCCCCACCGAACGCGAGGCGCTGGCGACCCCGGCGGGATTTGTGGTGGGGGACACGTTGGAGGCGGAGCGCTCGCGGGAGCTGCTGCCGCTGATGATTTGGGCGTGGAAGGACGAAGCGACAAGGCACGGCGGGGATTATCCGATTATGATCTGTTACCATCTGGTGATGGCCTGTCGCGGGCTGACTGAGCGGACAGCCTTGGGAGAGCAGGTGATGCCGTGGGTCGAGGACGCGCTGGGCAAGCGTGACGGAGGTCGAGACAGGGATTGGGCGATCGCGTCGCTGGTCGAGGGGTATCGGTTCCTCGGCGATCACGCGAAGGCGATCGAGCGGGGAGAGTACTGGCTCGCGCAGGGCGCACCGAGATCAGTCGGGGCATTGGGGCTTCACCGGAGCGAGTACTGCGTAGCGTTGGCGCTGGAGGATCGGGAGTCTGGGCGCGCGGCGCAACTCCTGCGTCGGGTCGCCGAAAATGGGACGCCGGGAACGGCGAATCTGGGGCAGCTGGTGCTGATCCGCCTTCGGCTGGCGCAACCTGTGCTGACGGGCGTGAAGATCATTACGCCGCGACTTCACGACATTTCGGTCTGGAACGCTGAGTCGGTAGCGACGCGGAGGATTGGGGTGCCGGTTCAGGAAGCAGTGCTGGTGAGGGGCAACGTTACACTGCTTGTGACAGGTGCGAGTTGTGACTTGCCAGATAGCTCAGTGAGCATCGGAGAGAAGGTGAGAGCGGATGGGACTGGGTACCTGCGAGAGGTACTTGTATCAGCGCCTGGTTTCGACAAGGTTGGTGTGCATCAGGGAACGCTCGCAGTGTCAACGAACGACCCAGAACGCCGCGAAGTAACGCTGACGCTTCGATATGCGGTGACTGAGCCCGTAGGAGTGGCACCATCGCGGCTGTTTTTCGGATACGTGACCGTTGGTGAGTGCAAGAGGTGCAGCGTTAGGATCGCGGGCACTGTACCATTTGAGGTAACGGGAGTGAGCTCAGAACTGGCCGAGAACCTTGAAGTCAAATTGGCGAGAACGGGTGACACTCATTGGCTGTTGGAGAGCACCCTGCGAGCGGGCGTTCAGACGGGAGTTGTGGAGGGGGCCATCGAGCTGGAAACGACGCTGAAGAGTCAGCCGGTGATCAAGGTCAGGTATTACGCTTTCATCCGGCGATAGGTGCAAGGGAGTCTATGGGAGTTGGCTGGCGGGCGTGGGGGATAGCGATTACCAGGTATCGTAGCACGACGAAGCTGTTGTGTGGGTGTATGAATCAACAGGCCACAGCGTGGTGGTCATCAAGGGAGGAATGAGCCATGTTCCGAAGCATGGGCGTATTGTTGATGGTGCTGGGTTGTGTCGCGATGGTGGCAGGGCCGGGCTACGGGGCGAGCGAAATGGAGGCGGGTGAGATGAAGGCAGTGACGGGCGCCAATGCGCGTTGCTGCCCCAGTCCTCTTCCGGGCAAACTCAATTGGTGCGGGTGGTGCTACGGTACGGGAACGTGCCTTGGGTGCTTGGAATACAACTTGTCACATGTGCCCTGCGAGGACTCCGACATTGTGGGCGCTACCTGCAGTGACCAGGTAGAGGAATTTAGTTGTGGATTGGCGTTCGACCACGGCGTCTGCAGTGACGGCTGGTGCCACCAGACACCTGAATCACGAGATCACGGGTACTGCTCTCGCACTACGTGTACCGGCACTCATTGTCAGTAAGAGCAAGTGTGTCGTGGCATCTGCCGAGAATCGAAGCGAGGCAGTGGAACCCAGCGGGCGGTGGTGTGGAGGTAGCATACGCGGGTAGAGATGACTGAGCTTGGGAGGTGTTGGAGATGAGAAGATGGATGGTCGCAGGGACGGCGGCTGGGCTGATGGTTGCCGTGACGATAGCACTGTCCGGTGTGCGATCAGAAACCGCGGTAGGCGATGTGCCGTCACCAGGGTTCTTGGCCGCGGCAGTGGGCACCCAAGAGAACCTGGCCGAAGGGCGCATTGAATTGAGGTGTGAGGCGCGGAACGAGGGAGCCCCTGAGTTCCCAGCAGAAGTCTACCACTACATACGAACGCCAGAGGTCATCTGGGTGTGCCGAGAGGCAGGGGCTTGGAGGCATGTTGCCTCATATGATCGAGTGACTGAAGAGTACCGGCAGCTGTCCGCTGTGACGACCAACGGGAAGGAGGAGGTCAGGGCGGTGAGTGATCACAGGCTGCCGCTCGGACCAGCGCACAACCAGAATATCCCAGACCTGGCATTGTTCCCGTGGGGGGATGGTGGGCAATCGCTGCCTGACACGATAGCGCAAGGGGTGGTGCAGGCGGGCCAAGAGGACATTGTGGGGCACAAGTGTTGGAGGGTGGACATTGTGGGTAAGAGGACCGGGCCGGCGGATATGAGGCAGGCATCAGCGTGGTTGGACCCGGAGAGCCGGTTGCTCCCGCGCCGGGTAGTGAAGACGCGGAACGACGGGCTGGTGGCCACGATCGACTTCGCGGACTACCAAGAGATCGGGGACGGGGTCATGATCCCAATGCACATGTCACGGCAGTTCAGCCAGGACGGGAGACCGGAGGCGCCGGAGAGGATCACCGTTCTGGATGCAAAGGCAGGGGAGGCAGGGGTTGGCGAGGACCTACGAATCAAGTTCCCAGAGGGAGTCGTGGTCATGCAGCGGGACACGGGCGTTCAGCCAGGCGCTCAGGTAGGCCAATAGTGGGTTGGGATGACATCATGGACGGGAACGTGAGGGCGAATGAACAAGGTGCGCTGTTCTTGGAAGTTCCGGTGTAGGCTGGTTGCGCTTGTGGCCGCAAGTGTCGTCGGTTTGGGGTCGAGCGTAGCCGGAGAGACGCGAAACTGCGCAGCGATGAGTCTGGAAGCCATGCTGGTGCTGATGGGGCATGATATCGACATGGCTCAGAGGCAGGCACTGTGGGAAATGGTGGCAGGCGAGTCTGCTTCGATGCTGGACATCAGGAACGCAGCTGGTCGATTCGGTGTAGCACTGGTGGGAGTGAAGGCGGAGTACGCTGAGCTTGCTGGTATTGTCGGGCCGGTTCTGGTGCATCTGTCGAATCCAGGACATTTCGTGGTGGTGCTTCGTCAATCGCGTGATTGGATGCAGGTGATTGACGAGGACAGGGTCTGCGTCCTCCCGCGAGGAGAGTTGGAGAAGCGATATAGTGGCCATGCAATGGTTGTTAGGCGGGAGTACGTTGGCCCACGGGCACAGTTCGAGGTCGATGATTTTCAACACGACTTCGGGGCCGTGGTGGCTGGCACCGAAGTGCGACACGTGTTCCAGGTAACGAACACTGGACAAGCGGATCTGAGCCTGGGTTTCTTGCGAAAGGCCTGTTGTGGCGCGCCCGATGTTGAGATCGAGAAAGGGGAGTTGGCTCCTGGCGACTCGACTGATGTCTCTGTCAGCTTTGTGGCTACTCCCGGACGTGATTCCACATCGGTGAGGTTACTCACTACCGACCCGGCTGACCCCGTTGTGTTTCTCACAATCCGTTGTTCTGTAGCGCCAGGAGTCTATGTCACTCCGGCAGCATTGTATATTCCCGTGCGGAAAGGTGGCGAGGCGGAGCGGACGATTGTAATTGCAGGACCGTCTCAAGTGAGCTTGATTGAGGCTACGAGTGAGTCGGATTTCGTGCAAACAACTGTCGACGAGCCAACTGAAGGTGATGGGTTTAAGCAGTGGGTAGTGCGGGTCAAGGTCTCAGCGGGAACGAAGGTAGGAGAAATAAGGGACTTAGTGACTGTGCGGACGACGGATGTCGAGCACGCCCTGATCGAGATACCAGTGATAATGCATGTTAGCGGGGACCTTGTGGCAAGCAGAAAAGCACTGTTCTTCGGGTTTGGGCGATTCGGAGCTTCGGCAGCGCCGCAGACCGTTCGAATCCACTCACTTGATGGGTCCAGGTTTGCCGTGACGGGGATAGCCACTAGCAGTCCAGAGATAATCGCGACCGGCATGACCTCGTTGAAC
>JAAYIR010000028.1 GCA_012523355.1 candidate division WS1 bacterium
TGCCGCCCGCTCACCCTCCCCTTGACCTTTCCCCGTCGGGGCGGAAGTTGCGCGTCCCCGCGCAATCTCCGCCCGCGCCCAACTCCCGACCTCTCGCCCTCCCTGGAGGGGCCGCACGACTGACGCGCTCTGCGCGCCGGGAGGCCGGCCCATTCCGCTTATCCGACTCCCCCTCTCCCCAGGACGAGCGTAGCGAGGACGCAGGGAGAGGGGCCGGGGGGGTGAGGCCCTTCCGGGGCGCCGGCCTGCCAGGAGCCTTACCAAAGTGGATAAGTGTCGAGCCTGGGAGCCGTTGACCCGCAACTCCGGACGCGGTATCCTTAGCTTCATAAGATGCGCTGTCCAGCCTGCCATCAGAACATTCGCATCCAGGGCAAGTTCTGTCCCAAGTGTGGCGAACAGATCTTCGGCCTCCCGGTCCACGGCACGCCGCCGGATTATACCGAGACTCCGCCGCCTGTCGCGCCGCCTCCGGTTCCGGAGGCGCCTTTTACGCCGCCCCCGGCCCCGCCGCATCCGCCGCAGCCTCGCGGGCCGGTTTCTGCGGATGAATACCGCCTTGACTACCCGCCGGCTGCCCCTGCGGGCGACATCCTGGAGGTAACGCTGGATGATCCGGCCTTCGGCGCCTCGGCTGCCGCCGGGGATCTGTCGGGCAAGGTCTGCCCGTACTGCCGCTTTCCGATCAAGGCCGGGGAGGAGGTCGTGGTCTGTCCGAGTTGCGCGGTCCCGCACCACACCGATTGCTGGCGTGAGAACGGTGGCTGCACCACCTATGGCTGCCAGAGCAGTCCGCAGATGGGGGGCGCGCAGGCCGCCACGGGGGTTCCCGCCACTTCCGCAGGCGCCTATCAGCCCCCGGTCTATGGCGGAGATTTGCCGGCGACGGCTCGGGCGCTGCTGGAGCAGGAGCTGGACCGCCTTGCGACCAACGCCCTGGTCTTCTCCCTGCTATGGTTCTTGTGCTTCATTCCCGCGTTGATTGGCCTCTTGATGGGGGTCTCCGTGCTGGGGCAGATTCATCAGTCCGGCCTGCACGCCGGCAGCGCTCGTGCCAAGGCCTGGATCGCCATCGTCATCGCCTGCGTGGTGCTGGTCGCAGTGATAATTCTGACCGTTAGCGCCATGTCCGGCGGCTGATAGCGAGGCGCAGTCCGATGCGATGCAAGCGCGTATCATCCTGCCTCCTCGACCGCCAGCCTGTGGCCTCAGCCCATGCCTAACCATCCTCCCCCATCCTCCATATGTCGCCCTGCGCCTCCGGAGTTCCGGGTGGAGCAAAAGGGCGATCGTTCTGGCCCCTTTGATCTCTACCTGCGCCTGCATGCGCTCCTGGACATCCTCCGCCACGTGCCCGAGGCGGCCCGGCATGAGCTGGGTGGCCTGCTGGTCGGGCAGATTGGCTACGATGAGCAGGGCCCCTTCATGCTGGTCGAGCGCGCCCTGCCCGCGCCGCAGGCGCCCTCCTCTCGCGTCTCGGTTACCTTCACCCCGGAGGTCTGGGAGGGCCTGTGGGTGGCCAAGGAACGTGAGTGCCCCGAGGCTCGCATCGTGGGCTGGTATCATACTCACCCGGCTCTCGGGGTGTTCCTTTCCGAACAGGACCGCTTCATCCACCGTCACTTCTTCACGGAGGCCTTCCACCTGGCGCTGGTTTTCGATCCGGCCACCTTCGTCTGGGGGGTCTTCCGCTGGGAGGACGGTAACCTGGCCTTGGCCCCGGGCGTCTTCGTTTACGTGGAGGCCGGCGGCTCGCCCCCCGATATGGACCAGGCCTTGCGCGAAATGGACCCAGCGTGGATAATACTGCTGCGGCCGGAAGAATAGGAGACGGCAATGGCTGACGTCCTGGAGATCCTGCAGGAAGCGTTGGAGATTGAGCGACAGGGTGAGGAGTTCTATCGCGAGGCGGCCGGGAGCTGCCAGGAGGAGGTGACTCGGCGCACCTTCTTGTCGCTGGCTGACCAGGAACGTCTGCACGCCACCTATTTCCAGACCTTCTACGAGGTCATGGTTCAGGAGAAGCAGTGGCCACCAGCCGGTACGGTCCAGCTGGAGAAGCCCAACCTGCCCGAGATGGCCCGGCAGATCTTCGGCGAGGCTGTCCCTGATCTGGCCCTCTCTGGCCCGGAGATGTGCGCGCACACCCACGCGCTGTACGCAACTGCGATGGACAAGGAGCGGGCCAGCATCGCCCTCTACGAGGGACAGGCCCAGGCGGCGGAGAACCAGGACCAGAAAGCCTTCTTCGAGTTTCTCGTCGAGAAGGAGAAGGGGCACCTGGCTTTGTTGTATAATACGCAGAAGTACTTGGACGACCCCACACACTTCTTCTTCGATGAGGAGCAGTGGACCGTCGAGGGCTAGCCCCCGGGCTCATCAGCCAACCGGCGATTACCCCGCCGCCCCCGGCGGATGAGTTGCCTTTGCGACGCGGGGCCCAAACTCAACTCGTACCGGGCGGCACTCGTGTGCCGCCCCCATCTTCGCGGACGGGATGTTCATCATGTCAACTGGTTCCTCAAAACTCTGGGGCGGGCGCTTCTCGGCTGACCTGGCCGATCTGGCGCTGGCCTATAGCGAGTCTCTGGATGCGGACGCGCCGATGGCTGCCGAGGACCTCTGGGGCTCCCAGGGCCACGCCCTCATGTTGGCGAGCTGCGGGATACTCTCCGTGGAAGATCTGCGTGAAATCCTCCGCTGGCTGGAGCATGCCCGCCAGGAGTGGGAGGCCGGGCGGCTGGAGCTACGCCGTGAGCGCGAGGACATCCACATGAACGTGGAGTCCTACCTCCGCGAACATGCGGGCCCGGAGATGGGGGGGCGTCTGCACACCGCGCGCTCCCGCAACGATCAGGTAGTTACCGACTGCCGCATGCACCTGCGCGCGCGGCTGCTCGATGTGCAGGAGGCGGTGGCGGAACTCCAGGCCGTTCTTCTCCGTCTGGCCGCCGCGCACACCACCACGGTCATGCCGGGCTACACCCACACCCAGCATGCGCAGCCCATCTCCGCCGGTTTCTGGCTTTCAGGCCATGCCGCGTCCCTGGCACGCGACCAGCAGCGTCTGGCCGAGGTTTACCTGCGGGTGAATCGCTGTCCCCTGGGTGCGGCGGCGCTGGCCGGCACCTCCTTCCCCACCGACCGCGAGCTCACCGCCCGCCTGCTCGGCTTCGACGCCGTCGAAGAGCACGCCCTCGACGCCGTCGGCTCGCGCGACTTCCTTACCGAGTCTCTCGCCGCCCTGGCTATCCTGGGTGTCACCTGCTCCCGTCTGGCCGAGGAGATCGTGGTCTTCTCCACCTGGGAGTTCGGAATGCTCGAGGTCAGCGACGCCCACGCCTCGGGCAGCTCCATCATGCCACAGAAGAAGAACCCTTGTCTGGCCGAGCTGGCCCGGGGGCGCACCGGCCGCCTGATTGGTCGTCTGGTCCAGGCCCTCACCACCTTCAAGGGCCTCATCAGCGGGTACAATCGTGACCTGCAAGAAGACAAGCCGCCCCTGTGGGAGGCCCTGGACGTGGCCGAGTCTACCGCCCAGGTACTAGGCGCCATGCTGGCGGAAGCCGAGCTTAAGCCTGCGCGCATGCGCGAGCTCGTGGGCAAGAACTTCGCCACTGCCACTGAACTGGCGAACTTCCTGGTTCAGGAGCGTCAGCTTCCCTTCCGCACGTGCCACGAGATCATCGGCGCCCTGGTCGGCGCCCTGATCAAGGAGGGTAAGACACTCGACGACCACGTTCGCGTCCGGGAGCTGCTGGCCGCCGCCGGCCAGGAGCTGAGCCTGGAGCAGATCGCCTCCGTGGTGGACCCGGAGGCCTGCCTGCGGCGCCAGGTGAGTCTGGGTTCCACCGGCCCGGAGCCGACCGCCCGGATGATTACCTCGCTGCAGAGTGAGCTTGAACAAGTGCGAAACCTGGTCCGCGAGCGCCGCGCGCTTCTGCACGGGGCCCGCGAGCACACCGCCTCGCTCGTAGCTGGAGTCCTGGAAGGCCGCTCGCTGGAAGATCTGGAGTGGTAGGCAGAGCCTTCCGCCCGACCCGGGTGCAGCCCCCTGTCGCAGATAGGGGAGAGGCGGCGCGCAGCGTCGGCAGGGGTGGATCCCTTCCATGATCACCTCCATATCTGCCAGAGTCGAACGTCGCGAGCAGGTCACGCCTGTCCATGTCCTGCTCCGTGTCCACGCTCCCGAGATCGCTGCCGACGCGCAGCCGGGGCAGTTTGTCCACCTCCGCGCCTCCGAGGCCTACGACCCGCTCCTGCGCCGTCCCTTCAGCGTCATGCGCACCGAGGCCGCGACCGGCGCGCTCGACCTGCTGATCCAGGTCGTGGGCCGCGGCAGCCGTCTGGTGGCTGACGCGGTGACCGGCGCCACCTTCGACCTGCTGGGGCCTCTGGGCGTGGGCTTCCCTCTGCCCCCACCTGGCACTCCGGTGAGCCTGGTCGCGGGCGGGGTAGGCGTAGCCCCTCTAATCTTCCTGGCCGAGGCTCTGAGCAGCGCCGCGTCCCCGTACGAGATCACGGGACTCTTCGGCGCGCGCACCGCAGAGTTCCTTTGTTGCTGGACAGAGTTCGCGGGTCGCTGTACCCGCTTCACTGCCGTGACCGAGGACGGCTCTACCGGCCAGCAGGGACTGGTCACCGACTTCTTGGCCCAGCATCTGGCAGCGCAGGCTTCCAGGCGTGTGCTACCGACGGTCTACGCCTGCGGCCCGCTTCCCATGCTCGCCGCCGTGGCGCATCTGTGTTCCGAGCACGAAGTGACCGCCTTCGTTTCCCTCGAACGTTGGATGGGCTGTGGTGTGGGGGCCTGCCTGGGGTGTGTCGTCCCCTCAGCGCGTGCGGAGGGGCCGCGCTACGTCCGGGTCTGCAAGGACGGCCCGGTCTTTCTGGCGGGCGATCTTGACTGGCAGGCGATGCCAGAATGAGCGTTGACCTCTCCGTCAATCTGGGGGGGCTGCTCCTGGCCAATCCGGTGATGGTCGCCTCTGGCACCTTTGGTTACGGCACCGAGTACGCAGATCTCGTGGACCTCAGCTCCCTCGGCGCGCTGGTCACCAAGGCGGTCACCCTAGAATCGCGCGAGGGGAATCCCCCTCCGCGCATCTGTGAGACCCCGGCCGGCATGCTCAACGCCATTGGCCTGCAGAACCCTGGCCTGGAGGCCTTTGTCGCCGACAAGCTGCCTACCCTCGCGGCCCCTGGCGTGCCGGTGATTGTCAACGTTGCTGGCGCCAGTCTCGAGGAATACGTGGCAGTCGCCGAGCGGCTGAGTGCGCACGCGAGCGTGGCGGCGCTGGAGCTTAACATCTCTTGCCCCAACGTTGCCGAGGGGGGCATGCACTACGGTGTGTGCCCACAGTCTACTCGCGACCTGGTGGCGGCAGTGCGCTCAGTCTCCCGGTTGCCACTCATTGTCAAGCTTTCGCCCAACGTAACCGCGATCCAGCCTATCGCGCAAGCCGCGGTGGAGGCCGGCGCGGACGTCCTGTCGGTGACGAACACTCTGCTGGGGATGGCGATTGACGTGGAGAGGCAATGCCCGGTGCTGGCCAACGTGACCGGCGGTCTGAGCGGCCCGGCGATCCGCCCGGTCGCCGTGCGCCTGGTGTGGGAGGTCTTTCGCGCGGTGCGGGTGCCCATTATCGGCCTGGGTGGGATCATGACCGCCCGCGATGCCCTGGAGTTCATCCTGGCCGGCGCGACCGCTGTGGCGGTCGGCACCGCGAGCTTCGTCAATCCCCGTACAGTGGGGGAGGTCCTTTGCGGCCTGCGGGCGTATTGTGAAGAGTCAGGTGTAACGCGTCTCGCCGACCTGGTCGGCGCTGCGCATCCCTCCTAGGTAGTCTTTTCTGCTCTCTTCCCCCTGGTGTGGGGAGAGGACGGGCCATAGTCACATCCGCGCGGCTTGCGACCCCGCATCTCGCGACAATTCAATCAAGGAGTTCTTATGCCTAACCCCTTTCAAGCCTCTGGTTCCTGGCTCCGTGGCAATCTTCACACGCACACTACCAACTCCGACGGCCCGCTCGGGCCACAGGAGACGGTGGACACCTACGCTGCCCTGGGCTATGACTTCCTGGCCCTCACCGACCACGACCGCTTCACGGTCCCCGACGACCTGCACCAGCATGATCTGACACTCCTCCCCGCCGTGGAGTTGGCGCGCGCGGGCGACGGTCCCAGTGTCCATGTCCACGTGGTGGCCTTGGGCATTGAGGAAGTCCCGCAGACCGATGCTGAAGCCACCTGGGAGGCGGCGATCGCCGACTATGCCGCTCAGGCCGAGGTCTGTTTTATCGCGCATCCCTTCTGGTCGCTGTTGGAGGGTTCTCGGCTGCTGTCGTTGGAGGGCGTCGCGGGCCTGGAGGTCTACAACCGCACCTGCGAGGGACAGTCAGGACGTGGAACCTCCGAGTCGCAATGGGACGAGCTGCTCCGCCAAGACCGTCCCTGCTGGGGCTTTGCGGTAGATGACTGCCACCAGTTGCTTGATCACGGCTACGGCTGGATTTCGGTGCGAAGCGAGGAGCGCTCAGTGGAGGCCCTGCTCGCGGCCGTCGAGTGCGGCTCCTTTTACGCCTCCACCGGTCCGGAGTTGCGCGACCTGCGGCTTACAGACGACGGCGTGCGCGTCGAGTCCTCGCCTTGTGTGCAGGCAGCACTTCTGGGCGCGCGGCCTGGCGCTGGGCGCACCACCTGGTACCGTGAAGACCTGACGCGGCCCTTCGAAGAGGTCACTCTCCCCATACCGACCCGCGAGGCTTGGCTGCGCGTCGAAGTCATTGACGAGCGAGGTCGGAAGGCCTGGAGCAACCCCTTCCGCCTGGAGGAATTGGAGGCACAGTAGTCATGCGTGTGCTGAAGCAGTTGCCCCCGCTGGCCATCGGCAACGAAGATTATGTCTTCCTGGAGGACACCTGTCGGCGTCTGCTCACCGACGGGCGACGTTTGGCCGCTGACGGCACCCCGCTCTACTTTCCCGACTCGGCCGGCAAGTACCCGGCTTGCTGGACCCGCGATTTCTGCTACATGGTGGAATATGCCGGCCGGCTGCTGCCCCCGGAGGAGATTCTCGCCGGCCTTGACTTCCTGCTTGCCGGGCAGCGCGAGGACGGCGTGGTTCCCGACCGCGTGCGCCCCGATGGGACTCCGGTCTACTGCGCTGGTCCTGAGGACCGGCCCCTGGGCGCCGCTCCGCCGACCGACAATGCTCAGTTCCTGGTCAAGCTGCTGGATGCCTACTACGAGCTGACCGGCGACGCCGCCGCCTTCCTGGAGCGGGCCCCCGCCCTGCGGAGGTCCCTGGAGAGCGTCCCGTTGAACCCGGAAGGTCTCGTCTACGTGGACCCCAACCGCCCGCACCCCGGCTATGGCTTCACCGACATGATCGCCAAGACCGGCAAGGAACTGTTCTCCTCGCTGCTCTACTGGGAGGCTTGCCGCCGTCTGGCGCTGCGCATGCAGGAGCTGGAGGAGCACGAGGAAGCGCGCGACTGGTTCGAGGCCGCCGAGCTGACCAGTCTCCATCTTCCGCAGTTCCGTGACGAGCTAACCGGACTATTCTGGGCAGCTTCCCAGGACTGCCATCAGCACGACCTGTGGGGGAGCGTGTATGCGGTGGTTCTCCGGGTCGCCTCCAAGACGCAAAGCCGGGCTATTGCCGAGTACCTGCTGGAGAACCGCGAGCTGATCTTCTGGCGCGGCCACATGCGGCACCTTCCGCGCGGGCAGTACTGGGAGCGCTTCCTGGGTGAGGTGCCGCCGGATACCTACCAGAACGGCGCCTACTGGGCCGTGCCCGTGGGCTGGGCGGCCCAGACGCTGGCGCTCGTGAACGCGGCAGCGGCCCGCGCTCTGGTCTCCGAGGTGCTCGCCTTTTGGCGCGAGCACGAGGTATGCGAGTGTATCAGTCCGGACTCCCAACCCGCCGGCCCTGGCTATCTGGCCAGTGCCGCAAACCTCTTGGGAGCCGTTACCCCCTGAGGGCGGTGGCGGTCATGGACGAAACTGAGGCCCTGCGTCTGGAAACCGAGCTTGCCACCGGTCTGCGCCTGGTTCTGCGCGGGGTGCAGTTCGCCGAGCGGGGATTGCAGGGTCGTATCACTCGCCGGCCCGGCTATGTCTTGGTCGAGTACCGGGATGAAACCAGCGGCTACTTCTGGGACCTGGACGTCCTCTGCCGGTTACTGGCGATGGTGGCGGAACATGCGCCGCGGCTGGCCTGCGGCGCCACCCTGGTGCTACATGAAGACGGACACCTGGATTAGACTTGATACTCTCCGCCGCCTGCCGGCCGTGTTCCTGGCCGTGCTGGTGGCCGCCACGGCCTTGTTCGGCGCCTGTCGCGGGCCACTGGCCGCCGGGGCGGACGCGGTGGTAGCGACCGTCAATGGCCAACCGGTTCTCGAGAGCGCGGTCCATCAGGCGCTGCTGCACGACTACGGCGCGCGCACCCTGGCCCGGATGATTGACGAGGAACTGGTACGCCAGGCGGCGCAGGTCGCCAACCTGAACCCGGACCCCGCCCAGTTGGAGTTGAAGATGGAGACCGCCCTTTCCCGGGCCGGTGGCGAGGTCGCGTTCGAGCAGAGCCTCGCCGTCCAGGGTCTCACCCGTGACGAGTATCGTGACCGTCTGGCTCTCTCCCTGCTGCTCGATCTCCTGGCTCTGCAGGTTACCACCTTCAGCGACGAGCAGATACAGGCCTATTACCAGGCCCACCGCGAACGCTTCAGTTACGGAGAGCAGGCCCGGGCCCGTCTGAGCCTGACCTCCACCCGCGAGAACGCGGAGACCCTCCGCAGCGCGCTCGCCGAAGGCGGCGACTTCGCGGGCCTGGCGCAGGCCTTCTCCGAGGACCCGGCCACCAGGGACAAAGGTGGGGATATGGGGTGGTTCGAGCGCGCCGACTTTGCGCCTGAGCTCAGCCAGGTGGCCTTCGCCCTCCGGCCGGGTGAGCTCAGCCAGGTGTTCCAGGGCCCCGACGGTTACTACCTCCTGCAGGTCTCGGAGAAGCGTCCCGCCGGACAGAAACCGCTGGAATCCGTGCGGGAGGAGATTCTAAGCGACCTGCGCTACCGGGAGTTGCCCTCGGCTCGTCAACGGTGGATTGAGCAGGCCCGGCGCAACGTGCAGATCCGGATCGCGGACCCCGACCTGGCCGCAGCGCTGCGGATTCAGCTCCAGACCGCTCCCCCTCTCGGCGACCTGGGCCTGATCCCCCACTCGTAGTAAGCTTTTTTCCGCAGTCAGCTATTCCGCTTCCAGGCCCCATCGGCGGGCGAGCGCCCGCTCGGCGGGCTCGAACACGTATCGGCTGACGATCAACCCCAGTACCAGAATTACCAGGATGGTGGCCAGCACCAGGGCCATGTCGCCGTAGTCGCGGCCAATGGTCAGGATGCGCCCCAGCCCGCGCTCCGAGTACAGCAGCTCCCCCGCCATCAGTGACCGCCAGGCAAAAGACCACCCTAGCTTTAGTCCGGTCAGAATGGCTGGCAGCGCTGCTGGCAGGGTGACTCGTAGACTCAGCAGGAGGCCCTGCGCGCCCAGGGTTTGCCCCGCCTTCAGCAACAGCGGCGGTACGTTCCGAATGCCGCCCTCCACCGCTGTGGTGATGGAAAACGTTGCGCCCATCACCACCACGAAGATGATGGCCTTCTCACTCAGCCCAAACCACAGAAGCGCCAGAGGAAGCCAGCAGATACTGGGAAGCGTCTGGAGCCCCACCACCGCCGAGCCTATTGTGTCCCGAATCAGGATCGAGCGGGCAATAGCCAGGCCCAGGGGAATGCCGATGGCTATCGCCAGCCCATACCCGATCAGCATCCGCGCTAGACTGGCCAGGATGGCCACCGGGTAGCTGCGATCCCCGAACCCCTCCACCAGCGCATGCCCCACGCTCCGGGGCGACGGCATCAGCAGGGGGGGCCAGATCTCCAGCTTAACGAGGACTTGCCACAACGCCAGGGCCAGAAGCAGGAAGGCGACCTTCCGGATAAAGCCAGCCACTGTCAAACTCCTCTCGCTCCGCCTTCTGAATCTCGTCCCGCAGGTGATCCAGCGCCACCTGGGCCACCTCGGCCAGCTCGGGGTTGCTGACCGAGCGCGGTCGAGGCAGATCCACGAAGATCTCATCCTTAATCCGCCCTGGTCGCGCGGTCATCAGCAGTACCCGGTCCGCCAGGCACACCGCCTCTCGGACGTTGTGGGTCACGAACAGAATGGTCTTGCCCGTCTCCGTCCAGATTCGCTGCAGTTCCTGATGCATGATGTCCCGGGTCTGGGCATCGAGGGCCGCGAAGGGTTCATCCATGAGCAGCACCGGCGGGTCCAGAGCCAGCGCCCGCGCGATGGCCGCGCGCTGCTTCATCCCCCCGGAGAGCTGGTGCGGCAGTGCCTCCGCAAACTGCTGCAACCGCACGAGCCCGAGCTGTTCCATGGCGATCTCGCGCCGCCGCGCCCGGGGGATCCTTCGTACCCGCAGGCCGAATTCTACGTTGTCCCGCACGGTCAACCACGGAAAGAGCCCTGCCTCCTGGAAGATCAGCACTGGCGCGCCGTGGGCGCCAGAGTTGACGATGCTCTCCCCCCGGCTGGGCTCCTGCAGACCTGCCACCAGGTCCGGCAGCGTGGACTTCCCGCACCCGGAGGGGCCTACCAGACACAGGAACTCCCCCTCCTCCACCTCCAGACCGATATCCTCCAGTGCCGTAACCGGCCGCTGCTGACCGTTGAACTCCCGCCACACCCCACGTAGCTCAATCTTCATCGCCGTTACCCCCAGGCGCCTCTGCCCTCACTCCGGCTCCCCGGGCCCGTTGGCCTCGGCTGCGGGGAGGTAGCTCTCGTCCACGAAACCCGTCAGGTCCGGCACCGCCTTGGCGATCCCGACCTCCTTGATCATCTCCGCCATCGCTTGCAGCGCCTCGGGGTTGACCTGGGTCGTGAACTGGATGCGCCGGAGCGCCGCGCTCAGCACGGACGGCTTGAGCTCCTTGTTGGTCAGGACCTTCAGCTCGGCGTTGAGCTCGGTCACCTTGGCCGTCGGATCGGCTGCCAGGTCGTCAATCACCTGCTGGAGCGCTGTCAGGAACGCCCTTACCACCTCTGGATGCTGCTCCAGGTAGTCCTTGCGCACTACCAGCACTGTCACCGGGTAATCGCCGTTGCGCCAGAGGGCCTTCTCGTCCAGCACCACCTTCGCCTTGGCCTCTTGCTCCAGGCGTGCGCCCCAGGGCTCGGGCACGCAGGCCGCGTCCAGTTGCTCGCGCAGGAACAGCGCCAGGATGTCCGGGTTCTGCACGGGCAAGATGGTGACCTGACCTCCCTGATCCGCCAGCTTGATCCCGGACCGGATGAGCAGATGCCGCAGGATCGCATCCTGAGTGTTGCCGAGCTGTGGAACCGCTACCTTCTTGCCCTCCAGGTCCTCCAGCGAGTTGATCGCCACACCCTCGCGGGCGACCAGCAAGGACCCGCCGCTCGCCACGTTGGCCACCAGCACCACGTCGCCGCCCTTGGCGAAGGCGTTGACCGCCGGGGTCGGCCCCACGAAGCACATGTCCAGCGCGCCCGCATGCAGCGCCTCCATGGCGGAGGGTCCTGCGTTGAAGCTCTTGGTGCTAATCCGCGCCTTACCTGCCAGCGCGTTCCTGAAGACCCCGCTTTCCTCCGCCAGGCCCAGGACCGCGGGGGCATGAGTCACATTAGGGAAATAGCCGACGTTCACAGTAACTTCGCTTGCCTGGTTTGGCGGGCCGGCCGTTGGAGTCGTGCCCTTCCCGGGGCAGCCGACCAGTGCCAGGCCCAAAACGCATGCCAGAGCCAACGCGATTGCAGATCTCACTGAGGAACCCTCCCTTTGGCCACGGTCCGCCTACAGATAGCCCAGGTGACGCAGGCGCTGTTTGACCTGTTCAAGTTCCTGCGGGGTATACGGCTCGGTCGTGCTGAGGTCATGAGTCGCGGCCAGATCCCGCAGAACGTACACGATCAGGTCGGTGACTGAGTCGTAGCCGGAGTCCTCCACGATCTGCTGCAGCTTGACATACAGCGGCCGCGGGATCTTTATGGTAACCTTGTCGCTGGGCTGATGAGATGGCGGCATTCTAGACTCCCATAACACTCTTATAGGAGTATAGAAAGAGTGTTGGTCCTTGTCAAGTGCATTCGTGCCGTGGGGTTTGACAGAACGCACGGCTGACCGCCTCGCCAGTGAACCCGGTGGTCACCGCGAGACCGGGGCCCAGATGACAGATCCCCTCACGCCGTCTTCTACAGTATGGGGTCCCCTACCAGGACTGGGTAAGACACCGGGAGAAGTTGCCGGCCGTCCCCCAGGGCTCCCCGGATGCGCAGGTTCACCCATGGGTCCAGGCCCGCAGGCACCCGCAGATTCACCGGAAACCCTCCCGGCGCTTGCGCGGTCTGTGTCTCCCAGGATCCCGGAGGTGCGGGGATGGTGAACTTGAAGACCAGCGGCCTCGAGTACTCACCCGGTGGCACCGAGCACGCCAGACTCAGGTTGGAGGCCGGCACCTTCCAGGAGCTGGGCACCTCCAGGTTGAGGTAGGCACAGATATTGCGGGCCGTGTAGTTGTACACGAACACCCGCACCCGTTGCTCTTTTCCCGGGACTAGGGCCAGGGACTTCGTGAGCTGCTTGGCATCCCGAAAATCCGCCGTGATGACCACCGACTTCATTACCGGCCGCTCAATCCGGGCCAGGAAGCTGGCCGCCTCGTACTCTCCCTGTACCGCTCGGTAGGCCCCGATCCCCAGCCCGCCCTCAGCCTCGCGCTGCAGCTGTTCATGGGCCCGCCGCAGCGATTGCAGGGCAATGGGGCGTGCCAGTCCCCGGTCGGGGGAGGTTGCCTCCACGCGCAAGGCCTCCACGTCATTTTGTAGCGGGCGTACCGAGGCCTGCGCCACCACCCAGTTGCCCCAGCGCTGCGCGTAGCTGTCTAGCACGGCGCCTAGCCATTCTGACATCGCCTGCAATCGCCACACCACCGACTGGCAGCGCGCCGAGACCTGCCCCTGGTTCTCAGCCAGGCGCAGCATGTTCATGACCTGCGCGTTCACGCCGGCCTGGGCCTGTCCCAGAGCTGCAGGGGCTGCTGTCGGGTCGGTGTTCATCAGCCTGGCTGCCCCCTCCAGGTCGTTGCGGAACTGTGTGGCCCATCCCGACCAGCCTGCGGAAGCGTCGCGTTCCAGGGGACCGATGTAGCCAAATGGCTTGTCCGTGACGAACCCCTGCTGAGTGGTGAGGAAGACCTCCGCCTGGTTCCGGAGCGCCTGGGCGATATAGCGCACGTTCAGGCCCCCCACCGCCACCCCCACCGGTGTTAGTCTGAGCTGGGCCGGTCCAGCCTGGCTACCCCCTAGCGGACTGCGGCGCCCCATCTCATCCGCCACCCAGGCTCCGGGCAGAACATCCAGCGTCACCGTGGTCGCCTCATCTGCCCAGATTACCAGGAAGGGCCAACCATGGCGCAAGAACAGATGGCCCTCCACTCCTTCCCTGAGACTCAGCGGGCCCACGTACTTGGCGTGGCAGAGTTGCCAGCGGGCTACGCCCAGCGCCACATACTTGGGGTTGGGGAGCAGGTCGCCGTTGCCGTCGCGCCGGAACACCGGTCCCGCGTCACTCAGTCCACTGGTCTCCGGGGCGCCGCCAAACCAGCAGAAGGTGTCCAGGTGCCACTTGCGAAGCGTGGTGTACAGCCGCAGCATGTACTGCGGATCCGTGACGCCTGGTGGGCAGCGCGGATACGACTCGGTGAAGGTCGCCGAACGGTACAGGCCGTATCCGTTCCCGATCTGCGGCGCGCCCGTGAAGTAGACCTCCAGGGCCCGGTTGATGTCCCCCCCGGGATGGAAGGCCAGCTTGTCGAAGTAGTACTGCCCGTTGGCGGTGTAGGTCATCCCCAGTTGGGTCCAGTGCCCGGTGGAACCTCCGTATAGCACCGTCGCCCAGGGGTCCACGGCCTTGATTTCCTGCTCAGCGATGCGTAGCAGGTCCAGATAGCGGCCCCAGTAGCCATAGTAGAAGCCCTGGTCTACCTCATTCCAGATCTCCCAAGAATGTACCAGCGGGTGATAGTCCTGGCTGGGCGCCGCCTGGGGGCTCAGCGTGGCCGTCGCCGGCCAGGCCACCTGCCGCTGCTGCAGGAACTGGACCAGCGCCCGGGTAGCGGCTTGCCAGTGGGTGGTGTTGTCGCTGGGCCAGGTGTGCGTGGCGACGGCGACGCGGCCGGTGCCGTCCAGAGGCTTCTGCCCGCACCAGGCGGGGGTGTAGCCCAGGATCGGGATAAGCTGTATTCCGTACTGCTGCGCCAGGGCGCTGACCCTTTGCGCCACGGAGAAGTCCAACTGGCCGGGCCGTGGCTCCAGGTTGGGCCAGCCCATGTCGTGGCGGATGACCCGGCAGCCAATCTGTGACAACGCCCCCCACACGTCCGGCCGTCCGTCGGTGTAGTGGAAAGAGAACAGCGCGTAGTCCCCCTGGTTCGCGTCCGGTCGCGGCAGGACGCAGAAGGCATCTTCCTGCCGCTCCCCCGTGCTGGTCACCAGGTGCAGGTAGTAGATCCCCAGCGGCCATCCGCCTCCCAGCGCCAGGCGCTGAGGTGTCTCTGCTCCTACCTTGAAAGTCCCGGTATCCACAGTTTGGCCATAGTAGTCCACCACGCTGTACTGCCCCGAACGCAGCGGCCCCGCGCCCTGTAGCGACAGCGCCACGCCTTCCCCCAGGTAGAAGGTGCGGGCCGGACGCGGTGCGGTGATGCGGCAGAAAACGTCTGCGCCTTGCGCCTCTCCCCATGCAGACCCAAACAGGACCAGGCCTAGCGCCGTGCAGATGAAGAACGAGAGCTTTCCCATGCGGCTTTTCCCCCTGTGCTAGTCAGGTTGCGTTAGGGGATATCGGTTCTGCCGCAGGAGGCTTGAGGAGGAAGAGGGGAGAGACAGAGAACCGCCTGAACGCTCACTCACTGCCACTGCGCCCGGGCCGGAAGGCAATCGCCCGCTCCCCCTGCAGGCCCGTGAGCGTGCAGGGGAGAAGGCCACGCTTGCGGAACTGCTGCCGGCCTACGCGTTGGCGAGATGCCCGCAGCCCCGCCCACCGCTGCCATGGTAATCGAGATCGCGATGCTGATCCCGATGAGGACCAGTCCCCGGGTCACCCACACCCGCTGAGTGTTCTTGAACTGCAGGACGCTTTCCCAGCTCTCCTGGCTTCGCCGGGCACACCCGGGGACCAGTCCGCGCACACTGTTCATCAAAGAGAATCAAGACGAGATGGAGCCCAGGCTCCGGGAGGGAA
>JAAYIR010000205.1 GCA_012523355.1 candidate division WS1 bacterium
CCCTTTGACTTGCCCCTCTCCACTTGGTATAATCAGCATACGCTCTGGAGAGTCACCTCGGCTCTCCGTTTTGTGCCTGTGGGGGATAGGTTACTGCCATGCGTACGGCCCTGGTGGAGAAACTCCCGCGCCCCTTGCGCTGGCTCTATCCGGGCCTGCACATCAAACGCTGGTATGCCCTGATGCTGCTGGGCATTGCCTTGCTGAGCGTGGGGGTCTTGCTCCTTTTCAACCTGAACGTCTACGATCTCGTCGCCCTGGTGGGCCCGGGGAACGAAAAATGGGCCGGGGTGCTGGGGATCGTCCTGGGCCTGGCCGTCGTTGCCCTGGCGGTACGCGGAGTGGTACGCTCGATTGCCAAGACCTTCCTGCCCGCCGAGGAGGGCCGGCTGGTGGATATCATGCTCTCGCAGCGCCGCAGCGGGGGGCTGAACATGGTGGCCATCGGCGGCGGCACCGGCCTGGCCACGCTCCTGCGCGGGCTGAAGGTCTACACGGAGAACCTGTCGGCGGTCGTCACGGTGGCGGATGGTGGCGGGAGCTCCGGGCGGTTGCGTGATGAGCTGGGTATTCTGCCCCCGGGGGACGTGCGCAACTGCCTGGTGGCCCTGGCCGACTCGGAGCCGCTCATGACCCGCCTATTTGAGTACCGCTTCGCCGAGGAGGGCGGCGAGTTGGGTGGGCACAGCTTCGGCAACCTGCTCATCGCCGCCTTGAGTGACATCAGCGGCAATTTTCTGCAGGCCCTGCGCGACAGCCGCAGCATTCTGGCCATTCACGGCCAGGTGTTACCCCCCACTCTGGAGCGGGTGACGCTCTGTGCCAAGCTCAAGCAGGGGGGGGAGGCCCGGGGCGAGACGGCGGTAGCGGCGGCCCACGGGGAAATTGAGTATGCCTACCTGGATCCTCCGGCGCCGGCAGCCTTGCCTGAGGCCGTGGAGGCCCTTCACCATGCGGACATGGTGGTCATCGGGCCGGGAAGCATCTACACGAGCATCATCCCGAACCTGCTGGTACCGCAGATCACGCAGACGCTGCGAGAGATCCGGGCGGCCCGGGTATACGTCTGTAATGTAATGACCCAGCCGGGAGAAACCGACAATTTCAGCGCCGTGGATCACGTACAGGCCATTCTGCAGCATGTGGATAACCAGCCCCTGTTTGACTATGTGCTGCTCAATACGCGTCGGCCCAGCGCAGAGGTGGTGGCCCGCTACGAGTCTGAGGGCGCCCAGTTCGTAGACCCAGATGAGAGAGGGATTGCGCGACTGGACATGATTCCGGTCTGTCGGGACCTGATTGCCGAGGGGAGCTGGGCACGGCATGATCCCGCCAAACTGGCCACGGCGATCATGCAGATAACGGCGGAACACAAGACAATGCGTTAGGACGGGCCACTCGCCCGTAACAATAGAGCATGGCGGGCGTGACGCCCGACCCACCAAACAACGGAGGAACTCACTTATGGCTACGAAAGTCGGTATTAATGGATTCGGTCGTATCGGTCGTCAGGTGTTCAAGGCTATCGTCGAGAACTTCAGCGACCAGATCGAGGTGGTGGCGGTCAATGACCTCACGGATAACGCCACCCTGACACACCTGCTGAAATACGACAGCATCTACGGTCGGTTCGAGGGCACCGTGGAGGCCACGGAGAACGCCCTGATCGTGGATGGCAAGTCCGTGACGGCGCTGGCGGAGAAGGACCCCGGCGCGCTGCCCTGGAAGGACCTGGGCGCCGAGATCGTTCTGGAGTCCACCGGGCGCTTCACCAACGCGGAGGATGCGAGCAAGCACCTCAGCGCCGGCGCCAAGAAAGTGATCATCTCCGCCCCGGCCAAGGGCGAGGGCGTGCGCACGATCGTTCTGGGCGTCAACGACGCGGACTATAACCCCGCCACGGACCACCTGGTGTCCAACGCCTCCTGCACCACCAACTGCCTGGCGCCGATGTGCAAGGTGCTCAACGACAAGTGGGGCATCACCCGCGGCTTCATGACCACCATTCACTCGTACACCAATGACCAGGTGATCTTGGACTTCCCGCACAAGGATCCCCGTCGGGCGCGCGCTGCGGCTCTGAATATGATCCCCACCACCACCGGGGCGGCCAAGGCCATCGGCCTGGTCATTCCTCAGCTCAAGGGCAGCCTGGACGGCTTCTCGATGCGCGTGCCCACCCCGACCGGCTCCTTCACCGATCTGGTGGCCGAGCTGCGCGATCCCATTGCCGGCGCCGACAAGGACGCCTGGATCGGCGAGGTCAATGCCGCTTTCGAGGCGGCCTCCAAGGACGCCACGCTCGGCAAGTACCTCCAGTATACCACCGACCCGATCGTGCTCCAGGACATCGTGGGTAGCAAGGCCTCCTGCATTGTGGACGCCGGCTGCACCAACGTCATGGGCGCCAACTTGGTCAAGGTCGGCGGCTGGTACGACAACGAGTGGGGGTACTCCAACCGCACCGCCGAGCTCATGGTCGCGATGGCCGAGAGCCTGTAGGGAGGCCCATCTGCGCTTCGACGCGGCCTGCAGACCGGCCGCGC
>JAAYIR010000206.1 GCA_012523355.1 candidate division WS1 bacterium
GCCAGATCATGCCGGAGGCCAGGTCAGTCATCGTCGTCGCCTTGCGCATCCACCGCGGCAGCCTGCGCGGCATTGAGGAGGGCACCTTCTTCGCCAACTACACCGGCATGGGTTACATGAGCATCAACTGGGTCTTCATGCCCATGCTGGTACGCCAGCTAGCCAATCTAATCGAGGACGAGGGCTACGAGGCCATCCCCTATGGCCACCAGAGCCCGTGGCGGGCGATTGATGCCGAGGGAGAGGTGCAGGCCAAGGCTCATCCGGTCGAACCCGGACGGGCCGTGCCCGATGTGGCTGTGCACCTGCGGATCGCGGCCTACCTGGCGGGCCTCGGCGAAATCGGCTACAGCAAGGTCTTCCTCACGCCGCAGTTTGGTCCCCGGCAGCGACTGGGGATCGTGCTCACCGAGGCCGAGCTGGAACCTGACCCGCTTTATGACGGTCCCCCACTGTGCAACCGCTGCATGGCCTGCGTGCGTGAGTGCCCCGGTCAGGCCATCAGCGGGGAGAAGACCGTGAAGGTGACGCTGGCCGGCCGCGAAGTCGAGTGGGGAGAGCTGGATGTTGCCGCCTGCGAGATCGCCTTCCAGGGAGGAAAGCGGTTGACCGACCCGGATCACGAGCCGGTCTTTCTGGACGAGGGCATGCGGGGCATGCCTATCACGCCCAACGAAGTCTCACCGTGGGCCCGCAAGCCAGGGACAAACCTGCTACTGGGACCCGGCATCTGTGGGGGACGGGGCTGCATGCGGGGGTGCATGATCACCCTCGAGGAGCGCGGCGTGGTGGGGAACAAGTTCCATGAGAAGTTCCGCCGGCGAAAGCCCTGGCGCATGGATTGGCCGGTTTCGCCAGAGGAAGCCGGGGACCCGGGAAAAACGGACTAGCTGATAGCTCCACTACCACAGGAGAAATGACTTTTCATTCAAGGAGGACTTACCTTTGCTAACCGCACCAGAAGTGAAGAAACTCGCCACCGGTCTGGGCATAGACCTGGTGGGGATCGCCTCGGCTGACCGTTTTGCTGGGCTGCCCGCTGACGCCCATCCGGCCTCGGTCCTGCCACAGGCCACTGCCGTTATCGTGCTCGGCCACCGCGTCCCCCGGGGAAGCCTGCGCGGACACGAGACCGGCCATGCCCACTACGTGCTCAGCGCCAATTCCCCCATGCAGTACGCACTCACCAGGACCTATCAGTTCTGTTGCGCGCTGGAGACGGAGGGTTGGGAGGCCTTCCCCATGTATCCGCACTCCTCCGATGTGCGGGAGATGGGCGTTCCTGTAGCCCCGGATAAGCCGGCGCCGAACGTAGTGCTGGACATCGAGTACGCAGCGCATGCAGCGGGCCTGGGAGAGATGGGCCGTGGCGGCTTCTTCCTCACTCCGGAGTTTGGCCCCCGCCAGTTCTTCACGGCAGTCATTACCGACCTGCCGCTGGAGGCCGACGCGCCCTTCGCAGGCAGCGTTTGCGATGCTTGCGGCCTGTGCGTCGAGGCCTGCCCCGCCCTGGCCCTCTCCCGCGAGGAGCTGGTCGAGCACCCCCTGTCTGAAGGCGTGGCCACTGTCTATGCCTTGCGTAAGGAGAGCTGTCGTGTCTGCCCCGGCACCGGCGGCACCGGGGTGCCTTACGCCACCGGGCAGGACCCCTGGCGGTTGGGCGCGCCGTGCGGGCGGGCGTGCGTGGCGCACCTGGAGGACAGCGGGCTTCTTACCCGTCGCTTCCACTCACCCTTCCGCAATGAGGAGGCCTCCTCATGCTGACCAGCGCCGACCTCAAGGCCTATGCCCTGGAGAACGGACTCGCCGACAAGCTGGGGGTGGCCAACATCGAGCGCTTCCAAGGCGCGCCCCCGGACATGGACCCGCTCAAGATCATGCCCCGCGCCCGCTCCGTGGTGGTCTTCATCAAACGCATCCTGCGCAGCTCCTACCGGGGCATTGACGAAGGCACACACTGGCCCAGCTACACGATTTTCGGCTACCAGGGACTTAACGCGCGCCTGGGCGAGTCTGCGTATGACCTTGCCTGTTTCATTGAGGATCATGGCTACGAGGCTGCAGCTACGGCTGCCATGGCAACCTACCGCGAGGCCGGCGGCCCGCACTGGGCCGGAGACGCCTCCACCCGCACTCCCTACGTCGTGCCCCACTACCGGATTGCGGCGACCCTGGCCGGTCTGGGCGAGATCGGCTGGTCCAAAGTCTTCCTGACCAGAGAGTTCGGTCCGCGCCAGCGCATCGGCATCGTCCTCACCGAGGCCGAGCTGGAGCCAGACCCCATCGTCACCGGCGAGATCTGCGACCGTTGCGGAGCCTGCGTGCGTGAGTGCCCTGCTGACGCCATCGCTGCGGAGAACAGTGTGGTTCTGGAGGTGGAGGGGCACCGTCTGGAGTGGAACGACCTGGACCTGGGCAAGTGCAAGCTGACCCATCACGGGTTGAACCGCTGCAGCGCACCGTTTCTGATCAAGAAATATCCGGGGCTGTACCTGCCCATGCCCGAGCAGGAGGTAACCTGGCGTGAGGCCTGGGACCTGGGCTGGGCCGTGTTCCCCTCGGTCCCGGCCTACGCGTTCCTCGCCCGCTGGGGAGTACCGGCGCTCTGCGGAGCACGGGGGTGCATCATCGCGTGCATGAAGCACCTGGAGAAGCGCGGCCGGGTGGAGAACGAGTTCAACACCCGCCCCGGCTTCAGCGAAGGCGAGCCCTGGCGCCTCCCCGCCCAGCCAGAACATGTAGAACATCACGGGTTTGTCTGCAACCCGGAGGACCAGGACTAGAGGTCTAGTCCAATGCGGCAGCGCAAACTGCAGGTGTGCCAACAGTTCTCGTTCGCACAGCGATACGAATCTAAAGGAGACTGCCATGCTTACTTCTCAGGACGTAAAAGAGTACGCCAAGGCCTGCGGCGCCGACCTGTGCGGCATCGCCTCCATGGACCGCTTCGAGGGGGCGCCGCTGCAGTGTGACCCGCGTCAGATCGCGCCCGACGCCAAGTCCATGATCGTGCTCGGCTTCCGCATCCTGCGCGGGGCCCTGCGCGGGATCGAGGAGGGCACCTACTTCACCGCCTATGCCGGCATGGGCTACGCGGGGATCAACTTCGTGCGCATGCCGGTAGTGATCTGGGAGTTGTGCAACGCGATTGAGGACGCAGGCTACGAGACTGTGCCCATCCCCAATAACTTCCCCTGGAATGCGACTAACGTTAGTGGCTGGGTCAAGGGCGTCGAGCAGGAATATGATCCCGCTCACACTCGACCGGTAGCGCCAGGACGGGCAGCGCCGGACGTGTTCATCCAGCTCCGTATTGCGGCCTTCTGCGCCGGTCTGGGCGAGATCGGCTGGAGCAAGATGTTCCTCACCCCCGAGTTCGGGCCGCGACAGCGCATCGGGGCCATCATCACCGACGCTCCGCTGGAGCCGGATCCCATCTACGCCGGGCCGCCCATGTGTGCCCGCTGCATGGCCTGCGTACAGCAGTGCAGCGGCTCCTGCCTGCCCGCGGACAAATCCGTGAAGGTGACTGTGGCCGGCCGCGAGCTGGAATGGGCCGACATTGACTTCGAGCAGTGCAGCAAGTTCTTCTGCGGTGCCGCTCATACCCATAACCCCTTCATGTGTTCGGCCGAGGATGAGGAGGGGTTCAATCAACCGGTGTGGGAGGCTCAAAGATACAAGATGGCCCCCATGTACGAATACGGGCGCGCGCTGGAAGGCGCTTCGGGGTGCATCCGCGCGTGCATGATTCACCTGGAGGAGCAGGGGAAGCTGAAGAACAAGTTCGAGAAGCCCTTCCGCGTGCGCAAGCCCTGGCGCCTGGAGCGCGATTGGTGAGATGGCGATAAGACTGGCGGTGGGCTATCAGTTACCGGATGAGGATGAACCACCCTTCGCGGACCTCATAGCGGACTATCGTGAGCACATCGCAGAGCTGTATTTCCCCTGGCTGAACATGCCCAGTGGGCGCTCACCGATATCAGTGCGCGAGGGCTTCACCGATTGGGAGGCCCAGGCCAAGCTGGAGGAGGACCTGCGCGCCTGCCGGAAGTTGGGCATACGCCTGGATCTGCTACTGAACGCCAACTGCTACGGGGCGCTCTCGCTCTCCCAGGAGCTGGAGAACTACACGCTCTCGGTGATCGAGCATCTGGGCGAGGTCGCGGGTCTGGATCTCGTCACCACGACCTCGCTCATGCTGGCCCGTGCGGTCAAGCAGGCCTTCCCGGACCTGGAGGTGCGGGCCTCGGTCAATATGCGCCTGGGAACGGTGCGGGCGCTGGAGCCGGTGGCGGAGTTCTTTGACAGCTTCTACGTGCAGCGCGAGTACAACCGGCGGCTGGACCGGATCGCCGAGCTGAAGGCCTGGGCAGATGCGGAGGGTAAGGGCCTGCACCTGCTGGTCAACAGCGGCTGCCTGAACTTCTGTCCCGGACAGACCTTCCACGACAACCTGGTGGCCCACGAAGCAGAGATCAGCCGCATGCGCAACGTGGAGGGGTGGAACCCGCACGTGTGCTGGAACTTCTATCAGCAGCGGGAGCACTGGGTGCGCTTCCTGCAAAACTCCTGGATCCGCCCGGAGGACCTGGACCGCTACGACGGCCTGATCGGTGTAGCCAAGCTCGCCACCCGCCAGCACGCCAATCCTCGCCGGGTGGTACATGCCTATGCCACGCGGCGTTTTGCTGGCAACCTGCCAGACTTGCTGGAGCCGGGGCATGCCCCGCTGTTTGCGCCCTACGTACTGGATGCCTCACGGCTGCCAGCGGACTGGTTTGAGCAGACTACCTCCTGTTTACAGCGCTGCCAGGACTGCACGTACTGCGCCACGGTTCTGGAGCAGATCCTGACCTTGCCTTCGGGCCAGTCGCCTTTCTCCCAGACGTCTCTCGCCGAAGGCCCTTAGGTGGGGTTTACTTTTCGCTGCAAAGCAAGTATCCTACGCGCTGACTCGTAACACCAAAAGGAGGAATTAGCATCATGCATAGTCGCAAGACTTTACTCGTACTAATGGTTGCAGCACTAGCCTGGGGAGCGCTCAGCGGGGCCGCCGCTGATAACAGCTTCTACGGACCCTCAGGGTTGTTTGTGGTTCCCAGCACGGATACGGCGGCACCGGCCACCGTCAACGGCTCGGTTTACTGGGCCGAAGACCTCAGCACGGTCATCACCGCCAATGTCGGCGTGCTCGATTGTCTGGAGATGACGCCCGCTTGGCTGGACCCGGAGCAGGGCGATTCGACGCTGGTGTTCAGCGCCAAGTGGCGGATTTGGGATGAAGAAGAAGATCGGCCTGCCCTGGCCGTGGGGATGTTCGATATTGCAGATGAGTACGACTCTACACCGTATGCCGTGCTCCAAAAGCACTTCCAGCTCGGGCTGAACCGGGTCCGGGTGGTGGCCGGTATCGGCGGCGACGGCGACGTCCTGGATGGTCTGTTCGCGGGAGCCCAGGTCTATTTCACCGAGGACATCAGCGCTCTGGTGGAGTACGACGGCGACGAGGTGAGCGCCGGTCTGCGCTGGCCAGTAGGCGATAACCTGCAGCTCACAGCGGGGGCCGTTCGTAACAAGCTGGCAGCTGGTCTGCAGATGTCCTTCCCCTAAGCGGGCAAAGCTTCAGACGGGACACGAGTAAGCACTCAGGGGCGGCCACGGTGAGCCGCCCCTGTTCGGTTTGCGTACGGTGTCCTTGGCGACTGACCCCGCCGTGAAGTGAACTGCCTTACAGCAGGGGCAAGTAGTTCTGCAGCTCCCAGTCGCTGACCTGGGTATGATAGTGCTCCCACTCGATTTTCTTGTTGTCAATCAGCTTGCCATGCATCTCCTCGCCCAGACAGCGCTTGAGAAGATCACTCTGCTCCGCTACCTCGATAGCAGTGATGAGATCCGTCGGTAACGAGCCGATGCCACGTTCCGCACGCTCCTCCTCGCTCATCGCATACACGTTCTCCTCCGTCGCACGCGGGCATTCGTACTGGTTCTTGATCCCCTCCAGACCAGCGGCCAGCATGGCGGCGAAGGCCAGATACGGGTTGCAGGCCGGATCGGGGGA
>JAAYIR010000207.1 GCA_012523355.1 candidate division WS1 bacterium
GCAGGCTTGCTGTCATTAGCCTTCGATTGGCAGCAAATGTTGGGCTTACTGGCGGTGGCTTCTCTGCTGGTGGGTAACCTGGCGGCTATCGCACAGAGCAACATCAAGCGCATGCTGGCGTATTCATCTGTTGCTCTTGTCGGCTGTCTGTTGATCGGCGTGGTCATCTTAACGCACGACGGCTTCAGTGTGGCGGCCGTGCTGTACTACTTGGCAGCATATCTGGTCATGAACCTGGGGGCTTTTGCCGTGGCTATCCTGGTGGAACGGAACACCGGGAGGGAGTTGATCACCGACTATGGTGGGCTGGCGCGAAGTGAGCCGGGATTGGCGCTGGCGATGACGGTCTTCATGCTCTCGCTAATAGGCATCCCGCCCACGGTGGGCTTCATGGGCAAGCTACTGATCTTTGGAGCGGCCCTGAACTCTCCGCCGTGGGGCTGGTTGGCGGTGGTGGGCATCATCAATGCTGCCCTCTCTGTCTACTACTACCTGAACGTGGTGCGCGAAATGTACTTTGGTCCGGGAGTGCCTCGGAGTATGCTCGCCCGGCCCCGGGGAGTGAGCTTCTCCATTGGTCTGTTGGCGGTGGCGGCCCTGGTGCTGGGTATTCTGCCGTATCTGGTGTCGCCGGTGATCGCCGACATGAGTCGGTTCATTTACGGTGGATGAGGATGCGGGAGACACGTCCGGAGGGGATACCGGAGGCCACGCTAGGGCGTTTGCATCATTACCGGGTGATGCTGGGGCGTCTACAGCGTGCGGGGCAGCAAACAGTGTCCTCGCGCAAGTTGGGCGAGTTGACCGGTGCATCCGCTGAGGTCGTACGCAAGGACCTTTCCTGGCTTGGCGCTTACGGACAGCGAGGGGTCGGGTATGAGGTGGAGGGACTGCTGCGCCGGCTGGAAGAGGAATTTCGGCCCACGAGCCCGTGCCCGCTGGTGATTCTGGGCGCAGGGAACTTAGGAGCGGCCGTGGCGGCCTATGCCGGGTTCGATTTGCAGGGCTACCGGGTAGTAGCGGTTCTCGATTCGAACCCCGCCCGGGTGGGGCATCGTCTGCAAGGAATGGTGGTGCGGCACATGCGCGATCTGCCACAGGTCGTGCAAGAGACCGGGGTGGAGATCGGGGTCTTGACGGTGCCGGCGGTCCAGGCCAACGCGGTCGCGGAGTGGTGTGCGGCGGCGGGTCTGAGTGGATTACTCAGCTTCTCCCCGGTGCAGCCGCCGGCTCCCGCTCCACTTGTGGTGCGGTATGTAAACTTCGCAGAACAGCTACAGATCTTGCGGTGCCAATTGCGGGACTCCGGTGCACACACGCCGGAGAGAGTGTAGAAATATGGCGCAGGCCTACAACATTTTCCCTGTGTCGGCGTGTCCTGGGGTTGTACAAGAAGTCTTCCAGGAGTCGCTGAGGCTAGCGGATGAGCGCCTGAGCGCGGCCGTGGCAGAGGCTTCGGGCTTCTTTGAGGCAATTCGGCCTCAGTTGTCGGGCGGCAAGCGGCTACGTCCGCTGGTGCTGTTCATGTGCGCGTATGGTGAGCAGGGCCCCCCCCTGCCGCTTGCCGCGCAATTGGCGGCGTCGGTGGAGCTGGTTCACCTGGCCTCGCTCATGCACGATGACGTAATAGATGAGGCGGAGGAACGCCGAGGGTTGCGCTCCGTACCGGCGGTGGTGGGAGCGCGTAGAGCGGTGCTGGCGGGCGACTTCCTGGCAGCGGCGGCGTATCGAGAGATCGCACTTGCCGACCTGCCGGAAGCGGGGACCTTGCTCAGCGAGGCTGTCGTGCAGATGACTCTCTCGGAGGTGAGTGGTTCTCTGAAGGCTGGACAACTCATGGCCGAGGCCGAGTACCTGGAACTGATCTCCGGAAAGACGGCAGCCCTGTTTGGGGCCGCAGCCGAGATGGGGGCCTTGAGTACGCACGCCGGAGAGCGGCAGTTAGCTGGCTTCCGCTCCTATGGCCAGGCCCTGGGGATGGCCTTCCAGTTGCGGGATGATCTGCTCGACCTGTACGGGGACGCGGACCGGCTGGGCAAGGGCGTTTACCGGGACCTGGCAGGAGGTCTATACACCTTGCCCATCATCTATGCTGCGCAAGGGCCGGGCGGAGCGGCTATCAAGCAGCGTCTGAGCCAGTTGCAGGCTGCCGGGCAGTCGGACAGCCTGGCAGCAGAGATTGCCGGGATGGCGCGGGATCTGGGCGGAGAAGAGCACGCAGTGGCGGTGATGGGGGGGTTCGTGGAGGCTGCGTGTGAGGCGGTCCCGGACTGTGCGGCCAAGCCCTGGCTGCTCGATCTGGCGAGGTACGTAGCCGCTCGCGGGAATTGAGGCTGGTTAGCCGACGGTTACGGCTTCCTCACTGGACTGCCGCTCGGCGATCTCCCCGACCTCCGACACCGACAGCCCCTTGCTCTGCAAGGCCCTCTCTGTCGCTTGGGCCTCCTCAGGGGCGACCACCACGATCATGCCCAGCCCCATATTGAAGGTGCGCAGCATCTCCTCGTCTGCGATCTGGCCTTCATCCTGGATGAGACTGAATATGGGGGGTACAGGCCAGGCAGAGCGATTCAACTGGGCACAGAGGCCCTTTGGCAGGATCCGAGCCAGATTGCCCGGTATGCCGCCGCCGGTGATATGGGACAGGCCGTGAGGATACAGACCCTGGTCAAAGAGACGCACCAGGGGGCCCGCATACACCCGAGTTGGCTCCAGCAGTTCTTCGCCCAGCGTGCGGCCCAGTTCGGGCACCCGGCGATCGAGCGTCCAGCCGGTGCGTTCCAGGAGGACGGCTCGGGCGAGAGAATACCCGTTGCTGTGGAGTCCGGAGGAGGCCAATCCCAGGACCATATCGCCAGCCCGGATGGCGGAGCCGTCAATCAGCCGGTGTCTCTCCACCACTCCCACGGCGAAACCAGCGAGGTCGTATTCGCCCTCGGCGTAGAAGCCGGGCAGTTCAGCGGTCTCGCCGCCGATAAGGGCGCAGGGAATGGGACGACAGGCTTTGGCCATCCCGCGGACAAGGTCGGAGGCCACCTCGGGGCGCAGATGCCCTACGGCCAGGTAGTCAAGCATGAACAGCGGGCGTGCGCCGTGGACGACGATATCATCCACCACCATGGCCACCAGGTCCTGGCCAACCGTATCATGCTTGCCCAGAGCGAAAGCGATCTTCAGCTTGGTGCCGACCCCGTCGGTGGAGGCCACCAGCACCTGGCCGGTAGGGGAGTCGTCGAGGGCGTAGAGTCCGCCGAAGTCTGCCAGCCCGGTGAGCACGTGCTCGTTGTAGGTGGCCTTAAGAGAAGCCTTCATCAACTCGACGGCGCGCTCGCCAGCCGCAATATCTACGCCTGAGGACTTATAGGTTAGACGGTCATCATCCATGGGGGTGAGGGCCGGCGGGCTACTTGGCCGCCTCCTCCAATTCAAACTTGGTGGCCTTGACCTGCTTGGGCACCGGAATAGGGTACTTGCTGTCGAAGCAAGCGGTACAGAAGTTGCCCTTGGGCAAGCCCACGGCCCGGACAAGGTTCGGTAGCGTCAGGAACTCCAGGCTGTCGGCGCCGAGATGCTCGCGGATCTCCGGCACGGTCATGCGCGCGGCGATGAGCTCCTTGCGCCCGGCGGAGGTGTCAATGCCGTAAAAGCAAGGGTATTTGATCGGTGGGCAGGAGATGCGCAGATGGATCTCTCGGGCTCCGGCCTCACGCAAGAGCTCCACCTCCGGGCCCGTGGTGGTGCCCCGCACAATGGAATCATCAACCATCACCACGCGCTTGCCAGCCAGTGCCTCTTCGAGAGGGGTCAGCTTCATCCGCACCCCCATCTCTCGCATCCGCTGTTCGGGAGCGATAAAAGTGCGGTGGATGTAGCGGTTCTTGATGAAGCCTTCGCCAAACGGAATATTGGAAACCTCAGCAAAGCCGATGGCATGGGGAATGCCCGTTTCGGGCACGGGGATGACCAGGTCTGCGTCCACCGGGGCCTGCTGTGCCAGCATGTTGCCCATGCGCATACGGGAGACGTAGATGCTCTTGCCATAGATGCGCATGTCGGGGCGAGCAAAGTAGATGAACTCAAAGATGCAGCAGGCCCTGCGCTGGGGGGGCATAGCTTGGTGGACCGTGGGACCACGGCCATCAAGCGTCACAATCTCTCCGGGCTCGATCTCACGCACGAAACGAGCACCTACCACGCTCAGCGCGCAGGTTTCCGAGGCGATGACCCAGCGATCCTCCTCCAGGCGCCCCAGGCACAAAGGGCGGACACCGTGCGGATCACGGACGGCGATGCGCCGATCGGGCGTAATGATGCCCAGGGAGTAGGCGCCCCGCATCTTGCCCATGGCCTCAGCCAGCGCTTCTTCGAGGGTGTCGGCGGCAGAGTGCGCGATGAGCTGAACAATAACCTGCGTATCAGAACTGGAGGTAAAGGTGACACCTTGCTCCTCCAGTTCCTCACGAAGCGGCAAGGCGTTGACAAGATTGCCATTGTGGGCCAGGGCGAAGGGGACGCCACGGTGCTCGCCAATCATAGGCTGGATGTTCTCGGGACGGTTACCGCCGGTGGTGGAGTAGCGGACGTGTCCGAGAGCGACCTGACCCGGCAGGGAGCGGATGCTGTCCTCGTTGAAGACTTGTGAGACGAGGCCCATGCCATTGTGCACGCGGAGAACACTGCCATCTCCCGTCACCAGACCGGCGCTTTCCTGGCCGCGGTGCTGAAGCGCATAGAGGCCGAAATAGGAGAGGCGAGACACATCCAGACCCGGCGCCCAGGCGCCGAAGACTCCGCAGGCGTCGCGCCAGTGGCGGAGTGGGCGGGTAGAGTACGGGCAATTGAGGCTGCACTGCGTGTTACAGACCATGAGTTATACCTGACTTTGTCACGACTAATGGAACCCAAGCGCGGCTAACCGTTCAGAAGCCGCTGGCGGGTTTCCTCCTGGGCCTGAACCAGAGCCTGGGCCAGGCCGGGATCTGAGAGAGCAAGTATGCGCGCCGCGAGCAAGGCGGCGTTGCGTGCAGTGTCCACACCGACGGTCGCCACCGGCACGCCCGGCGGCATCTGAATCATGGAATAGAGGGCGTCCTGGCCGCCCAGGGGCGAGCCGGAAAGAGGCACGCCGATGACCGGTAGCTGGGTGTGCGCCGCCAGCACCCCCGGGAGGGCCGCCGACCAGCCAGCGCCGCCGATCAGCACGCGCAAGCCTCGCGCCGCGGCTGAACGGGCGTACTCGGCGGTCTCGTCTGGCGTGCGATGAGCAGACAGCACCACCGTCTCGTAAGAGACGCCCAACAAATCGAGGGCCTCCGCGGCAGCCTGCATCTTCTCCCGGTCGGAGGGGCTGCCCATTACTATGCCCACCAGCGGGGCCGGGCCGGGTTGGTCGCTCATGGGTTCCTCCCTAGAGGGGGCCGGTTCCGGATTCTGCCAGTTCCGCGCGTTCGGCTATGTCCCGGCGGAAATAGGCGCCGGAAAAACGGAGGCAATCCACTCCTGCGTAGGCGACACGGCGGGCCTCGGCAAAGCTGTCGCCGAGACCGGTGACACCGAAGACGCGCCCGCCTGCGGTCACAAGCTGCCCGTCCTTAAGAGCGGCGCCGGCGTGAAAGACCAGGGCCCCAGTGGCCTCCGCCTCCGGTAGGCCCTCGATGGGTTGGTCCTTCTCATAATCGCCGGGGTAGCCACCAGAGGCCATCACCACGCAGACGCAACGCTGGGGGGACCAGTCTGCAGTGACTTCCTTGAGCCGGCCCTCGGCGGTGGCCTCCAGGATCTCGTATAGGTCGCTCTCGAGGCGGGGCACAACCACCTGGGTCTCAGGGTCGCCAAAACGGCAATTGAACTCCAGGAGCTCTGGCCCGGTCTCGGTGAGCATGCAGCCGGCGTAAAGGGTACCTGTAATCGGTGTGCCCTCGTCGGCCATGTGAGAGATGGTCGGGGCGACAAGCTTGTCCAGGATATGCTTCAGGGTGGCCCCGTCGAGGACGGGGATGGGGGAGTAACAGCCCATGCCACCGGTATTGGGGCCGGTATCGCCCTCGCCGATGCGCTTGTAGTCCTGCGCCGGGACCATGGGCAGGAAGGTCTCGCCATCCGTAAAGACCTGCACCGAGATCTCCGGACCCGACAGGCACTGCTCAACAACGATACGCTCCCCTGCTGCGCCGAACTCCTTCTGGACGAGGGCGCGGTCGATCCACTCGTCGGCCGCCGCCAGGCTGGCGCAGACCTTGACGCCCTTGCCGAAGGCGTCGCCGTCGGCCTTGATCACGACGGGCAGGCCGCGCTGGCGGACGAAGTCACGGGCAGGAGCCGGGGAGTCAAACACCGCAAACCACTTGCTGGTCAGACCGTAGCGAGCCAGGAATTCGTCCGTGAAGGACTTGCTGCCCTCCAGGCGCGCGGCCGCGGCCAGAGGGCCATAGATGCGGAGTCGCTCAGCGCGGAAGCGGTCCACGATGGCGTCGTGGATCAGCGGGCGCTCGGGGCCCACCACGGTGAGGTCAATGCTTTCTTGATGGGCAAAAGCCAGGAGACCGTCCACATCCTGGACGCTGAGCTGCGGGAGATTGACTCCGACCTGGGCGGTGCCGGCGTTGCCGGGGGCGGTATGGATCTGCGTGACAGAGGCGCTGCGCTCCAGGGCCCAAGCCAGGGTATGCTCGCGTCCGCCGCTGCCCACAATCAGGACCTTCATCAGTACGCCTCGTCCCCTCTCCGTGTCTGGTCGGTGTCAAAGAAGCGGCGAAATCGCGGATTGAAGGTGGTCTTGACCGTGCCGGTCGGGCCATTGCGGTGTTTGGCCACGATAATTTCGGACTGGTCCGGATCGTTGTACTCCTCGCGCCGCCGCCCTGCCGCCTCGCCTCTCTTTTCCGCTTCCTGGAGGGCCTTCTTACGTGCGTAGTAGCCCTCGCGGTAGAGGAAACACACTAGGTCAGCCTCGGCCTCAATGGAGCCGCTCTCGGCCAGGTCCGAGAGGATGGGCCTGCGGTCCTCCCGCTGCTCAACCCGGCGGGAGAGCTGAGACAGCGCCACTACCGGCACGTTCAGCTCGCGGGACAGGGACTTGAGAGAACGCGCGATCAGGCTCACTTCCTGGTGTCGGTTTTCGCCGGAGTTGGTCATCCCGGTGGTGACCAGTTGGAGGTAGTCCACGACTAAGAGTCCGATGTCATGTTGAGCCTTGAGACGACGAGCCTTGGAGCGCAGTTCGAGAATGGGAATGCCAGGGGTGGCATCAATGAAGATGGGGGCTTTGGAGAGTGTACCGATGGCTCGCCCCACTGCGGCCCACTCCTCGTCGCGTCCAGGGCCGCCCCGGCGCAGGTCCCAGGGGTTCACCCGAGCGTAGGAGCAGAGCATCATCTCCGCCAACTGCATGTCGGACATCTCCAGACTGAAGACGCCCACCCCCAGTTGGTGCTGCACCGCGGCGTGGACGGCGAGATTCGCGATCGCCAGGGAGGTCTTCCCCATGGAGGGCCTCCCGGCCACGATGATCAGGTCCCCTGGTTGCAGCCCGCGAGTTATCTGGTCGAGATCGCGCAGGCTGGTAGGCACCCCCGTCATGAAGCCCGGTTTATGGTAGGCTTGGTCAAGCTTGACGAAGGTCTCCTCGACCAGAGGCTTGAGGGGCACGAAGTCTGAACTGGTTCGTCGTTGCGCGATCTCGAAGATCTTCTTCTCCGCCGCATCCATGGCTTCCCCGATGGCGGCGGGGTTATCGTAGGCCAGCGCCTGGATCTCCGCACCGGCAGCAATCAGCTTGCGTAGCAGCGACTTCTCCCAGACGAGATTGGCATAGCGGGCGACATGGGCAGCGGTGGGGACCGAATTGATCAAAGCCATCAGGTACTCTGGTCCCCCGGCACGCTCCAGCTCGTTGGTCCGCCGCAGTTCGGCGCCGACGGTTACCAGATCAACCGGCTCATTGCGGCTGAGGACCGCACGCATGGCCCGGAACACAACCTGGTGTGCCTCCGAGTAGAAGTCGCCCTGATCCAGTTGGTTCATGGCGATCAGGGCTGCTGAAGGGTCCACCAGGACAGAACCGAGCGTCGCCTGCTCGGCACTCAAGTCCTGGGGCGGTAGTGCTGCCGTGTCGGCCATATGTGTCCTGGTTTCCGTCGGCACAGAAGTGGTCCTAGTTCTCGGTGGATTCGGTCGAAGCCTCGGCGATGGCGTCCTCATCGCCGGTGTCCTCCGAGATGGTCTCTGTGGGAGCCACAGCCTCTGCCTCGGCCTGAGCGGGCGGCTCTTCGGCCGGCGCGGGCACGGAGATGTCCCCGAGAGGTGTCTCCTCTCCGGGCACGGGCACAACGTGAAGCGTGACTTCGCAGCGCACTTCTTTATACAGACGTGCGTTTACCGTAAAGTCGCCGAGTTCGCGAATCGGGGTGGAAATCTCGATATTGCGGCGGTTGACCTGGATCCCCGTTTGTTGCTCGATGGCCTCGGAGATTTGTTGGGAGGTGACTTGCCCGTGGAGTCTGCCGCCCTCTCCGACCGCGGCCTGGATGACAATCCCGGCGGCGGCCAGGCCCTCGACCAGCGCCTGGGCATCCGAGCGTTTTTCGGCCTCTCGGCGCTCGATCGCCCGGCGCCGCTGGCTCAGGGCACGCTGGTTCGCGGGGGTGGATTTCTCCGCCAGGAGCTTGGGGAACAAGTAATTGCGTGCGTAGCCGTCGGCCACCTTGACAATATCTCCCTCGTGGCCCAAGTGGTCAACATCTTTCAGCAAAATGACTTCCATGTAACTGCCTCCGTTCATGGCCGGCGTATGGCCGACCTGAGCTTACTGATTTGTCTGAGGTCCAAACTCGATACTTTGCTCGATCCCGATGAAGGGAAGGTTCCTGTCCAAAGCGCGATTGATGCCGGTGGTCAGCCGTGTCCAGGGGCCGACCTTGTAGTACAGGCGCAGATCCAGGCGCGGATTGGCGGGATTCCAGCCCTCGGCCTCCAGCATGAGGTCGGGCTCGGGCAGATAATCCACACCGACCCCCAGGCGCCCCCCGAATACCCCAACGCGGGCATAGCCGTCGTGACTGAAGGGAATGGAGCGCTGCAGGTTGAGCGCGCCATCATCACCGATGCTGCGTACACCTATCCGCCAGAAGGAGAGAGGGTCATCGCCGTAGCGCAGGTCAAAGTCGGCATCCCCCCGCCAGCGGCTGCCGCCGGAGGCCTCCAGGCGGAATCTTCCCGTGGTGAGGTCAGGCTTCACGCCGGTAGCCAACCCGTCCAGCCGGGTCATGGTCGTCTGGACACGATCCAGGGTCACGTTGGTCTTCTGAGCGATCTCGACGCTCTCCTCGCTAACCTGCGCTAGGTTCTGGATCGAGGTGCTGATAGCCTCCAGGTTCTCCTTATTGGCAAAGACCTGTTTGCTGGCCTCGGACACTTCCTTGAGGTCCTCGGTGACCTGCCGCAAGTTGTCTAACGTGGTGCGGAAGTCCTCCTGTAGTTGAGGATCGTCAGTCATGCTACGTATGGAGGCGCTGATCACCTTCAAATTCTCAGAGGCTTCTGCGGCATTGGCGGCTAACTGATCCAGGCGGCGCTGGTTCTCCGGGTTGGCAATCAGGCCTTGTGCCGATTCGGCGGTGGTCCGCAGAGCCTCACTGGCCGCGCGGATATTGGCCACGGTCAGAATTAGATTGGCGGGCAGCGGTCCGCTAGCCAGACCCTCTACTACGCCAGTGAGTTGCATCACGCCGGCGCGGATCTGCTTGACGGTGGCGTCGGCGTTGGTGACTATGCTACGGACGGAGGCCTCGTTGGACACAACCAGCCGGTTCAGGTTGGCGACCAGTTGAGCGGCCCCGGCCGTAATCACGTTGAGCTGGTTGGCCGCAGTCTTCATGCTCGTCAGAAGCAGTTGGACGTCGCGCTTGATCTCTGGATTCGCGTAGGTAGAAACAAGTTGGTCCAGGGCTCTATTGGCGTTCGCTACCAGCACTTGGGCCTGATCTCCCAGGGCCGCAAAGCCCATGATCTCGCCGCCATCCAGGTGGGTATCGGGCGCCAAGGTTGCGCCCCGGGTCAGCCCCGCTGCCGCCAGTTCCGGCTCCGTTGGTCGACGTACCGACACAAACCGATCTCCCAGCATGCCTGACTGGTCAATCACCCACGCATCGGTAGTGAAGAACTTCACCTCCTGGTCAATGGAGACCACCACACGAACAGACTTGCCCGGGAAATCCGGGGAGGGAGCCAGGGCGATGCTTTGCACCTTGCCCACTCTAACCCCGGACATTTCCACGTTGGCTCTAACAGCCAGCCCCTTCACGTCACGAAAATGAAGCACGAGGTTGTAGGTACCGAGCCGGCTCGTGTACTCGCTGAGATACAGGGCGACCCCTACCGCCAGGAGTAGAACCACCAGGAATAATATGCCGACTTTGACTTCCGCTTTCACGATGCCTCCGTGCAGCGGCCCGGGAAGAGCTGCACAACAGCGGCCCAGTGTGACGGCCTCGGGTTGACCTTACACCTTGATTGGACCTTCGGGAAGGCCCAGCACGAACTGGCGTACCTCGGGCACAGAACAACACCGTAAACGGTCCGGCGTGTCCTCGGCCACGATGCGCCCTTGGTGCAGCATGATAACACGATCCGCGATCGAGAACAGGCGCTCCACCTCATGCGTGACCACAACTGAGGTCATGCCAAAGTCGCTGCGCAGTTTGCTGATCAGTTGCAGGATGACGCCAGACATAATTGGGTCCAGGCCAGCCGTGGGCTCATCGTAGAGCATGATCTCCGGCTCCATGACGAGCGCGCGTGCAATTCCCACCCGCTTGCGCATGCCCCCCGAAAGATGAGAGGGCATCCGATCGCCGAAGTCCTCCATCCCCACAGTATCCAGGTGCTCACTCACTCTTTGCCGAATTTCCTGTTCGGGGAGCGAGTGGCGAGAGCGTTGCAGCCCGAAAGCGACATTCTCCGCCACGCTCATGGAGTCGAACAAAGCCGCGCCCTGAAAGCAGAGACCCATCTTGGTTCTGACCTGATTAAGTTGGTGCTCGCTGAGCCCTGTAATGGACTGTCCCAGTATCTCAATCTGACCGGAAGTGGGCTTGATAAGCCCCATGAGTAGCCGCAGGAGCGTGCTCTTGCCGACGCCGCTCATGCCCATCACACCAAAGATTTCGCCGCGGGATACATGACAGGTGGCATCCGTGAGGATGGGCGTATGGTCCACCTCGTAGTGCACTCCGCGCAGACGGACGACCTGTTCGCGTGCCTCGTTCATACGGGATACAGCACCGCCGTGAGCGCCAGGTCCATGGCGTAGATGAGCATGATCGAGTACACGACCGACCGGGTAGTGGCGCGACCTACCTCCTCGGAAGCCATCTCACAATACAGCCCCTGATGGCAGCCGACCAGGGCAATGAGAATGCCGAAGGCCAGGGCCTTGATGAGACCGGCGATGATCACCCAGGGCGTCAGCCCGCCGGGAATGCTCGACCAGTACTGGGCCTCGTTGATGAACGGGCTTATGGTGGCCATCACGTAGCCGCCTGCCACGCCGGTGACATCTCCCATGAAGACCAGAACGGGCACCAGGATGAGACACGCTACATAGCGGGGCAGCACCAGATAGTCCACCGGGTCGGTAGCCATGGCCCGCAACGCATCAATTTGCTCGGTGACCTTCATGGTCCCGATCTCGGCGGCCATGGCCGAACCGGAGCGTGCTGCCACTGCGATAGACACCAGCACCGGCCCTAACTCCCGGCATACAGACTCGGCTACGCCATAACCGACCATAGATCCCACGCCATAGCGAGCCGCAGTCTGGGCGATGTGGTAGGCCAGGACCATGCCCGTGAAGGCCAGAGTCACCATGGCAACGGGCAAGGAGCCGATGCCCACCTCAGCCATCTGTTTTGCGGTCTCACGCAGACTGAGACGACCACGGAGCAAGCCCCCCCAGGTATGCCAGTGCAGGAGGGTCAGTTCGCCATGATAGCGAAAAAAAGCCAACACCTGGAGACCAAGGGCGGCAAACAAGAGAGACTCACCCGCGCATCTGCGCCTGGAAGAATGGCTAGCTGCTACCTGGTAGGCAGGGGCATTATAGGGGGTCGCAGAGAGGGGTGTCAAGTTGAGCCGCAACGCCAGCGCAGAACCGGGTTCCGTGGTTCCTTCCGGCCATTGCCCTTCCCGGGCTTCTGTGGTATACTGAGTTCGCTCCGGCAGGTTGCCGGAGCGGATCGCTGTAAGGAGAGATGGAAATGAAGCCGGGGATTCACCCAGAATACATGGAGTCCAAGGTGATCTGCGCTTGCGGGAGCACCTTCGTGACTCGTTCCACCAAGCCGGAAATCAAGGTGGAGGTCTGCTCCGCGTGTCACCCCTTCTATACGGGGCAGCAGAAGATGATTGACAGCGAGGGCCGCGTGGATCGCTTCATCCGACGCTACAACCTGCAGGACCGCTACAAGCGGTCGCGCAAAGCGGAGAAGCAGACCGCTGCCGACAAGTAGCTCTACCTCAGACTGCGAACGGTAAGCCCGGGCTCTTGTGCCTGGGCTTCCGTGTATATAAAGATGCCAGAACGGGAAGCCGGTGAGCAAGCGCAACACTTCTATGGTGGCCAGGCCGTCATCGAGGGCGTCATGATGCGCGGCGAAGACCACTACGGGATCGCGGTACGCCGCTCTGATGGCCAGGTAGTGCTACTCAGCGAGCCGCTTTCCGGCTGGGCCGTCAAGCCGGGCTGGCATAAGTGGCCGCTCATCCGGGGCTGCTACATGCTGGTTGAGAGCCTCTCCCTGGGGATGAAAGCTCTCCAGTTCTCTGCCGACGTTCTCACCCAGGAAGAGGCGGAGAAGGCCCAGGCGGAAACCGGGGAAGGGCCAGCTCCTGAAGCTCCTCCGACAACCATGAGTCGTGCCCTGATGTGGCTTACTACCGCGTTCGCGCTGGCCCTGGGGATCGGCTTGTTCCTGCTGCTGCCCACGGCTGTACCCCGCTGGATCTGGGGCTCGAAGGTCATGGGCTTGGGAGCGGAGAGTATTCTCCTGAACGTGGTGGAGGGCGGCGTTCGGCTCCTGATCATCATCCTCTACATACTGAGCATCTCGCTCATGAAGTATGTGCGCAGAGTCTTTGAATACCACGGGGCTGAGCATGCCACCATCAACTGCTACGAGGCCGGAGAGGAACTGACTCCGGCTAGCTGTTTGCGTCATACCCCTCTGCATCCTCGCTGTGGCAGCGCCTTCTTGCTGGTCGTGATTGTGGTGAAGATCATTGTTGGCTGTTTCCTGGGCTGGCCGGTGTTGTGGTTGCGTATGGTCTTGCGCCTGGCGCTGTTGCCGGTAGTGGCCGCGCTGGCCTATGAGATATTGCGTTGGGCCGGGCGTCACCGCCACTCCCTCCTCGCCACCCTGCTGGCAGGTCCCGGTCTGCTGCTGCAAATGCTGACCACGCGTCGGCCCGATCGCTCGGAGATTGAAATCGCGCTCTATGCGCTGCATGGCGCCTCCGCCGGGAGAATCCCCTTGCCGGCTGGTTTCCCGGAGCCGCAGCGGGTAGATGTAAGACTGCAGCCGCTCCGGCGGGAGGTGGTAAGTGGTGGATCTTGCTGAGGCAATGCAGACGCTGGAGGTGGAGTTGCAGGAGGTGGAGCGCGCCCTCTCCGCGCCCGACGCCACTGCCGACCACGAGCGCTTCAAGCAACTCTCGCGCCGGTATGCGGAGTTGCAGCCCACCATCACCCTTTACCATGACTACCAGGCGGTTGCGCGTGATCGGGACGAGGCGCAGGCCATGCTGGGCGAAGCCGAGAACGAAGAAATGCGTGAATTCCTGGTCCAGGAGCTGGAAACAGCCAGGCTGCGGGCTGCGGCATTGGAGGAGCAGATACTTCTGGCGTTGGTCCCGCGTGATCCCATGGAAGACAAGCCGGCCATCATTGAGATTCGCGCCGGGACCGGTGGAGATGAAGCCGCACTCTTTGCACGCGACCTGTTCACCATGTACGCCCGCCTGGCCGAACGACGCGGCTGGAAGACCGAAGTCCTGTCGCTCAGCGAAGCCGAAAAGGGTGGTATCAAGGAGATTGTCTTCAAGGTAGAGGCGCCAGGCGCCTACGGGATTCTGGAGCTCGAGAGCGGAGTGCACCGGGTGCAACGCGTGCCGGAGACCGAGTCCCAGGGACGCATTCATACCTCTGCTGCGACCGTGGCCGTGCTGCCAGAGGTGGAAGATGTTGACGTGGAGATTGACCCCTCGGATCTCACGGTGGAGGTCTTCCGTGCCGGGGGGCCGGGGGGCCAACACATGCAGAAGAATGAGACTGCGGTGCGCATTACGCACGCGCCCACTGGAATGAGTGTGGTCGCCTCCAGCGAACGTTCGCAGCTTCAGAACCGTGAGCGCGCCATGTCTGTGCTCCGCGCCCGGTTGTATGAACGGCAGCGTCGCGAACAGGAGGAAGCGGTAGCAGCCACGCGACGCATGCAGATCGGCAGCGGGGACCGCAGCGAGAAGATTCGCACCTACAACTTCCCTCAGGACCGACTCACCGACCATCGCGCCGGCCTGACTCTGCACAATCTACCGGCGCTGATGAACGGGGAGTTGGAGGAGTTGATCGCGGCTTTAGACGGGTACCGCGAGAAGCAGCGGCTGGCCAACCTCATGGAGGAGACCGGATGAGCTGCCTGACTGTCCGGGACCTGTACCGGGAAGCCTGTCGGAGGCTGGTGGAGGCCGGGGTGGACTCGCCGGAGTGGGATGCCCGGGCCCTGCTGCTGGAAATGCTGCATATGGACGAGGTGGGCCTCCTGCTCAGCCAGCAGCAGACTGTGCCGCCGCCGGTCCTCGAGAGCTTCCTGGCTCTGGTCGCGCGGCGCGCTGAACGCGAGCCGCTGGCCTACATCCTCGGGCGGGTTGAGTTCCATGGGCTGCGGTTTGCCTGTGACGCGAGAGCGTTGGTCCCTCGGCAGGAGACAGAAATTCTGGTGGAACGAGCCCACCACTGGTGCAAGGCTTTGCCGCCGGGTTCTCTGGTCGTGGATGTGGGCACCGGCTCCGGGGTGATCGCGCTTGTCCTGGCGGCGCTGAACTCCCAACTCGTCGCATGGGGCACCGACATCAGCGCGCAAGCTCTGCAGTTGGCGGCTGAGAACGCCCGCTATTATCACCTGCAGGGGCGGGTTCACTGGGCCCGTGGACCGGGGTTACAGCCGCTTTATGAAGCTGGCGTGGCGGAGCAGGTTGCCGTGGTGGTCAGCAACCCCCCCTACGTGCGATCTGGTGACTACGCGAAGCTGCAGCCCGAGATTCGGCAGCATGAGCCACGCGGGGCGCTCGATGGAGGAGCTGATGGCCTGGAGGTGTACCGGGCGCTGCTGGCCGACTGCGCCTCCCTGCCCCGGCTGGAAGCCGTCTGTCTCGAGATTGGCGCGGCGCAGGCCGAGGCGGTTACGACTCTGGCGCTTGACTACTTGCCGGCGGCCTCCGTTAAGGTCTTCGCGGATCTCGCCGGCCTGGCTCGGGTGGTGGAGTTGAGTTTGTCTACCACCGGGAGAACCACAACGCACGACCGAATGGTGGCGGAGGGCGTCTAGCGTGCCCGCCACACGGGTGTTGCAGCTCGAGGAGCGGCAAGAGGTCCTGGTGCAGGCTTTTGTCGAAGCCGCCGATCGTGGCCAACTGCTGATTTTCCCGACCGATACGGTCTATGGTCTGGGAGTACGGGCGGACAGCCTCTCCGCGGTTCGACGCCTGTACGAGGCGAAGGGCCGGCCCGCGGGGCTGCCGCTGCCCCTTCTAACCGGCGACCGCGACCGCCTGGCAGAGGTGGTGAGCGCCTGGCCCGAGGCGGCAGAGCGCCTGGCCGCCGCCTTCTGGCCCGGGCCACTGACCCTGGTGCTGGCACGGCATCCCAGGGTCCCCGCGCTCGTCACCGGGGGGCGGGATACGGTAGGCGTACGCATGCCGGCCCAGGAGGCCCTCCTCACCTGGCTGCAGGCGTGTCCTTTCCCTCTGGCTGTGAGCAGCGCCAATCTGAGCGGGGAGCCGGAGGCGGTGACGGTCAAGCAGATCCCGGTTGAGGTGCTGGCGGCAGCCTCCTTGGTGCTGGACGGGGGTCCTTGTTCCGGCGGGAGACCTTCCACGGTAGTGGACCTGACGGGACCGGCGCCGCGTATCCTGCGGCCTGGCCCAATCTCCGAGGACCAGATCCGGGAGTGTCTACGGTCCTAATCAGGAAGGCCTGCGCTCCTGGCCGGAAGAATAGGCCGGAGGAAACGCCTCCAGCTTGAGGTGAAGTCTCATGAAGATTGGTCTGGTGGGTCTTCCTGGCAGTGGCAAGAGCACTTGTTTCCGTCTCCTCACAGGGAGGCAGCACGGTGGGTCCACCTCGGATGTTGCTGTGGTGGAGGTGCCTGATCCGCGCACGCTACGCATCGCTGCGATCTATCAGTCTCCGAAGATTGTTCAGCCAGAAACCACCTTCGTGGACCTGATGGCCGTTCACCAGGGTGACAGCAGCGAGGGCGAGGCGCTCAGCCTGGTGAAGGTCGCTGGCGACGCTGATGCCTTTGTCCTCGTGCTCCAGTGCTTTGGGGAGTTAGACGCCTCTGGAAATCCTCTTGACCCCGCGGCTGATCTGGAGACTCTGCTCCTGGAGATGGCCTTGACGGACCTGGCTATCGTGGAGGGGCGGCGCCAACGCCTGGCGAAAACCGGCACGCGTGACCCGCATGCCCACTGGGAGACCGAGGTACTGGAACACTGCGAGACCCACCTGAGTGCGGGCGGTGCGCTGCGTGACCTGGACTTGTCCGAGGAGCAACGCAAGTACCTCCGGGGCTTTTCGCTTCTCACGATGAAGCCCTGGCTGGTGGCGCTGAATGTGGCTGAAGAGGACCTGGTGGGGGAGAGGGCGGTGGGGGCCCGGCAACTGGCGGAACAGCGCGGATTACCGTGGATCATCTTCTGCGCGGCGCTGGAGGCAGAGATAGAACAGCTTCCTCCCGAGGAGCGAGCCGCCTTCGCCGCCGACTACGGGCTGGTGGAGCCCGGGCGTGAGCGGCTGATTCATGCTGCGTACCGCTTGCTGGAGGTCATAACGTTCTTTACTGGAGGGCCAACGGAGGCTCACGCCTGGACGCTGAGCGCCGGAGCCACTGCAGTGGAGGCGGCCGGCAGGATTCATACCGACCTGGAGAAGGGTTTCATTCGCGCAGAGGTGATCTCGTTTCAGGACCTCGAGGAAATGGGGAGCGAGAAGTCAGTTAAGGAACATGGTCGCCTGCGCGTCGAGGGCCGAACATACGTCGTGAAAGACGGCGACATTCTGTTCATCCGTTTTAGTCGTTGAGCGCAGGAGGGTGTATGCTACAGCTTGCTGGAGAGGTCACCGATCAGGGCGTAATCATCTACATGACCGGGGCGTTGTGTACGCAGCCGGCTCAGGTCCTGCAGAGCGAACAGGCCGCGCGAATCATCCAGGGGTATCTCGACAACCTCGACAAGCGCCAATCCGAACGACTGGCCCTGTTGAGAGGGCGGGACATCACCCCGGTGGAAGACGCGCCCTCGCCTGCGGCGCGTGAGCTGGCCCGCCTTCTGGGCCTGTTGGTGGACCTGGGGCCGGAAGAGATACGCACCCGCGCTCCCGACGTTGGCGGGCTCCTCAGCAACCTGCAGGGCCTGGCGGAACTGGTGGAGGAGCTCTACGACCACTGGCGCCATTACGAACGCTATCTGATCTTCGAGGGTGGAGCTGATGATTCACGCGATCGAGCCGTCGAGGGCCACCTGCCCTTCATCGAGAACAATGAATATCTGACGGATCTAGTGCGCACCGCCTACCGACAGATCGAGCACCATCTACGCGGCCACTGGCCGAGGGTCTACCGCCAGGTGCCGGCGGGTACGAACATGAGCCTGCTGCTGGATGAGGTGCGCTGGCCCTGCCCCGGCGGCAGCTATGAGACGCTGCGCGACATCCGCATGGTCCGGTTGGCGCTCTTGGTCCTGCCGGTCATCCTCAACCCGCGGCGCAACTTCCGCCAAGGGAAGATCGTGGAGATGGACCACAATCCCCTGGACGGGACGCAGCTGGATCCCAAGCAGTGGTTCTGTTTGCCGCTGCGGGTGGGGGAGTTGTCCTTTCAGGTCTACTTCCATCGCGAGTATCTCGCCCTGGGGGTTAGCCTGGTCAACCTCTTTGAGCTCTCTGGACATGTGGAGGCGCGCTGCAAACCCGACGGTATCCTTGTCTTTGGCCTGCCCGACCAGGCTTTGGATGGAGAGATGACCGCCTTCTTCGTGGACGAGAAAGAAGATGTGGCGGTAGGAGGCGTGCGCCGGTGCGAGGACGTCGAGTATTTCGGCTATTTCAAGAAGATGATTCTCACGCTGCACAACGTCATCATGATGCGGCGCGGGCGCCTGCCCGTACACGGTGCCATGTGCCGGGTCAACCTGCGCGGTGGGCCATCGGTCGGGCTCGTCCTGGTCGGGGACAGCGGCGCGGGCAAATCGGAGACCCTGGACGCTTTCCAGAGCCTGGCCGAGGACTGGATCTCCGACTTGACCATCATCTTTGATGACATGGGCTCACTGGCGCTGAGCGAGGACGGCTTGATTGGATATGGCACAGAGACAGGCGCCTTTGTGCGTCTGGATGATCTGGACCCCAGCTATGCGTTCGGTCATCTCGATCGCAGCATCTTGATGAGTCCCCACCGGCAGAATGCCCGCGTCGTTATCCCTCTGACCGAGTACAAAGACGTGGTCGCTGGATGCCCGGTGGACTTGCTTCTGTACGCCAACAACTACGAGCCGGTAGATGAGGAGCTGCCTGCGGTGGAGCTCTTCGATAACCCTGAGCAGGCTCTGCACATATTTCGTTCGGGATACCGGGCCGCCAAGGGCACCACTGATGAGCAGGGCCTGGTGCGCTCGTATTTCGCCAACCCCTTCGGACCAAGCCAGATGCGCGAGCTACATGAAGGAATTGCCCAGCGCTATTTCGAAGAGATCTACCGACTGGGGGTCCCCGTTGGCCAGCTTCGAACCCGCCTGGGAATAGCAGGCTGGGAGCGGGAAGGGCCTCGGGCGGCTGCCGAAGCGCTGCTCAGCCGTCTTCAGTCCCAGGCCGGGGCGTGATGGAACGCGCAGTTGTAGCCAGCCGCAGAACCGTTATATAGGGGGGCTAACGGTGCGTGTGTGTTTGCGGGGCTCAGGCTTCACTCTAGTTGAAGTTCTTGTGGTCATAGCCATCATCGTCGTGCTGGCGGCCCTACTGCTGCCGGTCTACGAGCAGTGCCTCAAGAAGGCCGAGTCTGCCTCCTGTCTGAGCAACCTGCGTTCGCTACTGGTCGCTGCGGCGATGTACGCGGATGACTGCGACAATCATCTCCCGCCGGCCTTGGTCCCCGCTGCTCCGCCGACCTATTGCACTTGCTGGGACGTCGTTTTGTACCCCTACCTGCGGAATCACGACATCTACAGGTGTCCCTCCGATCAGGTGTGTTCACCGGGGCCCTCCTGGACGTACTCCTTCCCTCACAGCTACGGCGTCAATCTGGCGCTCACGCTGGTCGGGGGCTACATGGGGGTGTCTCTGAATCAGGAACGCCTTACACGGCCCAGCGAGACGGTCCTGTTCTTCGAATTGAACCAGGCTGGCGGCTACGGCTGGCGGCCGGAATGGGGCAACCCTGAGCAGTACTTGGCGAAGCGGCACCTGGACGGCGCCAACTTCGCCTTCTGTGGAGGGAATGTCAAGTGGATGCAGCCGGATTACACGCTGGCCGGAGCGGGGATGTGGCAGCCGTAACCCGGAGGGGGTGCCCGGCTTGGCTGCAGAGCGCCAGGCAGGAGGGTGTCTCTAGCTCTTCTCGCCTTCCAGCAGCGCGGGCAGCCGAAACCACACCTTGGTGCCGGCTCCGGGTCGGCTGTCAAACTGCACGGTGCCGCCGTGCTCGTCCTCGATGATCCGCCGGCAAGAGTACAGCCCCAGACCAGTGCCACTGGGCTTGGTGGTGAAGAAAGGCTCAAATATCCGCCGCTGAACCTCAGCAGGAATCCCGGGCCCATTGTCTGCCACGCCGATAACGACCTCGTCCTCATCCACGGCAGTCGTCACGCTGATGACCGCGTCTTTCTGTCCTTCAGTCACATCCAGCGCGTTCATGATCAGATTCAGGACCGCCCGATACACCTGATCCGGATCCGCATTAATGGGCGGCAGATCCTCCGCCAGCGAGGTCTCGAGTTCCACGCCCCGGTGCCGGGCCTCCGTAGTCAGCAGAGCAATCCCGTCCTGCAAGACCTCATTGACCTGAACCGGCTGGAACTTCTTCGGTCCGGCCTCAGAGAAGGAGTACAACTGCTGCACCAAGGCGCCCAGACGACGAATCTCTCGCCGCATGATGTCCTTGGCCTCGTCCGGCACCTCCTGGCCCTGGGCCATCAACTGGACCAGTGGCGCGAGGGGGGAGAGGATGTTGCTCATGTCGTGCGCGAGGGAGGCGGCCAGTGTGCCGATGGTGCTCAGCTTCTCCGTGCGCACGAGCTGCTCCTGGGTCTCCTCGAGGTCCCGGTAGGCCTGGCGAAGCTGGGTATACAGCCGGGCATTCTCCAATGCAGAAGCGGCCTGGGCAGTGATGGCGCTCACCAGGTCCACGTCACGCTCGGTGAAGATGCGATTGCCGGAGGCGGAGTCCAGGAAGAGCACTCCCAGGACCTCCCCCCGTCGTACCAGCGGTGCGCAAATCACCGAGCGGATCTGAAAGTCATGGACGGATTCGATGGCAGCGAAGCGCTCGTCGGTACTCGCGTCGCTGCTCAGGATCACACGGCGCTCTCTGGCAGCTCGCTCGACGATGCTGCGGCTCAAGGTGATCGGCGTGCCGTCAAAGGCCGAAGGCCCCGAGCGGGTAACGCGGGGCGCCAGTTCCTCCCCCTCCGCCAGGAGCAGGAAGCCCCGCTCGGCGGGTACACTGTGCATGATCTGATCCATGGCCGTGTTGAGGACTTGGTCCAGTTCCAGCGTCTGGCTTAGCGCCATGCTGGCATCGGAAAGCGCCTGCAGTTGCTCCTGCAACTCCGGAGCCGTCAGGTCATCTCGCGGCGCGGCCGGAGCCTCCGCGTCCACGGAGTAGAGAACGTTCTCGCCGACCTCCGGGGCCTCGGGCGCCGCCGCGGGAGCCGAAACCAGCTCGATCTTGGGGCCTCCCATCACGGCTGGTGCCTCTTCTGCCACCAGTTCGAGCCAGGTTCGCCCCACCCGGATCTGATCGCCCACACTCACGGCAACCTGATTGTGCACTCGGAGCTGGCCGGAGTAGGTCCCGTTGGCGCTGCCCAGGTCCTCCAGGAGCCAATTGTCGCCCACGCGCAGGAGACGAGCGTGGCGCCGGGAGGCGCGCAGGTCGAGAGGCAAGCAGACGTCGTTGTCGGCCAGCCGCCCGATAGTGATCTCGTCCCGGTCCACCAGGAACTCGACGCCCAGCATGTCCGGGCTGAGTACCCTCAGCCTGTATATTGGCTGCTCGTGTGCCTGCAAGCTAGTCACTTCCTGCCACGCTTTGACAGACTCTGATTCTTCCTGGTTCCGCAGTGTACCTCCAGGAAAGCCAGGGATTGTCTCTGTGGCTTCTCCGGTCCTTTGTCCATGCGAACTGCATTCGCCGCTTGCAGGGGATGCCGGAGGAGGTTCGTGCTGGAGCCCGGTCCCGGGCGGCTCGGGGAGGAGTGAGCAGGTATGCCGCGGAAACTCAGCGCATGACCTCCGTCCCGTCTACAGAGGAGAACCGGTCCGGCATGAGCCTTGCTGCATTTCAGGGCCAGATAGAGCGCATCTACTACGAGAAGGACTCCCAGCGTGGCATGAGCGGGACCTTCATGTGGTTTGTGGAGGAGGTGGGGGAGTTGTCGCGGGCCCTGCGGCGTGGAACTCCGGAAGAGATTACCGGCGAGTTTGCGGATGTCCTCGCCTGGTTGGCGACGCTGGCCTCCATCGCCGGCGTGGACCTCCAGACTGCCGCGGGCAGGTACGCGGCCGGCTGTCCCAAGTGCGGCCAGACTCCGTGCCACTGCTCCGAGCCGAGTACAGGCTAGGCGCCCTCCGGCGCCTCTCCGAATACGCGGGCTCTTTCGGAGCAGCAGGCGGCGAACCCGCAATACTGGCAGTGGGGTCCGGCACGGACCTCGACCTCTTCTCCCCCTGCTGTGGCTACCATCGTGTGCAGGAGTGCTTTCAGGCGTTGGCTTTGGGTCTGGAGTTCATCCTCCGTGAAGGTGAGCGTCTGGATCGCATCCCGTTGCACGTGGGCAATGATGACTGTCACCGGATCGGACACTCCCTCGGCACGCAGCGCTTCCCGGTAGATGTGCATCTGCAGGGCGTGTTCGGCACGATGCGCGGGAGACATCGCCGCCTCCGTCTTGTAGTCCACCAGTCGCGCAGATCCGGGCAAGAACAGGTCAGCCACGCCGGTGATTTCCACCAGACAGTCCTTCTCACGTTGGACAAGAAGCAGGGGACGCTCCACCTCGGCATCCGCCTCGGGGCATACCCACTCGCTGTCCAGGAAGACCTCGCTGAGCGCCAGGAGCCGACGGGCTTCCGCCTCGGGAAGGTCGGCGGCCAGCTTCGCTGCGAGCTGTCGGGGTTGTGGCCCCTGAGGGGGTATTTGTCCGCGGTTGACGGCGGCTGCAAACTCATGAAAGCGGCTGCCCACCAGCGGCGCCTCCACAGCGTGGGGTTGACCAGACCCGGCTTCCGGCCAGCCCTCTGTCTGGCGCGAGAGTACCCAGGAAAGCGGGCAGTTTTCCAGTTGACGCAATTGCGTGAAGCTGGCGCGCAAGGTCTCCGGGGGGCGTGTCTGTGATCGTCGAAGCACCACCGGCGCCGCCGGACGTACGCGACCATGGCCTGCCGTCTCGGAAACTGCCACTGCGGGTGGCTGCTCCACAACGTCGGCGAAGAAGGCACTGCCGGGGTACTCAGGCTCTCGCTCGCTCCCGCCAACGGCGCGCGTTACTGCCAGAATGCGCTCTGCCCGCGTCACACCCACGTAGGCCAGGCGCTGTTCCTCGTCATCACGGCTCCCGGTACCCTTGTCAAGCATCTTCAGAATCAGGTCCTTGGGCGCCAGGCTGGTGCTCTTCAAGCCCCGGAAGCCCCAGTGGTCGTCGTATGCCGTTCGCGAGAACCCATGGGGTGTCCACGCTGGCAGGAAGACCACCGGCCACTCGAGCCCTTTGGCGGCGTGCAGAGTCAAGACCTGCACTGCTCCCTGGGCCGGCTGGTCAACCACCGGGAGTTGGCGCTGGTCGTCACCGAGGTACAGGTCCAGGATGTGTGTCAGGTCGTCCAGGTGTGGGGGGCGCTCCTCCGTGATTTCCTCGATCAAGCCCTCGAAGGTGGCTCGCACCACTGGTACGGCGGCCTCCTCGGAGGAAGTCAATGCGGCATGCTCAATGCGGTGCCGCCACAAGGCCTCCACTACCTGCCGAGCTGGAGCCTGCCTGGCCAGGTCGGCCAGCGCCGCGTACTGGTCCTGGAAGGCTTGTATGCGGTCCCATGCCTCCGACGACAGCTCGGAGTCCCGCGGCGTGCTGAGGCGTTGCTGGATTAGGTCTATCGCTGGAGCCTCGGCGCGACGGCGGCGGCCCCGCGAGTCAGGAGAGGTCAGAAGCAGGAACAGCTCTCGGTCCGAGAGGCCATATGGCGGGCTGGATAAGAGACGAACCAAGTACCGATCCTGCTGCGGGTCCTGCAAGGCACGCAACCAGGCCAAGAGGTCTCTGGCCAGAGGGTGTTCAAAGAACCCGACCCCGCCCTGAGCTTGGTAGCGCAAGCCATGCCGCTCGAAGGCCACCTTGAGGGGCCGGAAAGCGTTGCGTCGCCGGAGAAGCACCGCCACCTGCTGCAGGTCCGTGACCTGGCCTTGCCGTTGAAACGCCAGGATTTGTTCGGCGATGTACTCTGCCTCTTCCCTGCGACTCTGGCGCAAGCTGCCACTCGGCGTCTGGAAGAGAGGCGGGTAAACGATCAGGCCGCGGCTCTGGTTTCCTGGTTCCAGAGCCGGGTCTTCCGGGCCGGCCTGCTCGCCGAGGCGGTTGGCGATGACAGTTATCTCAGGCGTGAGACGGTAGCTCTGAGTAAGGGGACGGACTATCTCTCGACTCTTTATCGTGTCATCGGGATCAAAGGGTAACAGCTCGTCCATGTTCTGCGGGCGCGCGTTGCGCCAGCCATAGATGGACTGCTTGCAGTCTCCTACCACCAGCAGACGCTCAAAGGTGTCTTCTTCTCGAGTCCCACGCGGGCCGACCACTGTGACTTGCTGGGGGCGCGATAGGAGACGGAGCAACTCCAGCTGGCTGCGCGAGCTGTCCTGGAATTCATCAACGAGAAGGTAGTCGAAAGCGGAACGGTAATGCCTGGAGAGCCTGAGCCCGGGGTCGCGGAGCAGGTTCAGAGCCTGTATGATCTGTCCGTCGTAGTCAATCGCTCCCTCGGCGTGCAGGCGCTGCACATACTGCTCGTACAGAGCTGCCGCCGCCCTGACTAGTCCTTCCTCAGCCGCTCGTGCCCGGTCGAAAAGGGCTTGGGTGTCATCTCGCGGGACCACGGGGCGACCGCCCTTCCGCTCGGCCTGGAAATAGAGCTTTCGCACCTCCAGGGTCGCCTTGGCTTCCCACTCACTTCCGGGGGACTGAGGCAGTTCCTCCGGATCGAGCGCAGCAAAGAGCCCGCTGCGCACCGCCTCCGGCAGGTCATCGGGCGCCAGTTCTCTGGTGGTTTGCGGGCGCGGCAGGGCACTCCAGAACCGGTGGCACAGCCTCAAAGCCTCTTCCAGGAACTCCTCATGTCGCAACCCGGCACCCTTGGCCTGCCGGAGCATCTCGCTCAGGATCTGTCGCAGGTCACCTGGCTTCTCCACGCCCAGATTCGCGAGTACTGAGGGTGCGAGGGGGGTCACATGCGCCAACTCGCCTGAGAATACGGCCTCCAGCAGCTGCCCCAGGTACAGGTCCTCCTGGACTTCGCTGAGTACCCGGGGGTCGGGATTCAGACCGGCGGCATAGGCGTTCTCTCGCACCACGCGATCCGCGAAGCCGTGGAAGGTATGCACCCACAGGGTGGGCGACTGCGCATATCCGTTTAGACGCAACAGCCGGCGGATGCGTCCGCGCATCTCTGCCGCGGCGTTCCGGGTAAAGGTGAGGGCCAGGAGGCGTTCCGGGGCGATTCCCCGGTGCACGACCAGCCATACGAAGCGGTGGGCCAGGACGAAGGTCTTGCCGGTCCCGGCGCCTGCGATCACCTTGAGCGGAAGCGACAGCTCTGGCTCCTCGATGATCCGCCGTTGGACCTCGCTGGGGGGCCTCTCGTATCTCATGTCAACAAATCCGCCTCGTCACAAATGTCCGTAAAGGGACACTCGCCCAAGTAGGGCTTGCAGCCTTCCTCCGGAGGCTGGCCGGCAAAGTCAGCGCGTCCCTTGATCTCCGTGGCCCAGTGCACGAGCGCCTTGCGGAACTGCTCCAGGACCTCGCGACTGAGCGCCTCCTCCGGCTCCCCACCTTCACTCACGAGCAGGCACGAGCGTTTGCACTGGTAGCGCACGGAGAAGTTCTGCAAGCACAGGGCCACTGGCAGTGCGCCTGTTTCTGCCTCCCAGGCCAGGGCATACATCGGAAGCTGCACCTCCAGGTGCTTGAGGTAGCGCTGCCCCGCGTCAGTGGGAACGCCCTTGCGGATGTTCCGAGCGCTCTCGACGTTCGAAGTCTTGTAGTCCACCACGGCAACGCCGTCCTCCCACGTCTCCGCCACGTCAATTCGCCCTCCGAAGAGGTGGCGCCGTCCCTCCGGATCCGTCAGGCTGAACTGCAGAGAAGTCTCCGGTGACCGTGTCTGCGCCTGAGCAGCGTGGGTTTGCAGGAAGAAAGCCAGGCCAGCGGTTGCCAACTGCCCGTACATTTCTGCAGCCAGCGGAGTGGAGAACCGCTCTCGGAATCTCTCCAGTTCGCTCGTAAGTAGTGCCTCTGCGCGCTCTGGGTTTCTCTTCGAGGGAGGCACAGCGCTTAGCGCTCGCAGGAAGGCGTGCACCGCCTGGCCGTATGTCTGGCTGTCCGTGTCCTTCTCTGCACCTGCGCGTATGAGGTGGGTGAGGAAGTACCGTCGCGGGCAGCGCAGGTAATCCTTCAGGTGCGTGGGCGTAAGTACCAGAGTGTCGGCGCTTTCTCCCAGGATTGGCGCCTGCTCCGGCAGCTCCTTCCTCCCCTCTCCCGCCGGACGTGGGGGAAGCCGCCGGAGCTCTCCGGCCCGATGGCAGGGAGACACAGGACAACCAGCATGGTCCTCTCGTCCCCCGGCCTCTTCTGGGACCCAGCCGCGGAACGGGCAGTCGGGGGCCTGTGGGGCAAGGAGGAAGTTCTCCGGCAGACTCGCAGCCAGGAAGGGGGAGGGGAACAAGCTGACACCGCCGGCCTCCAGATGACAACTCAAGTACAGGCTCTCACTGGCGCGCGTGAGACAGGTATAGTATAGGCGTTGTTCGTCGGCCAGGGCCGCCTCCGGGGCCTCACCGAGGCCCGAAAAGACCGTGACCTCCGGCGGTAGGTGCAGAACCCGCCGCGTCTTCTCACGCAGAGCCCGAGCTGTGTCCGGATTGAGCAGTCGGGATACGACAGGCGGCGCTGGGAAGTCATCCTCTTCCAGGCAGGCCAGATACACGCGCCGGAACCGGCGTCCCCGGCTATCGTGGGCGGTGAGCACTGCGATTCCTGGCAGGTCAAAGGCGGGCCGCAGGCGAGCCTGGGTCAGGAGGGTCTCGATCTCAGAGGCAGTGAGCGGATGACCGGTAAGTCGCTCCAGCCACTCGCCACTCTGGTTGACCTGGGTGAGGCAGGCCGCGACGGGCCCAGCCATACGCCTCCCGGCCTCAGGCGGGAGGCACCGGAGCAGGTGCTCCGCGAGTATTGTCAGGCGTTCCCGGAGCGGCAGTTCAGCAGCTTCCTCGAGCTTCTTGTGCCACTGGGCAAGTGCTGGGTACTCCGGCGTGTCGGCTTGCCAGGCGTTGCCGTCCCGGCAGAGTCCCGGGAGGCGCAGCCGCTCCTGGGATTCAGCGGTGAGACTAGCCAGGCGACAGAGGGCTTCGCCACGCGCCTGTTGTCGTGCCGGTCGGGCACCAGGGCTGGCGGCTGTCTGCTCTCGCCAGAGGCAGGCGATCAGTAAGTCCTTGAGCGCTTGGCGGCTCTGCCACTGGGCCTGGCCTTCCGCCTCCGAGACTGGGAGCCCTCGCAGGACCAGGTGTTCAGCCACTGCCTCGGCGTCGGCACTCCTGCGGGCAATCACGGCCAGCTCCCCCGGTTGGTATTCGCCGCCCTCCAGGAGTTCCACCAGTTCATCCGCGATCGCCGAGAATTCATCCTCCCGCGAGCGATAGGCGGCGTAGCATACCTCGCCCTCAAGGGCGCTGACTCCGGCAGGAGCGCTGTCCAGGTCGTTCATTCGACTGAATCGGTTGGCCACGGTGGCGATGGCTCTGGGCAGAGCACCTGCCCTCGCTTCGAGGGGAGAGTCCTCCAGAGGGCGCTTCAGCAAAGAACTGAGCAGTGCGCGAGGGTCCCCCAGGGCTCCGCGGAATCCGTAGATAGTCTGGGCTGGCTCGTAGGTGCCCACCAGTTCCGTGCGCGGACCGGTGAGCGCGGCAATCAGCTCCAGGTGCAGTGGCGTGGCTTCCTGTAAATCATCGGCCACAATGAGCGCGTACCTTTCGCGCCAGGTCTCTCCGAGGGCCGGGTCTTTGAGGGCCTCCAGCGCGAGCCAGAGCAAGCCGCGGAGATCGTAGACCCCTTCCTGCAGGAGCAGCTCCTGGTACCGCTCATACACCGCGGCCAGGTCTACCAGGGCGTCCGTCTGGGGCAGTCCCGGAAGTATCTGTTCCCGGAAGTCCTCGGGCCGAAGTTTGTGCCGTTTCAGTTCGGCGATGAAGTCTGCCACCTCATCGCGGAAACGTGGGCTGGACCTCACCTCCACCTGGCGAAAGTACCGCGCCCTCGCGTGTGTATGCTCCAAGGCGCGTCCGACCAGGAGGCGCTCGGTGAGAGTATCCAGGAAGTGTGGTGCCGCGCCCGGGGTGGCTTCAGCCAGAATCTGCCGCGCCACGCGCTCGTAGGTTAGCACCTGCGGCATGGTGTGTGGTGGCTCAGTCGCAGCGGCCTGTAGAAAGCGCCTCTGCACAGACCCGGCAGCGGCGTTATCTAGCGCCAGGCACAGCACCGAGGGGGGTGGGAGACCCTGCACCAGGGACTGTCGAACCCGATGCACCAGATGCCCTGTCTTGCCCGCTCCCGGACCGCCACGATAGAGGACCGCCCGCGGCCCAAGGGAGGGGTTGTCGGAGCGGTTGCCGGTTCTCATGGTGGTCCTTCTGTTCGTCATGCCCCGGTCGGAGTCCTCTGCCGGGGAGTGACGTGGCGCCGCTTGCCGCTTGACACTCGGCGGACTGGCTGCCTATAATCACCCTGTCGCGCGACGCCTATCCCCGAGGGAGGTTGGAAATGGTGTCCTATCTGCGCATCCCCGGTTGGCCCCTGGTCTACACTTGTTTGTTGCTGGTTCTGCTGCTCCCGGTCGTATCAGGCTGGGCACAGGCCCCCGCTCGTCCCGCTCCAGAACCGGCAGTCGGTTCACGTCCGGCACCCGCTGCTGAGGCCCTGGCGGTTGTCAATGGCAAGCCCATTGAGGGCTCCACCTTCCAGGAGGAGGTAGTGGGTAATTGGGCCTCTCGGGTGCTGCAAGATGTCATCGCCCGGCGCGTGGTGTGGGATGAAGCCGCCCGTCTAGGGCTATCGATCACCACCGCCGAGCTGAACGCTCGTCTGAAAGCTCTCAAACAACCGTATGGCTCAGAGTCCGCTTTCGAGGAGATGCTCCGCAATACTGGCGAGACTGAGGAGCACTTCACCTTGCGGGTCAAGACCGACATGCTGCTGGACAAGATTGTGGCTCGGCGGGGCTCGGTGACCGATGCCGAGTTACAGGCGTACTACGACAAGCACCGCTCCGATTACGTCCATCCGCCTCGGGTGCATCTCTATGAGCTGGTCACCACCGACCTGGCGGCTGCGTATGCCGGCAGCCGGCGCATCAGCGGGGGAGAGGACTTCCCTCTGGTGGCCAAGGAGATGTCCGTGGCGCCCTCCGCATCTACCGGCGGCGATCTGGGGCTGGTCAGCGCCGATCAGGTCCCGGCGGGTCTCCTGCGTGCCACCGCCTTCTCGCTGGAGGCCGGGCAGGTCAGCAATCCCCTCCTGGTGGACGGCAAGTACTACCTGCTTTATGTCTCCGAGGTGCAGAAAGGCTCCAGTGGGACTCTCGAGGAGGTCAAACCCGCGCTGCTGGAGGCTATCAAGAAGGAGAAGGGTCTAACTCGAGAGGCCGTACTGGACGCGCTGCTGCGCGCAGCCTCCATTCAGGTCGTCTGGGAGCCCCTGCGCTATCTCAATGTCCACTATCAGCAGGCGCGCCGACGCGCCTTGATGGTAGATGGCAAGAGTGTTGACCTGCCCCTGGATCCACGCATCGAGGGCGGCCGCATGGTCCTGGTGGTCAAGCCGATGTTGCTGGCTATGGGCGCCACCGTCAAGTGGGACGCCCAGGCCATGACCCTGACCGCGGTGAAGGATTCCCGCCAGGCCGTCCTGACCGTGGGCAAGCCGATTATGATGGCCGGAGAGAAGGCAGTGCCCATTCTCGCTCCGCGCCTGCAAGAAGATATGGTCCTCACCGAGCCGCGGCCGCTGGTCGAGGCCCTGGGCGGCAGCCTTCGCTGGGATCCTATGCGCAATACACTCTTCGTCAAGAGCGTGTCCGAGCCTGAGACTGCCCCGGAGCCGACGCCGGAAGGCTAAGGAGGCGAGAAGGCTGTAATCCTGGCGGGCGCTGCTCGGCATGAGGGCGGGCAGCGCCTGTTTGGTGTTGTGCCCCATGATGTCACCACCCGCGGAATCGCACCAGCCACATCTGCGCCTCTTGCGAGAGCATCCCGAGGACTGCGCATATGGAACTCTCTCCTCTGGGCAGGTTATATGCCTGATCGTGCTCCTCGTCCTGCTCGGAGCTTTGATTCTGTGGCAGCCCTGGGCCACGGTCATAACGCTCAACACGCTTGCCATTCTGTTCTACTTGCTGCACATTGGCTACAAGTTCTTCCTGGTCTACCGCTCGCTCCACCATTCCTCCAAGATCAAGATCCCGCCGGTAGCTCTCAGCACGCTCCGCCCGGAAAACCTCCCGACCTATAGCATCCTGGTGCCTTTGTATCGGGAAGCGGCTGTAGTACCCTCCATCGTCGCGGCTCTGGCCGCGCTCGAGTATCCCGCGGACAAGCGCGAGGTCTGGCTCCTGGCTGAGGCCAACGATCACGAAACCCAGGCGGCCCTGTCGGCGCAGGCCTTGCCTGAGGGTTTCCGGGTCCTGATCGTGCCACCCGGAACGCCCCAGACCAAACCGCGCGCCTGCGATTTTGGGCTGGAGGTCGCCACTGGGGAGCTGCTGGTGGTCTATGATGCGGAGGACCGGCCGGAACCGGATCAACTCAAGCAAGCGGCCTGGATCTTCCTCCATTCTCCGGAACGTTTGGCTTGCGCTCAAGCCTGCCTCAACTACTATAATCCTCGTCAGAACATTCTCACGCGCTGGTTTACTGCTGAGTACTCGTCGTGGTTCGACCTGTTTCTCCCGGGCCTGACCGGTCTGGATGGCCCGGTCCCTCTGGGGGGCACCTCGAATCACTTCCGCACTTCCGTGCTACGCGAGCTGGCAGGGTGGGATCCCTTCAACGTGACCGAGGACTGTGACCTGGGGGTGCGGCTCCACAAGCACGGTTACCGCACGGTCATGATGGACAGCACCACCTGGGAGGAAGCCAACAGCCGTTTGCTCAGTTGGCTCCGACAGCGCTCCCGCTGGGTCAAGGGCTATCTCCAGACCTGGCTCGTGCATACACGCCATCCCCTGCGGCTACTTCGGCAACTGGGCCTGCCTGGCTGGTTCAGCTTCCATATGACGGTCGGCGGCTCCGTACTCTGCTACTTGCTGAACCCCCTCTACTGGGCGCTGACCCTGCTCTGGCTCACTGCCCATCCCGAGGCCGTGGCCCGTCTGTTCCCGCCCGTGGTGTATGCGCTGGGGCTGTTTTGCCTGTACGTTGGAAATTTCGTCTTCGTGTACCTGGCGGTGCTCGGTTGTCTCTATCGGCGCTACTATGAGCTGGTCAAGTATGCCATTCTGACCCCGGTCTACTGGCTCCTGATGAGTCTCGGAGCTTACCGGGGGGTGCTGCAGCTTCTCAGCCGTCCCTCCTTCTGGGAGAAGACCGACCACGGCTTCGCTCGCGAGGAGGCTGAGCCATGAGACGCGCGGGCCGCATGCTGGAAGCCGCGCTGTTGTTCCTGGTGGCCGCCGCCCTGGCGCTGTATGCCGGGCAGCGGGCCGCCGAGGACTGGCAGGTCAATTGGGATGGCCTCTCAGCCGTGGTCCATGCGCAGGATATCTGGCATCGCGCGCCCGAGCCGCGGCTAACCCAGATCGGTTTCGTGCAGCCGCCCTTGCCGGCCCTGCTGGCCTCTGCGGTGGCGATCCCCCGCACGCGGCCCGATCTCATCCGCTTTCTTCCCCCGCTGCTCGGCGCTCTCTATCTCGGCCTCACGGCCCTGGTCTTCTTCAAGCTGGTACGAGGGCGGGGCTTGTCACGCCCCTGGGCCTACCTCCTGACCGCCGCTCTCGTGCTGCACCCGCTGCTGCTGAGCCAGGCTGCCGGCGGGGCGCCAGCGGCGCTGCGCACTCTGCTCATTCTGGGAATGCTTTGGGGTCTTGACGAATGGGCGAGGAGTGGATCGCTGCGGGCGCTATTAGTCGCGAGCCTGCTCCTCGGCGCCGGGCTTCTGACCCGCTACGAACTGGTGTTGTGGGTCGGGCCGATTGCCGTGACGATTGCGGTCATCAGCGCTCGGGCAGGCGGGTACTCGCAAGCGGAAGGCACGGTTCTCGCCTTCCTGTTGCCGCTCGCGTACCTGGCCGCGGGGTGGATTGCCGCCTGCTGGTTCATCCAGGGCGATCCCTGGTACTTCTGGCGTCACACTTTTGCGAATTCGCCTGAGCTGACCTCAGATGGGTTGGCGCGGGCGGCCAGCGATATCAGTCTTCTGGCCTGTCCCTTCCTCACCGGTGCCTTGTGGTACACCCTGGCCAGCAAACGCCGGGCTCGTGCCGGACAGTTTTCCATCGCCTTGCTGTTAGGCGGGCCCGTCCTGGCCGCGGCCGGAGCCTCGGTCCTGGGGCGGCTCTCCGGGGGTCCCTGGTCACAGCTCATGGCGGTATCGTGCCTCGCCATGGCCGGAGGGTACCTGCTGGCCGCCCGAGGCCTGGGAGACGCGATGCGGGGAAGCGGATGGGACCTCCACGCGGTAATGAGTCTGGTGCTGGCCGCGGTCGGGATGACTGCGGCAGTGCATTTCACGCAACTGGGGATGGGGCTCCCACGAGGGCTGACGGATACCATCCGCGGAAAGATAGCCTTCACGGGAGATTGCCATGCCGAAGCTGCTGCGGCGGCACGGTTGAGAGAGGAGTTGGCCCCCGGCGAGCGGGCTGTGATCGCTGGATGGCCAGGTTTTGCGGTCGCGGCCTTCGAAGGCCACCTGAACCGCACCATACTGGTGCCAACGCCGCAGCCTCCAGGGGGAGACATCCCCGCAGTCGAGGTGCTGCTAGTCAGGGAAGATCAGCGGGGCTCTGCGCAGGACTCCTGGAAACAGGCGCTGGAGACGCGCTTGGAGATGCTCTGGCGCGTTGGGTCGTGGACGTGCTACCGCCCGGTGCCTACGCAGCAGTCACCTTGAAACTCTCCACGCCCATCTCCCCCAGGCCGTATTCCGCAGCGAGGCGCAGGTGGACGACCTCCGAGGGCTCCAGGCCGAGAAAACGGCAGGCATAGGCATCTGCCGCCACTGGGTCAGCGCTCACCACCACCGTATGCGGCTCCTCAACTCGGCCTGGACCCTGTGGCCCATTGGTCATGAGCGCGCGGGTCGCATCAATCACCGTGAGCGTGGGGCGCAGCGCCAGCGCCAGGTCAGCGATGTTCTGGCTCAGGTTGTCGGCGCCGTCCCGGGTAACGCCGAAACTGTGGTAGCGCTGCCGATTCCACACAGCTCCCATCTGGTTCTTAATCCCCAGGGTTGCTCGCGAGGCCCCGTGCACCTTGGCGATCGCGAGGTTGATGTAGGCATCACATTCCAGAACGTCTCGCGCAATCTGATCTTGCTTGAGGCTCTTTCCTGCGGGGAAATCCACCTCTTCATACATCGCGGCCTTGCTCAGATCAACCAGCCGTACGCCGGCGGCCTGACACACTTCCTTCGCGCCGGAGACCCCGAAGGCGGCCTCGGCCGTGTTCAGAGGATGCTCTACCACCAGAATCTCCTTGGCGCGGGCTTCGTTACATAGAGCAAGAACCGCAGCCAGCACTTGAGGGTGCACGGTCGCAGCCTGAGGAGGTTGAGTGGCGTAGGCCAGGTTGGGTTTGATGACCACGCGGTCCCCGGGCTTGACCCAGGTCGAGATGCCGCCGTAGCGATTGATTGCGGTCCGTGTCAAGTCGGCTGGACTTGCCTTTTCAGCCAGGGCCAGGGTTACTTCACCCGCGAGGGAGGGATCAAAGCGGTTGGCCCCTACCTTTCCACCCGTCGCCGCGCCCTCAGGCAGGGAGGATTCTGGAGTCCCGGGGCGCGAGACTGCCTTCCGCGCGCAGCCCAGGAGGGATCCCCCCAGCACCAGTCCGGTCGCGGCCAGAGCTCCGTGAATGAGAAAGTCTCTTCGATTCATATGTCAGTTGCCTTCCGAGCAGTTTGCGGTCTTGGGCGCCACAAACGGCACAGCCCTTCCCCCACTCGCTACAGGGGAGGCCCTGCGGGCATTGTGACTGGTAGCGGCGGCGCGGGAACCGGCAGGACCAGACGTGCCAGCCAGACCAGGGGAACGGTAAGGACCGCGCTATACAGCGCCTCCAGAAACAGATGGCCCAACCAGGATCCGAAGACCGGCGGTGGCGCAAAGATCAGCCCCACAATCCCGGCCACGAGGACTGCCAAAAACACCGTGAGCATGAGAAGCAGTAGTCGGTTGGGAAATATGGTCTGTCCCAGGATGCCCAGGAAGATTCCACAGCCCATGTAGGCCACGAATAGACCACCCATGGGCAACGCGCCCAACGCCGCCACGCACAAGGCTCCCGCCATCCCGGACCATGCACCCTCCAGCGGACCCCGGAACAGCCCCACCAGAACCACCGCGACCAGGACCAGCTTGGGGGCTACGGCGCCGCCCAGCTTGAGCCACGGCGCCCACGATAGCTCCAAAGCTGCCAGCACCAACATCGCAACGAATTCACCCAGGTAATACCAAATCATAGTTAGTTCTGGCCTGTGACATAAACATATTCGAGACGAAAGAAGTCCACCGCGGGCTTGATTATCGCGGTCACCGACTCGGCGTTCGCTGGCGAGCGTACGACCCGCTCAATCGTCCCGATGGGCAGGCTAGGGGGATAGACGGCGTCCAGACCCGAGGTGGTCACTAGATCGCCCTCGCGCAGGTCAGCCAGCGGACGCAGCTTCTCCATCTTCAGGCGGATCGCCGGCGAGGAGAAGCCCCCCTGGGGGTAGACGATTCCCATGCCGAGGTCCTCATCGCGGCTGCGGCTGTCCCGGCCCGCAACGGCGCTGAGCGAGTCAATCAATAACATCACCTCGGCGGTTCGGCCCTGAACCTTAAGGACGCGGCCCACCAGTCCCTGGTTCTGAGTCACGATGTCGCCCTCGGCGGCGAGCCCTGACTTGGGCAGCTGCACGATGGCCCGGCAGCGCCGTGGCCCAATGTCCAGTCCGATGACCCGCGCCGGCACCGCGGCCTGGCTGCGCTGCGGAGGCAGCCCCAGTGACTCCAGGAGAGCCTTGTTCTCCAGGTAGTACTGGATGGATTGCGTGACTTGCGCCTGCTTCTGGGCCAGTTGCTGGCGAAGACTCTCATTCTCTTGCACAATCTGGCGCGCCTGCACCAGCCCCAGGGCCAGGTCGCGGGGCCATCGTGAGACTGTGGTGAAGACAAACTGCAGTGGTCGTCCCATGGCGACGATGATCCGCTCGGGCAGGCTGGTGACACGCTTGCTTTCCGCCCGATGTTGCCAGACAGTCAAGAGGACCGCTACTATTCCGAGCAGGGCTATGGAAGACCAGCGAATGTTGGGACGCGGAGCTTGCCGCATAGTCTATCGGTCTAATCCTATCCGCCGGGGTTGGCGCCGTCCGGCTCCTCCAGATACTGGGCCGCTCCCAGGACCACGCAGGTGATGGGGTCCTCAGCGACGTACACCGGGATGTCGGTCTCGGCGCTAATGAGCTGATCCAGGCCCCGCAGCAGCGCTCCACCGCCGGCCAGGGCAATGCCCCGGTTCATCACGTCCGCCGCCAACTCCGGCGGGGTAGCATCCAGCGTTTCCTTGACCAACTCCACCATAGCCGCTACTGGTTCGGTGATTGCCTCGCGAATCTCATTGGACGTAATCCGCACGCTCTTCGGTAGCCCTGTGACCAGGTTTTTACCTCGGATCTCCAGTGACAGCTCTTCAGTGAGTGGGAAGGCTGAACCGATGCGGACCTTGATATCTTCAGCGGTCGTTTCGCCAATATACAGGCTATACTCGTGGCGGATGTAGCTAGAGATCGCCTCATCCATGGCCTCGCCGGCGATGCGTATGGAGCGCTGCGTACAGGTTCCGCCCAGCGAGATCACTGCCACCTCCGTGGTCCCCCCGCCAATGTCCATGATCATGCTGCCCACAGCCTCTCCGACTGGCAGCCCCGCCCCAATCGCGGCTGCCATGGGCTCATCGATGATCAGCGTCTCCCAGGCCCCCGCTTCCCGCGCTGCGTCCTCCACGGCCCGGCGCTCGACCTCGGTAATGCCCGAGGGCACGCCGATAGCCATGCGCGGGTGCACAAACAGCCGCCGGCTGTGCACCTTGCGAATGAAATGCCGAATCATCGCTTCGGTGACCTCAAAGTCGGCGATTACTCCGTTACGCAGCGGTCGAATGGCCGTGATATGAGCCGGAGTGCGCCCGACCATTCGTTTGGCGTCCTCCCCCACCGCCTTGATCTCATGGGTGCGCCCGTCTATGGCCACCACGGAGGGTTCGCGCAGCACGATACCCCGGCCGCGCACGTGCACCAGTGTGCTGGCCGTACCCAGGTCAATGCCCAGATGACCGGTATATCGAAATAGCCACTTGAAGGCCCTGCGGGAGAGTCTCGCTGATAGTTGCATGATTTGTCTCTGGTTGTTGGCAAGCAAGGGTTGCCGTGCAGCAGGGAAAGCTCTGTCTAGAGCGCGCCCAGGATCTTGAGCACTTGTACGACCTTGTGAATGGGCAGGCCCACGACATTATAGTAGGAACCGTGCACGCTCTCAACCAGTCTGGGCCCCGAATCCTGAATGCCATAGGCTCCGGCCTTGTCGAGAGGGGCTCCGGAGGCCACGTATTCGTTGATGTCGCGCCCGGTCAGAGTCGCGAACCGGACCCGGCTCTGCACAACTTCCAGCCAGAGCAAGCGGACTCGTTCAGTCTTCCCCCGCCCCCTGGCGGGGAAATACGCCAGGCAGAACGCCGTATACACAGAATGTTCCCGGCCGCTGAGACGGCGGAGCATTCTTCGTGCTTCCTCGGCCTCCCGCGGTTTTCCGAGAGTGTCTTGGTCCAGGACCACGACTGTGTCTGCTCCCAGCGCCAGGTGCCCGGGGAAAGCCAGAGCGCCGCGCGCGGCCTTGACTGTCGCGTTCAGCGAGGCTGCGGACCAGCTCCTGAGGCGAGGCAGAGGCGGGTCCGGCCCTGGATCCCAGGCATGGAACAGGAGCCTGGCTCGCCGCAGAAGTTCCCGGCGCCGCGGTGAAACGGAGGCCAGAATGATGGGCCGCAAGGTGGGGGGGAGGCCGATTCCCCTGGGTCCATTCTGCGGAATCAGGCGCAGGGCAAAACGGGCGCGTTGCCTTGTGGTCATAGGCGTCCGGACCGGATGACGGAGTAGAGGAGCCACAGGCCCATGAGCGCGCCCACCGCTGCAAAGACCGTCACAAAGGGGCTTCCGATGACCTCCGACGCGTGCACGCTGCACAGCATATTGGCGGAAGCCACAATGATGGCGGCCACCACCACAGCGAAGGACAGGCGATTTACCATGATGTCCAAGCGGTGGAGATGACGATCTGCGTTCTCCCACTGTATCCGTACCTGTGTGCCCCCGGCCTGGGCGCGCAACAGCAGGTCTGAGACCTGCCTGGGGAGGACTCGCAGGTAATGGGTCCATTCCCTGGCGGAGCTTTGGAGCGTGGCAAACAGGTGATGGGGCGCCAGACGCTGGAAGCTTTCCTGCCGCATGGTGTCCGCGGTGAAGGCCCAGGAATCGAAGTTGGGATCGAGCTGGAGGGAGACGCCCTGCGTGATCACGATCGCACGCAGCAGACTCGCAAAGGTGGCCGGCACCCGGATGCCGTGCTTGACCAGCAGTCCCATCAGCGCGTCCACGGCCTCGGAAAAGGCGTAGGGCGAGAAGCCTGAGGGGGCATACCGGGCCACGGTCTTATCCACGTCCAGCCGGAGCGCCGACATGTTAGTGCGGCTGCTCACAGCGCCGATAGCTACCATGACGTTGACCACACCGCGGCTGTCACCCTCCACCAACGAGCCCAATAACTGCACCACGTACTCACGTAACTCCCGGCCCGCAAAGTCTACGTGACCGAAGTCCAGCAGGGCGATCCGCCCATCGGTTTGTACCAGGAGATTCCCCCCGTGGGGGTCGGCGTGAAAGAAGCCGCGCCCGGTCACCTGTTCGAACATGGTGGTCACGAACTGTTTGGCCAGAGTCGCGCGATCCACTCCCAGTTCATCCATGGCCTCCGCATCGTTAGGGCTCACGCCCTCAACGTAGTCCATGGTCAGGATGCGAGAGGTGGTCAGATCGCGGTGAGTACGCGGCACGAGAATGACTGTGTTGGCAGCCAGCTCCTCACGCATCCGATCCATGTTGTTGGCTTCATGGGCAAAATTGAGCTCGCTTCGTAGGATGTGAGCGAACTCCGCGGCCCAGCCGACCACATCATTCTCCCGGGCCCAATCGCTGTAGCGCTGTGCCTCCCGGGCTACGAAGGAGAGAATTCCCAGGTCTTGCTCGATCTGCTTGCGAACCTCCGGCCGCTGCACCTTGACGGCCACCCAGCGGCCGTTGTGACGGCGGGCCCGGTGTACCTGGGAAAGTGAAGCGGCCGCCACGGGTTGCGGGTCGAACTCGGCAAACATCGCTCCGAGCGGCTCTCCCAGTTCCTCCTCCAGCACGGCTTGGGCCGCCTCAAAGCTGAAGGGGGGCACGGCGTCCTGGAGCTTGCGCAACTCCTTGACGTAGTCCGGGGGGAGCAGATCCGGGCGCGTTGCCAGGGCTTGGCCAATCTTGACGCCGGTCGGTCCGATCTCCTCCAATGCCAGTCGTAGGCGTGCCGGCCCCGCGAGGTCCTCGGTCTCCTTCGCCTGCCCTGTCTCCTTGCGCTGGAGCAAGCGTCCCAGGCCCACGGAATGAACGGCTTCCGAAAAGCCGTAGCGGGCAATGATGCCAGCCACCTGCGCCGCCCGCGTCCAGACCGAACCCGGTGTCCGCCATTGGTAGTATTTCTCCGGCGACCTAGGACCGGATCGGCGCCTCTGCTCCACAGCTCTTACACCTTCCCTCCCGATTCACTCCGAGGGGCACGCCCCGGTAGTCGGAGCGTTCCACGAGCACTGCACCACATTCCGCGCACTCGGTGTCAGTCGTCCCCGGCAGGTGGACGTTCCCCAGGTATACGTAATTCAGGCGCTGGCGTGCCAGGTCATACGCGTGCAGCATGGTTTCCGGGGGTGTAGGAGGCGCACTCAGCTTGTATGCTGGATGGTAACGGGAGAGGTGCACCGCCATGTTCGGGTCCACGTCCGCTGCCCAGGCAAAGATATTCCCCAACTCCTCATCGGTATCGTTATAACCGGGGATGATCAGTACGGTGATCTCCACATGACACTTCCCCGTCGCCAGCTCGACCGTCTCCCGGGCCCGCCAGCCCGGCCCCCCGCACAGCTCGGTGTACAGCTTGCGGCTCCAGAACTTGATATCCACATTCATGGCGTCAATGAGCGGCAACAACTCGAGCAGCGGCTCCTTCTCAACCATGCCGTTGGTCACCAGCACGTTCTTCATGCCCAGGTCACGAATCAACCGCGCGGTATCCTGCACGTATTCATACCAGATGAACGGCTCGTTATAGGTATACGCGATTCCCAGGTTGCCATGCGAAGTCTGATACTGCTCAGCCATGCGGGCAGCCTGTTCGGGAGGCACCTCGTCGCTCGGAGGTGTGCCCTTCGATATCTGCCAGTTCTGGCAGAAGGCACAGCTTAGATTGCACCCGAAAGTCCCCAGCGAGAGAATCGTGCTGCCGGGAAAGAAGTGATATAGTGGCTTCTTCTCGATGGGGTCCACACCTATGGAGGTAACGCGCCCATAGTTCAGTGACCGGAGCGTCCCGCCAACGTTCTTGCGGACCTGGCAGATGCCGACTTGATCCACCTTGACGTGACACTGCCAGGGGCAGAGGTGACAGTCGGCGGTCTCTGCCCCCGGTTCCCAGTGTTGGCACTCCATTAGCTCGGGCATACTCTACCCCCTCGCTGGCCTCGGTGTTGCGCCGGCGGATCCTCTCTTCTCTGACGTACGCCGCCGCTGCCTCGCCTCAGGAGCGGACTATAGCCTCCATCTGCCCTCCGATATCGCGAATCCACTGCTCCGGGTACTGCGGGTAGGAGCTGACCTCGGCTGTCAGATAGTCGTCGTAGCCTACGCCACGCAGCGCGTTCATTACGCGAGGGAAATCCACACTCCCTGCCAGCAGCCCCACGAAGGTTCGGGTGTTCGTCTCGAAATCCTTGACATGTACTTTCTTGATCCGCTCTGCCAGTATCTCGACCCAGTGGTGCGGATAGCCCCAGATCAGCATGTTGCCTACGTCGAGATATGCCTGGACGTAGGGCGATTCAATGCTGTCAATGAAGTCGCGCATTTCGAGTGGACTGAGCAGGAACTTGTTCCACACGTTTTCGATGCCCATGACCACGCCTGCCGACTCGGCGACCGGCGCCAGCTCGCGCAAGCTGCGCTGGGCGATCTCATAAGCCGCGGAATAACGCACATCCTCGTTGACCAGCCCCGGCACGACCAGAAGCACCTCCGCCCCCACGGCCTGAGCTTGCTCCAGTCCCGCCTTGACCCCGGCCACGCCCTCCATGCGAACTGATTCGTCCGGGGAGGAAATGGGGCTGGGCCAGTTGGTCGTGCACATCATGCTGGAGATCTCCAGCCCCACATTCCGTGCCATTTCCGCCAGTTTCTCGGTCGTCCGGGCTTCGGGCGACTGCGGCAGCTCCACTCCGTCAAATCCCGCCTCCTTCACAAGTTCCAAGCGTCTTTCCTCTGGCAAGCTGGTGGGCAGAGTCCCGAAATAGATCCCTTTCTTCACAGCTTACGCCTCCCTTAGTCTAGACGTGCCCCAGGCAACTGCTGGCTGCGGGGTCCTTCCTTACGAGGGGAACTCAGACCTTCTTCACGTGGAGTCGGCTTACAGGTCGCAGGTTACTGACCGGTGGGTACCGCCGGGTTCCACCACGCGGTGGCAAATACGTAGGTGGTCAGCGACTGCGCATTGACCGGATGGCGGGCGGCGAAGTCTGCCACGGTCTGCCGGGTGGTGTTGGCGCGAAAAGCCTGCACGGTCTGCTGTGCACGATTGGCGCCGGGAGAGGTGTAAAGCGCCCGCAGGGTGAGTCCCCGGACACTGCCGTCGGCGGCCAAAGCTGCCAACACCACCTGATAGGCTTGCTGCAGCACCGTTTCATACAGGCGGCCCTCCGGGAGGGTGTCAGGAATGCGGAAAGTGAGGACACAGTAGCCCTGGTACGGGTCCATCATCACGGAGACCTCTCCGGCCATGCTGACGCCATTCGGCCAGGTCAAAGCCGAGACCGCCTGCGCGATCACACGATCCTGGTCCGTGGCCGGTGCAGTCATCAGGCGGCCGCTGCCCGCAGGAGTGGCCGGAGCGGGCCCCGGAGCCCGGGCAGCCGGGCTCGTGCCGCTCCCCGGACCAGCATCGGCTCCCTGGGTGCCGGGCCTGCCAGGCGGGAGGCCCGCCCGGGTAGCCGGTGTGCTGGACACCACGTCGGGGGTGGGACGGGTGCGACGGGTGGTGCTCATCGGCGCAGGTCGTGAGAATACTGCCACCAGGGCGATGGTGAGAGCCAGCACGGCCACGGTCCCTGCCGCCATGAAGATGGAGCGGACGGCGTTCGAGCGGCGTTGAAGATCCTCCGGCTGAGACTCGACCGGAGGGAACGCGGCATGCCTCTGCAGCATGGCACGTGCAGCAGCCCGCCGCTCAGTTGCCTCCGGTCCGCCTCCCATCTCCTCCGCTGCTTGATACCACTGGTCGGCAGTTCCCCAGTCCTCGCGGGCCGCAAGGATGTCACCCATGAGCAGGTGGGCCTTCACATCACCGGGGTACTCATCCAGAAGCTCTCGGCAGAGTTCTGTAGCTCGCTCGGTCTCGCCGTGCTCCAGCACGGCCAGTATGTCGCCGTGCCGGGTCTCGAGGTCGAACCGCACACCGCTCTGCTCCTTGGGGCCCGTCACAACTCCTCCTCCTCCGGCTGCGGGCAGGGGGCCTGGAGGTCCTTCTCCATCCGGTAACGCTGCACGTGGTAACCGCATCTGGCGTAGAGACTCACGGCTGTCTCGTTCTCCACGGTTACGTCCAGTGCAGACTTGAAGACGCCAAGCCGACGCATCCAGTCCTCGGCGTGCCGTGTGAGCACGGCTCCCCAGCCCAGATGGCGGCGTTCGGGGGTCACATAGACATTCTTGATATAGCCCAGTTTCTCATCCACGAGTGTCGTAATGATTGCGGCCCATACGAAGGCCTGCGCGCGGCTGCCCTCCTCGATCACCCACAGGCCCTCGTAGGTATTTCGTAAGGCTGAGCGCAGCTGCCGCTCGTAATCCACCAGAAAAGCCGGCCCGACATGGAAGCCAGGGAAGTTGCGTTCATAGACTTCCCGCTGAAACTCGAGCACTCGCTCCCCATGCTCTCGCCATCGGAGCTCAGTCAGGTGCGGTTGACTCTGCGGAAGCGCAGCCACCTTAGCCTCCTTCATCGATCAATTGCACGTGTTCCTGCACCACTCGTGCCGGGCAGAGCCGGACAAAGGCGCTCAGGGCGAGCGCCACAATCACGAGGTCGTCAAGCCATCCCAGCCCAATCAGGGGGAAGTCGGAGAGCAGATCGAAAGGCAGCAAGAAGTACAGTATCCCGGCCACCAGCACAACCTTGGGCACCAGACTGACACGCGGGTCGCGCATGAGTCGCCAGTACAGCCGGACCAGATTCGGCAACTGCACGATCAGACGCGCCAGCGCGGCCGGCTGGCCCGTATGTAGGTCTCGTATGTATCGGTAGTTCATCTCGCTAGCTCCCGCGTCCGCTATCAGTTTACCACAATCCCGCAAATCTAGCTGTGAATCTCCGCCCCAGTCTTCCCCTGAGCGCGGTCTGTTGCCCACCTGGGAATGACAATCCAGACCTGCTTGCGGTTCGAATTGCCCCTCATGCTTCGCAAGCAAGGCTTCTGTACCCGGGGCGGAGTCTGTGATCCTGAGCCTTTGCGGGTCTAGACCTCCTCTGCACGAGGGGAAGGCCCGCGCTTCAGTGGCGTTTGGGCGAGGAATCTGGCAAGGCAAGTCTTGCTGTCTGGGTCCCGGTGTCGCTTGACATTCGTCGCGTGTGCGGCTATACTGATAGTGGTGTAGTCCGACGCATTCTGTCCCCGGCAACACTATCCCAGGTAAGCACCGGTTTATGCTCATGCCTAGGGTGGCTACAGTGTAGGCATTTGGCGGCAGGTTCATCCTTCGCATACCGATCACCAACATGGGTCGTTAGCCCTCAATTCCTGTATGAATAGTGCCACGCCGCAACCGCGCCCTCCGGCCGAGAAGATTATTGTGCTGGACTTTGGCGCACAGTACCTGCAGCTCATTGTTCGCAAGGTTCAGGAGCAAGGAGTGCTGGCTGAGGTCTGCCCGGCCAACACTGGCGCTGCTGACCTTCACGCCGAGCGTCCCAGCGGGATCATTCTCAGTGGGGGGCCGGCCTCTGTATATGAACCTGCTGCCCCTAGCGTGGACCCGGCCATCTTTGACCTCGGAGTCCCCGTGCTGGGTATCTGCTACGGGCATCAGCTCATGGCGCATCTCCTTGGCGGTCGAGTGGAAGCCGGGGAGCGGCGCGAGTACGGCTTCACTCCGATTGAAGTCACCCAGTCTGATTTGCTCCTGGCCGAAGTGGAGTCGCCGACGCAGACCTGGATGAGCCACGGGGACCGTGTCGCCCAGGCCCCACCAGGTTTTCGCGTGCTCGCCACCAGTGGGTATACGCCTATCGCCGCTATGGGAGACACCGACCGGCACTTGTACGGTGTGCAATTCCACCCGGAGGTGCACCATACACCTTGTGGCAAGCAAGTACTCCACAACTTCTTGCGCCGGGCTTGTGGATGTGTGAGCACCTGGGAGCCGGAAGATTTCGTGGAGCAGGCTCTTCAGGAGCTGCGGACACAGGTGGGGACGGATCGGGTGTTGTGTGGCCTGTCGGGTGGAGTGGACTCCTCTGTGGTGGCGGCGCTCCTGGAGCGGGCCATCGGGGACCAGCTTGTCTGCATGTTCATTGATCACGGCCTGCTGCGTAAGAACGAGGCCGCTGAGGTCGGTGAGTTCTTCGGCCCCCGTCTGGGAGAGCGTTTCGTGGCAGTAGATGCCTCGGAAGTCTTCCTGGAGAGACTGGGTGGGGTCACAGACCCGGAGGAGAAGCGACAGATTATCGGCGAGACCTTCATTCGCACCTTCGAAGTCGAGGCGGAAAAGATCGGCACCTTTCGCTTTCTGGCCCAGGGCACAATCTACCCGGATGTGATCGAGAGCGGCGGCGGCTCTACGGCGACGATCAAGTCGCATCACAACGTCGGTGGCCTACCGGAGAACATGAAGTACGAACTGCTGGAGCCCCTGCGCCGTCTGTTCAAGGACCAGGTTCGGCAACTCGGGAGGCGGCTGGGTCTGCCTGCCTCACTCACCGAACGGCAGCCCTTTCCCGGTCCCGGCCTCGCGGTCCGGATCATCGGAGAAGTCACGCCCGAGAGACTGATGCAGGTCCGGGAGGCCGACCATATCTTCCGGGAAGAGCTACGCGCGGCGGGGCTGGAGACCGGTATCTCTCAATGTTTCGCCGTCCTCGCCGACATCAGGTCCGTGGGCGTGATGGGTGACGACCGCAGCTACGCGCACCCTGTCATCCTGCGTGCTGTAGTAACCGAGGACTTTATGACTGCCGACTGGGCTCGTCTACCTCACGATCTCCTGGCCCGCGCTGCGAGTCGCATCGTGAATGAGGTCTCAGGCGTCAATCGAGTCGTCTACGATATCACCTCCAAGCCCCCGGGGACGGTGGAGTGGGAATAGGACACCAACACGGAGACCGCGCCACCGCTGTGCGAGAAGAAGTCTCTGCGCTGACGCGGGATTGAAGTCAGATGAAACAGCCTTCCGATATGGAGCCTCCTGATCAGCCCGCCTTCTGCCAGGGCCAGATTTCCCAGGTCCTCCTGTGCCCTGAGCAGATTGCGGCGCGGGTCGCGGAGCTGGGTGAGCAGATCACTCGCGATTACGCGGGCCGCGAGTTGACCGTGATGGGTGTCATGAACGGCGCCTGTGTCTTCCTGTCCGACTTACTCCGACATCTGGATCTCCCGATCCGCGTGGACTTCGTTGCCGTCCACAGCTACGGCTCCGGCACCAAGTCCTCCGGCCAGCTGGAGATGGTCAAGGGCCCCACCTGTCCCCTCTGCGGGGAGCAGGTCCTGCTGGTCGAGGACATCATTGATACCGGTTGGACCATCTCCTGGCTCCGCCAGCAGTTAGAGAAGCAGGGCGCCGAGGTGCGCATCTGCTCACTGTTGGACAAGCCGGAGCGCCGCGAGACTCAGGTCCAGGTCGAGTACCTGGGCTTTGAGGTTCCTAACGTGTTTGTGGTGGGTTACGGCATAGACTTCGCCCACCACTACCGGAACCTGCCGTATGTAGCCGTACTGAAGCCGGAGGCCTATGAGGTGGAGAAGAGCTAGAGCCTGATGTTTTGGCGATGGTATGGTGCCGGGCGGACAACGCCGCCAACTATAATGCCCCCTTGGCGCCCTGTTTGTTGAGTCCTGATTTCCTAGTGCTGATTTTCCCGTGAGGTGCAAGATGCTGGAACTAGCCGAATTGGAGGACAAGACCGTAGAGGAGCTCAGACAGATTGCTGCTGAGATGCAATTGCCTGGCTACTCCACGGCCAAGAAGCGTGAGCTGTGCATGAAGATTTTGGCCAAGCAGAGTGAACAGAATGGGATGAGCTATCGCGAGGGGATGCTCGAGGTCACTCCCGACGGTCGCGGCTATCTGAGAGTGGGCGGGTATGCGCCCGACGCCAACAAGGACGTCTACGTGGCCGATAGCCAGATTCGTCGTTTCGACCTGCGAACCGGCGATATGGTCAGCGGTCCGGTGCGTCCCCCCAAGGATAGCGAACGCTTCTGGTCGCTGCTGCGGGTGCAGACCATCAACGGTCGGCCTCCGCAGATCGGCGTCCCGCGTCCGCAGTTCGAGGAGCTCACGCCGGTTTACCCCAACCAGCGACTGCGGCTGGAGGCCGAGGAGCCGGGCGGTGACGGCCGGCAGCTCACCGGGCGAGTGCTGGATATCGTCACGCCTATCGGCCGGGGGCAGCGCGGACTGGTCATCTCCCCGCCCAAGGCCGGGAAGACTACCATCATCAAGCAGGTCGCCAATTGTCTGACCTCCAACTACGACGACCTGCATCTGATGGTCCTGCTGATTGATGAGCGGCCGGAAGAGGTCACCGATATTGCCCGCTCGGTGGATGGCGAGGTCGTGGCCTCCACCTTCGACGAGATGCCCGAGAATCACATGAAGGTCTCGGAGTTGGCTCTCGCCCGTGCGAAGCGACTGGTAGAGGACGGCAAAGATGTGGTCATCCTGATGGACAGCATCACCCGCCTCTCCCGCGCCAGCAACCTGACCATCGAGCCCTCCGGTCGAACTCTCTCCGGAGGTCTGGACCCCGCGGCCCTCTACCGCCCCAAGCGCTTCCTGGGTGCGGCCCGCAACATCGAAGACGGCGGCAGCCTCACCATCCTGGCGACTATCCTGGTCGAGACGGGCAGCCGCATGGACGAAATGATCTACGAGGAATTTAAGGCCACCGGCAATCTCGACCTGCGGCTCTCGCGAGAGTTGGCCGACCGTGGCATCTTCCCGGCCGTGGACATCCCGCAGTCCAGCACCCGTCATCAAGAGCTGCTCTTCGACGACGAAGAAATGCAGGCCATTTGGCAACTGCGCAAGGTCTTGCACGCCATGGAGACGATAGACGCAGCAGAGACACTCATCCAGGGCCTCCGCAAGACCAAGACCAATGCGGAGTTCCTGGCCCTGGCCGCGCAGAGTTTCAAGAGGTAGGACGGGGCTGGAATCTGTTTGGAGGGGCGTTCGGGAGGTGAGCTGCACCTCTCCGGGCCCGCTCCAGAAAGGCAAGGCTGCTATGACCAAACCCAGGGCTCTGGCTCTGATCGTGATCGCCACCATGGGCGTTCTGCTCGTGGGGAACGCCTCCTGCCAGACGGAAGCGCCGACGGAAGACCAGGCTGCCGTGTGCCCGCCGCCGATGCTGGCGCCGCCCCCGGCGAAGATCCAGCAGCTTACTGAAGAGATCCGTTTGCTGCAGCTCCTGAATCGCATGCAGTTTACCGCAGAACAACTTACAGCCCTTCTGCCGGTGGTGGACAACCTCCAGAAGGAGCGCGGGCAGTTCGACGAGCAGATCGCCGCCCTCGACACGCAGCTGGAGCAGGCTCTTACCCGGCAGCGTGAACTCCTCGTAGCTGACAAGCGGGTGCCCGCCGACTTGCACAGGCGGCTCGCCGAACTCCAGAAACAACGCGCGGAGTTGCAGGAGCAAGCCCAACTCGCCCTGGCTCAGTCCGGGGGTAGTCTGCGCAAGCTCTTGACCGCGCCGCAACTCGCGATCGTCACCGGCTCTTATGAGGCGCAACTGCAGGCTCGTGAGATGCTTGCATGGCTGCGGACGTTGTCCGATGAGGACTTCACTCAAGAAGCCAGGGCCAATGCAGAGGGGCTGGCAATGCCCGAGAAGGGTCTGACCCAGGACCTCCTGCTACAGGTCTTCACTACCGCGCGGAAGATGAGCGCCCCCGACTTCGCCAAGTCTGAAAACGAGCTCACTCAGCGCCTGGCCCCCGTATACGGGCTCACAGAGACCGAGGCTGATGGTCGCCTCGCCGCGACCTTCGCCAGCCCGCACATGCCGGGGTTACTACGCGAGAAGGCTGCCACTGCGGCGGGAGGGGCAGGATAGGCAGAGGCAGCGGCCGAGACCCGTGATTCGGCCCTCAGACCAGCAGCAAATCCTGCAAGTCGTGTTCTGAAGCTGGATCGCTTCCTACCCATGCGCATCGGCATTTTCACCAACACCTTTCGCCCAACGGTCAATGGGGTCGCCAAGTGTGTTGAGTACTACGAACGCGGCCTGCAGGAGCGTGGGCACGAGGTCATAGTCTTCGCGCCCGCCTCTGAGAACTACGACCGTTCCACCGATACCAGCAACGTTTATCGCTTCTCCACCCTCCCCAATCCCTTTGATGCTGATTACACCATCGCAGCCCCGTACTCCCGGCCGGTGGCCAAGGCCTTGCGCCGCCTGGACTTCGATGTTATCCACACTCAGCACCCCTTCTGGGTCGGGGCCTGGGGCGCGTGGTATGCCCGCCTGATGGATCTCCCTCTGGTCACCACCATCCATACCGACTATCGCCTGTTCACGCACGTCATCCCCTTGCCGGAGCCTCTGGTAGAGGGCTACATGCGCGTCCGCGTGGCCAGTTACTGCAACAAGTGTGACCTGGTGACCACTCCGGTGAAGTCCATGCGGCGGCTGCTGCGGCGTCAGGGAGTGCGCACGCCCATCAAGCTCCTCCCCAATCCCACCGCCATCGCCGAGTTCCAGAAGGGGGACCGGGAAAAGGTACGTAGCCGCCTGGCCGTCTCCTCCGACACGGTCTTGCTCGGCTTTGTTGGACGCCTTAGTCCAGAGAAGAATCTCGGCTTTCTCCTGCGCGCAGCCGAACAGGTGCTCCGCTCCCACCCGCAGACCGCGCTGCTCTTGGTGGGCGACGGGCCCGAGCGCGCAGCGCTGGAGGCCCAGGTAAAGCGACCCCTGAGGGACCGCGTGTTCTTTGCCGGTGCCGTGCCCCATGCCGAGGTGCCCGACTACCAGGCGGCCCTGGATATCTTTGTCTCCGCCAGCCTCAGCGAGACCCAGTGCCTGGCGTATACCGAGGCCATGGCCACGGGCCGCCCGGTTGTGGCGCTCAAAGCTCCGGGGGCCGAGGATATGATTTCTTCGGGGCGCAATGGCCTGTTGGCAACTGATCCCGAGGACCCCGCGGACCTGGCGTCAAAGATCGCTGAACTGGTGGAGGACCGCGAGCGCCGGTCGGCGATGGCACAGGAGGCACAGACGTGGGTCCGCCAGTTTGACGTGGTCAATGTGGCGGCCAGCCTGGAAGCGCTTTATACGCAGGCTGCAGAGCTGTCTCAAGAGGAGCCGATTTAGGCCTCGGGGGCTATCTGCCGCTGGAGGCGCCACTCGTTCCTGCCAGCCGTGCCGGAGGACTGACGTGCCCGTTTGGGGTTTTGGCTACAGTCCGGCTCGTGTGGCCCTCCCCAGCCGCATTGCACCTACAGCTGAATTAGAACCATCGTCCCTGGCCAGGCGTTGTTAGTAAGGATGGGAGCTAGTCTGCGCAAGGTGGTGAGAGTGATGCGTGGCAAGACCGGCGTTGCCAGGTTGAGTGTCGCCCTGATGCTGCCTCTGGCGCTGCTGATGGCCGGCTGCGACGAGGACCGGATCGAGGAACAACTAGGCAACGCCAGCGCCGCCGCTCTGGAGCAGAGCTATTCAGTCAACCATGATCCCCTGCTTACTGCCTGGTGTGAGGGTGTCGGTGAGACGCTTACTGCCTTCAGTACACGCCAGCAAGTCCCGTACACCTTCCGGGTCCTGGAGACCGACATGGTCAACGCTCTCGCCACTCCCTGGGGCCATGTTTACGTGACCCAAGGTCTGTTGGATTTCGTGGAGAGCGAAGACGAGATCGTCGCTGTGATCGGTCACGAGGTCGCTCACGTAGTCCACCGTGATGCCATGCATGGTCTCAAGCAGAGTCTCCTGTTCTCCCTGGCGGCAGGACTGATCCGGGGTCAGAACAGGGAGGTCGGTGACCTCGCCGGCCTGGGCCTGGGGCTCCTCAGTCTGCGCTACAGTCGCCAGGATGAATACAATGCGGACGACGCCGGCACGATGCTGTGCTACCGCGCGGGCCATGACCCCCGCGGTATGCTGGACTTCTTGGATCGGCTGCACACCGAGATAGAGCGTGAGCGTTCCTGGAGCTTCCTCCAGGCGTTGCTCTCCACCCACCCGTATACGGTGAACCGGGGCCTGCGCCAGAAGAACCAACCGCATGTGGCGCTGCATACCCCTGCCGCGCGTATGCGTGTGGCGGCGGGCTATCTCCGGCGCGGCCATTACAGCACGGCTGCCAAACTTCTACAGCCCGAGGCGGAACAAGGGGCCAACCCGCAGGCGCTGCTTCTGCTTGCCGACGCCCTTGCAGGCCGAGGGTCCACCGAAGAGGCGCGCAGCCTGTACCAGTTAGCGGCTCAACACACCACCTCGGAATATCCCGGCCTGGCTCTGGCCGCCTTGGCGGCGTACACACCTCCGACCGCCCTGCCGATCACGGTGCAGGAGCAGGCCTCTGCCGCCGCTCTCCTGGCAGACGAGAGTGGGAGTCGCCGGCAGACGGTAGATTCCCTGGGCCGGGTGCCGGAGCGCAATGCCTCGTTGGCTGCACGGTTGTCTCGCCCCCGCGACGCCGGCGAACGTGCCCTGGGAACGCTTGAGCAGGTCTCCGAGAGCCGTGCGGAGGTTCCCGAGGTCTCGCGTACAGCTGCTTTGCGCGCTAATGGGGCCGTGACGCGGGCCGTGGAAGTGATCTACTCTCTGGAGCACTACCAGACTGCTTCGCAGAATGCGGCTGCTCGTACTGCCGCCATGCTGGACCGGCTAGAGGCCCAACTGCGCAGCCTCGCGGTCGGCCAAGGCCGCGGCAGCGTGCTTGACCTCAATCGCCGCGCGCTGATGGAGCTGGAGTCGGCGGCTGCCGCTCTCGAGGCCGGCGATCAGCTTGCTCGCCAGAGCTTGGCCTCCGTGGCAGAGGCCCAGGAGTCTGCGGAGCAGACTGCGCAGGTGGTACGTGAACTGATGACCACCGAGGAGCCTCCCTCTCACGTCATATCCTTGACTCAAGATCTCACCCATGCCACGCGGAAGCTTGCCGACCAGGCGCTTGCCAAGACTCATCTGGCGCAGGAGCAGGCCCGGAAGGCAGAATTGCATGGGCTGGTCGCGGCCCTCCACTTGGCCCAGGCCGCCGCGGATCCTGCCCGCCTCCGGGGCCTGGATGTCATGGTGGCATATTACCTGCAGAGCACTCCAGCGCAGGTGGCCTCCCTTCGCGAGCGGGGCTTGGGCTATGGGGATGTTGGCGTGGCTCTGGCAGCCTCGGGCAGTACCGGTACGTCACCTTCACTGCTCGCGAGCCGGCTAGCGTCAGAGGCCAGCCTGCTTGATTCTGTCACGCTCACCTCTGAACAGACTGTGGGCATGAAGGCGATGCTCAAATTCCTGACTCAGGCCATGCTGCAGGAAGTGGACGAAACAGTCCATCCCCAGCCTCCGGGATGAGACCCTCTCCGACGCTCCTGGCCCTGCTCAGCCACTCTGCCCTCTCCCTGGACATCACCCAGGCGTGTGTGTTTGCGGACAAGTCATTCACTGCGGGCTGGACGTTTGCTGTCATAGATATGCCCCGGCCAGACTGCGATATCATACAGGATGAATTGGCCGCTCGGCAGTCATTATGCGTAAGTAGTTTGCGGGGCCTGCTTGACAGGATTGCTCCGTAACATATAATATTCACCCATAGCTAATCACGTGATTCGAAGTTTCAACCTCATTTGGGTAGGAGGCGGGGAGAACTATGGCATCAAAGTCCTCCAGAGTAGTCAAGTACCAGAAAGTTAAGGAGACGCTGGCCGGTGAGATTGAGCGTGGCAAGTATGCCCTCGGCGAACGGCTTCCGAGTGAAAAACAGCTTGCCGAGCAGTTTGAGGTAAGTATCATCACCGTGCGGCAGGCCGTGGAAGCTCTGGCTCGAGACGGTTTTGTAGAGAAGATTCAGGGCAGTGGCACCTACATCCGCCGTCTCCGTCCCGCGATCGAGCGCAAGATCTGGGCCTTTGTGGTTCCCGGTCTCGACGAATTGTGGTATCCCTCGGTAGCTGGCGGGTTGGAGGATGTCTCGCGGGCGGCGGGCATCGGCGTCATCATCCTGGGAACCGACCTCGAGGAAGAGTCTGGGGAGAACGTACGCCGCATCGTGACCATGGGCGCCGATGGGCTTATCATCGCCCCCAGTGCCTCGCGCCGCCTTGACACTACGGTTATAAATGAACTCTCCATGGCTGGCGTTCCCTTTGTCTTCTGCGGTGACTACATCTCTGAGGTGGACGCCCCGCGGGTCCTGTGGGATTACCGTGGAGGCGCCCGCATGGGTGTCGAGCACCTGCTGGCCCAGGGCCACCGGCGGATCGCCTTCCTCAGCCATCCCGCGACCAATCCCAGCCAGGCCATGTGGGAGGGCTATCGCGCCGCTCTGACCACTGCGGGCGTGGACCCCTGGCCACCGAGAGGCTTGCAGGCCAAGAGCTTTGAGCAAACTGACCTGTATCGTGCTGCAAGGGACCTCTTGGCCCTCTGGCCCCGCCCGACTGCGGTGTTGTGTGCCCACGACAGTGTGGCCCAGTTCATGTGCCAGGCGGCCGCGGACGCGGGCCTGAAGGTCCCGGAGGAACTCAGCGTTGTGGGTTTCTACGGTTTCCACATGGTCCGGCAGACTGAGCTGCCGCTTACCACCGTGGCCGTACCCACCCATGAACTCGGGCAGGAAGCAGGCAAGGTCTTGCTTCGTCTCATGATGGGCGGCACGGTCAACCCCGAGATCGTTCTCCCCTCCAGCCTGCGCCTCGGACGTACCACCGCCCCGCCCTTGCCCAGCGAGACCCTCATTCCTGGTCCAGCGCCAGTGAGCGACCCGGAGGTGCCGGCCGAGTAGCGGCCCCCACACCCGCCGTGCCGGAGCGCTGCCTCCCGGAGGCGGCGCTCTTCCTGTGGCGGTACTAAGACGATGACAACAGCTGCCCTTGCCTCGACAATAATCTTCGTTTTGGTGATTGTGCTCATCACCACCGAGCGCACACATCGTGCCACTGCCGCACTGGTCGGCGCGGCCCTGGTCCTGGTCACCGGTCTGGTGGATCAGCAAACCGCCTTCCATGGCCGGCCCGGAGTTGCCCAGGGCGTGGACTGGAACACCATCTTCCTGCTCATCGGCATGATGGTGATCGTCAACGTCACGCGGCGCACCGGCGTGTTCCAGTGGGCGGCCATCCGCTCCGCCAAGCTGGTACGCGGCCAGCCGGCTGCTCTGCTGGTGGTCTTCTGTCTGGTAACCGCCATAGCCTCGGCCTTCCTCGACAACGTCACCACCGTGCTGGTGATTGCCCCCATCGTCATTCTCATCTGTGACGTACTGGAGACCGATGCCGTGCCCTATTTGATCTGCATGGTGTTGGCCTCCAACATTGGTGGCGTCGCCACACTCATTGGCCATCCGCCAAACATCATGATCGGCTCAGCCGCTGGCCTCTCCTTCATGGACTTTCTGCGGATTGACATGCCCATTGCCGTTGTCGTGCTGGTGCTCTTCTTGGTCGGAGTCTGGTTGCTGCTGCGCGGCAAGGTCAGGGTATCTCAGGAAGACCGTGATCGCCTGCTAGCACTTGACGAGACCACGGCCATTACCGACCGTCCCCTGCTGTGGTGCTGTGCGGTCGTGGTGGGTCTGACCATGGTCGGATTTACGCTACACCATGCTATGGGCATCGAGCCGGCTACCGTGGCGCTGACGGGGGCCGCACTCCTCCTGCTCTTGCACCCCGAAGGTCCCGAGGAGTTCCTGCGCGAGATCGAATGGCCCAGTCTGTTCTTCTTCATGGGCGTGTTTGTGATGGTGAGTGCCCTGGTGAAGAACGGAGTCATCCAGGTCTTGGGGGGCAGTATCATCACCCTCAGCCACGGGAGCTTGCCTCTCCTGACTCTGGGGCTGCTGTGGCTCTCGGGACTGGCGGTGGGCTTCATGGACCACATTCCCTACACCGCAGCCGTGATTCCCCTCGTCCAGGATGTCTTGCAGAGCTTGCACCCGGGGGCCGACCCCGCCGAGCTGGCCGGCCTGGTGCGTACCTCCAATACCCAGGTCCTGTGGTGGGCCCTGTCCCTGGGAGCGAACCTCGGTGCTAACTGGACCCTGATCGCCGCCGCCACCAATGTCGTCGTGGCTGGAACCGCGGATCGCTCCGGCCACCGGATCGCCTTCTGGCGTTTCGTCAAGTACGGCGCACCTGTCACCCTGATGAGCCTGGCGCTCTCGAGCGTGTATCTGTGGCTCCGTTTCCTGAGATAGGGGGTGGCTGATCGTGCTCTGCGCAGGCGTGGACATTGGCAGTGTGGCCACCAAGGTTGTGGTCCGGGACGATCGGGAGCAGCGCGTCCTGGCCTCGGCCGTGCGGGCTTCGGGCTGGGATCCGCGCCAGGCGGGTGAGCAGTGCCTTGCCGACGCTCTGGAAGCGGCTTCGCTGGAACGCTCTGACCTGGAGGCTCTGGTAGTCACGGGTTATGGCCGCACCCTCTGGCCGGAGGAGAGCCGTGTGGTCACCGAGCTCACCTGCCTCTTCCACGGGGTGCGGGAGACTGTCCCGGGCGTGCGTACCGCCTTTGACGTGGGAGGGCAGGATAGCAAGGTTCTGGCCCTGGACGCCCGCGGTGAGCTCGTGGACTTTGTCGTCAACGACCGCTGTGCAGCCGGCACCGGGCGTTTCCTCGAACTGTCCGGCCAGCGCCTGGGTCTGACGGCGGCCGAGCTGGGGCAGCTTGCCACACAGGCCTCAGAGACGGTGCCTCTGTCAAACGTGTGCGCGGTCTTCGCTGAGAGCGAGGTGGTGGGGCTCTTGGCCCGCGGCGTGGATCGCTCAGCCATCGCGCGAGGGCTGTGCGAGGCCGTGGCGCAGCAGCTTCTCGCCCTCGCCGGCCGTCTTCCGCGCACCGCGCCTCTTGCCTTGACAGGCGGGGTGGCGTACAATGCGGGAGTATGTGCTGCTCTGGAGCGCGCCCTCGAGGAACCGGTGGCCGTTCCAGCAGACCCCCAACTGGTCGTAGCCCTGGGTGCGGCGATTCTGGCCTCTGAAAAGGAGTAGCCAGGCGGGCAGTTGTTCGGCTCTTAACGACACAAACGCCATATCATCACCATGCGTAGTGAGATTCATCTGGTCATGGTTTTCGCGCTCCTGGTCGGGATTGCGCCTTTGCAGGCCGAGGAGCTCAACAAGCCCCAACAGGCGAAGTCGCAGGTCGCTTCGGCCCGGATCGAGCTAGGCGCGGGTCACCCGGCCCGCGCAGTCGAGTTGTTGCTCTCCGCCTCTGAACTGCTTCCGGAATGGGTCGTGCCGCGTGAATGGCTGGCCCTGGCCTACCAGCGGCAGGGTGAGAAGGACAAGGCTCTGGCCGAATATGCCTGGCTCCAGCGCAAGACCTACAACTTCGACCCCTACGGCCGGAGCAACCCACCTGAGAGCAAGGAACTGATCATTTCTGCCGAGGCTCTGACCATGTGGCTCATTAATGAAACCCGGCGCCAGCAGGACCTCGCGTTCTTGCGCTGCGAACCCCAACTCTCGGTGGTGGCCCGCGGGCATTCCCTGGAGATGGCTACGCTGGGGTACTTCAGCCACGAGTCGCCCACGCCGGGTCTGTGTCAGTCTGTGGACCGCTTCCGCAATGTCTTCAACTTCGTGCCCGGCGTATTGGCCGAAAACATCGCTCGCCGCTGGGGTAGCTCTCCCTGTCTCAATTTGGAGAACATAGCTCGGACTCACGAGGACTTCCTCGGCAGTCCCGGACACCGGGCCAATATCCTCTCCGCAGACGTTGAATGCATGGGGGTGGGGGTGGCAGCGAACGCGCAGGGAGCCTATTGGGTGACAGAGGTCTTCGCGAGGTTCAGCACGACGCCGCCCCCGGATGGAACATGGAACAACTGATCAGAGCCGCCTTGCTCGAGTCCTCGCAGCTGCTCGCCGCGATGGGAGAGAGCCTGGCCTCCGAGGTCGCGGAGGTGACTCAGCGGGCCATAGACTGCCTCCGGGGAGGGCACCTGATCGCCCTCTGCGGAAACGGAGGGAGCGCCTCCCAGGCGCAACACCTGGCCGGTGAGCTGGTGGGACGTTTTCGTCGCGAGCGGGCGGCCTTCCGCGCGATCTCCCTCACCACGGACACCGCCGTCCTGACGGCTATCGCCAACGACTATGGATACGAGGAGGTCTTCCGGCGACAGGTGGAGGGACTGCTGGAGCCGGGGGACATGCTCGTCTGCCTGAGCACAAGTGGCAATGCCGAGAACATTCTCCGCGCTGTGGCGGACTGCAAATCACGTGGTATCTTGACGGTTGGCCTGACGGGCGAGACGGGTGGCAAGCTGGCAGAGATCGCCGACCTCTGCTTGAAAGTCCCCCACCGCCAGACCTCCACCATTCAGGAGGCGCATCTGGCCGTTGGGCACGTGCTCTGCGATCTGATTGAGAAGTCCCTGGCCGCTCGCTAGCAGACAGGGTTCGGTCAGGGGAGGCTCCACATGTCATCCGCGTGGGTTCCCCTTGTACAGGCAGTGCTGAAGCAGTAAAATACATTGAACACGACCCGTTCCACTGAGCCTTTGCTCGAACCTGGTGTCAGGTCCATTCAAGGAGTGAAACATGGTGTCTCACCCCGCTTTGCGGGAAGGGCTGTCCTTTGATGACGTGCTGCTGATCCCGGCACGCTCCGACCTCCTGCCCACGCAGATGGATGTGCGCGCCCGCTTCAGCCGCCACGTTAGTCTGAATATCCCTATCATCAGTGCGGCCATGGACATGGTCACCGAAGGCCGGCTGGCGATCGCCATCGCCCGCGAGGGGGGTATCGGGGTCATTCACAAGAGCATGCCGCCCGAGCGCCAGGCCATCGAGGTGGACAAGGTCAAGCGGTCCGAGAGCGGCATGATCGTGGACCCCGTCACGCTCAGTCCCCAGCACACAGTTCGCGATGCTCTCGAGCTGATGCGCCACTATCACATCTCCGGCCTCCCCATTACCGAGGAGGGTAGGCTGGTGGGGATCCTGACCAACCGCGACCTGCGCTTCGAGACTGATCTCGATAAGCCTGTCAGCGAGGCGATGACCGCCAAGCACCTTGTAACCACCCCCGAGGGCACGGATTTTGCACGCGCCAAGGAAATTCTGCACGAGCACCGGATTGAGAAGCTCCCGGTGGTGGATGGCAACATGATGCTGCGCGGGTTGATCACCATCAAAGACATCGAGAAGGTGGCGATGTACCCGGAGGCCTGCAAGGACGAACTGGGACGTCTGCGCGTCGCGGCCGCGGTGGGTGTCAGTGCCGACACTCTGGAGCGCGCCGAGTTGCTCGTAGAACGTGGGGTGGACGCCCTGGTCGTGGACACCGCTCACGGCCATTCCGCCGGTGTGCTCAAGCAGGTTACAGTCCTCAAGGAGAAGTACCCGGACCTGGACATTGTGGGGGGCAACGTCGGCACCGCCGAGGGTGCCGCAGCCCTGATCGAGGCCGGCGCTGACGCAGTCAAGGTGGGCATGGGCCCCGGCTCCATCTGCACCACTCGGGTCGTGACGGGCGCTGGCGTGCCCCAGGTGACCGCCATCCTGGACTGCGCGCAGGTCTGCGAAAAGCACGATGTGCCGCTGATCTCGGATGGCGGCATAAAATACTCCGGTGACATCACCAAGGCCCTCTGCGCGGGTGCCCACGCGGTAATGATTGGGGCCCTGCTGGCCGGTACCGAGGAGAGCCCCGGGGAGACCGTGCTGTATCGGGGACGCACGTACAAGGAGTACCGAGGCATGGGCTCGCTGGCCGCCATGGGGCAGTCGCGCGAAGCCCGCGATCGCTACAGCCAGCAGGAAGTGGACGAGGAGAAGCTGGTTCCTGAGGGGCTGGAGGGCCGCGTGCCCCACAAAGGCCCGCTCCACAGCGTCGTGCATCAGTTGGTCGGGGGATTGCGCGCCGGCATGGGGTACTGCGGGGTTACCAAGTTAGACGAGCTCCGGCGCCGGCCGGAGCCGAAGTTCTATCGTATCACTCCTGCGGGTCTGCGTGAGAGCCATCCACACGACGTGATCATCACCGAAGAAGCGCCCAACTATCAGATGCCGGAGTAGGAGAGTGAACAGTTGACAGTCGGTAGTTCACAGTAGTGCCCCACAACCGGGTTTCCCCGCTGCTGGTGTGCGCCGTGATCTGGTTGGTGCCAGGCGCGCCCCCTGTAGACTGAGAACTGCTGACTGCTGACTTCAGCCATGGCTGTGATTCGACTGGTTCACCTCACCAAACGTTTTGGCGAAACGGTGGCCGTCCAGGATGTGAACC
>JAAYIR010000208.1 GCA_012523355.1 candidate division WS1 bacterium
GCGCGCTTGCCAGCACCTTCAGCTCTGCGCGGTACTCCGGGGGCTGGTAGCGTTCCATCACCCGTGTCCCCGCCAGTAGCCTTGCGCGCGCCTCCGGGGTCGGAGCCTCCCCCTGCATCAGGTCCCCTAGCATCCTCCGCGCCAGCCGCCCCAGCAGCGCCCCCTGCTGCCGTCCCAGTTCCTCGGGCGAGCCTTCCAGATGCACAACCAGATACCCGTCCATGTATTGTCGGGAGGGCCCTGCCGCCCAGGTCGGGCTTGCGGCCAGCAGGCACAGCAACCCCAGCCACCGCGACTTGTTCCGGATGCTAGTCATCGCTGAGGTACTTCCCCGCCCCCTTCCTCACTCCCTCCCCGGCTCGTCTGGCCTCCGAGGAGGAGACACTCAGCAACAGGGTGAATCCTGTAGGCATGGATACCATCCGCGAACACCTCTGGATCTGGGGACACGTTGCCGGCAGCTACAACGGCGAGTACGGCCTTCCTGACTCGACCATGGGCGCCCTCGAGGGAGCGCAGTACCTCGGCGTGGAGAATCTGATTCTCATCAGCTACAAGGGTTTGCCTGAGCCGCCCTACGAGAACCTGGCGCGTGAGCTCAGCCCGCTCAAGCGCGTCGTCTGGTCGGTGGTAGGCGCCGGAGGAACCTCGCGGGGCTTCGAGGAGGAGCTCACGGCCACGCAGGCGCTCGCGGCCCAGTTCCCCAACTTCGTCGGGGCCATGATGGACGACTTCTTCAAGAGCGACGAGGCCCCCCAGCCGGCCGTATATACCCCTGAGCAACTCGCCGCCCTGCGCGAGCGGCTGCACGCCTCCGCCCGTCCGCTGGACCTGTGGGTGGTGCTCTATGCCCACCAGCTTCACATGCCCATCGCCCCCCATCTGGCGGAGTGCGACGTCTTGACCTTCTGGACGTGGAAGGCCGAGGAGCTTTCGCAATTGGAGGAGAACTTCGCCCGCGCCGAGGTTCTGGCTCCCAGGCCGCGCAAGGTCCTGGGCCTCTACATGTTCGACTTCGGCAATGCCCGGCCCCTGCCGGTGCCTCTGATGGAGCGTCAGTGTGAGTTGGGTCTGAAGTGGCTCCGGGAGGGGCGGGTGGAGGGGCTGATCCTGCTCAGCACCTCCATCTGCGACCTGGGCCTGGAGACGGTCGAGTGGTCTCGCCGGTGGGTCGAGGCAGTGGGAGACGAGCAGCTCTAGTCGCCCCGCTCCCGGTAGTCGTGAGGCCGGCCGCCCGGCTCCCGGCCGCTGGCGCTAGTGTGTTCCACACCACTCCGCCACGCCCTTGGCCAGCGTCTGCGCGGCCTCCAGCGCCTGACTCCACTGAATCTTCTCGTCTGCGGAATGCGCCCCCCCGATGTCCGACGGCCCGTACACGAGCGTGGGCAGCCCCGCGAGTTTGGCGTATAGCGCCGCGTCACAGCTCACGTTCCAGCCGTAGACCTCCGACTCCCGCCCGCAGGCCAGCGCCGCCCGGTGGACAGTCGTCACCAGCGGGTGCTGGGGGTCGGTCTCATAGGCGTCCTTGTGCAGTCGCGGGTAGCTGAGCTCGTAGTGCTCGCGCAGCCACTGGTCCGGGCTGCTCTCGATCGCCGCCACCAGCTCCCGCTTGACCTGCGCCAGGTCCCGGTTGGGCAGGAACCCCACGCCCCCCTCCATCACGCACTCATCCGCCACCATGGAGGGCCAGGCGCCCCCGCGGATCATCCCGATATTGAGCTGCACCGGGTTCTCATATCGCTCGAAAAGCGGATAGTTGCGGCTGGAGGCGATCAGTTCTCGCTCGTACTCCAGCAAGCAGCGGCTGGCCTCCATCATCTTCTCAATGGCGTTGACCGCTTCGTGCCGGCGACCCATGTGTGCCGAGACGCCCGTGGTGCGCAGGCGGAACCACAGCGCGCCCCGGTTAGCCGGGTAGACCTGGTGCCCGGTGGCCTCCACGACAATCACCCCGTCCGCGCTGCAGCCCTGGCGGATCAATGCCAGCGCCCCATTCCCGCCGACCTCCTCCTCGATGACGAACTGCAATTCCACATCTCCGGCCAGGGTCACGCCCAGGTCGCGCAGGGCCATCATGGCCAGCAGGACGGTCACCACACAGCCCTTGCAGTCCGTAGAACCCCGCCCATAGACGTAGCCGCCCTCGACGCGCGGCGTGAAGGCCTCTGCCCACTCTCCGGCAGGGACCACGTCCATATGGCTCTGGAGAATCACCGAGCGCCCGCCGCCGCTACCCTTCAGCACCCCCACCAGGTTCGGCCGCCCGACGTAGGAAGTCTCGTCATCACTGTGGCAATATTCCGGGTCCTCCATGATACTGTCCGGAATCTCCCGATATTCCATCGGCAGGCCCAGCGAGAGGCACAGGTCCTTCAGGTAGGCCATGGCCTCCGCCTCCTGCCCCTGCGTGGAGGGAAAGGCAATCATATCGGTCAGCCACTTCTGCGCCGCATCGCTTCGTGCGGCAATCGCTCCGGCAATCTGATCGCAGTTAAGGGACATGAGCAAACCTCCGCAACTTTCCCGGACCTACCCCCGCCCGCTTCGCGGGCGTACCCCTCCCGTTCCGGGAGGGGCAAGGGCAAGTGGGTTTGGTGCACCTAAACCAGCTCCGGTCACCGGGAACGCCGCCCCAATTTCATTGCCCCTCCCCGTCAGGGGAGGGCGGGGTAGGCTACCCACAGATCTCGTGCACCAGGTCCATGTAATATCGGAAATTCTCAAACGGCACATCCGGTGGGACAGCATGATCCACCATCGGCGAGTACCCGCCCCGCTTCACCATCTCCGGCACTTTTGCCATGACCTCGCGCTCAATGTCCGCCTTGCTGCAGCCGTCGCGCAGCGCTCGCTTGTCAATCGCCCCTACCAGCCGCAAGTCTTGGCCGTGCCGGTCCCGCAGCTTGATCGGATCGCTCCCCGCGGCGACTTCCAGCGGGTAGAGCAGGTTCACGCCCGCCTCCAGCCACAAGGCCACCAGGTCATCGTTATTGCCGTCCGAGTCCACCCAGATCAGGTTGACGCCCGCCTGGTTCGCCAACGCCGTAACCCGCTTCATGGGCCCCAGCATATACTGGCGGAACAGCTTGGGGCTGATCAGCGGCCCCGTTTTCATCGCCATGTCTTCCCACATCAGGCCCGCGTCAATATCCGGAATCTCGGTCAGTGCCCGCTCGACCACCCGGTAGATGAAGTCGCCGACGTATTCACTCATCTCCTCGACCAGATCGGGACAGTCGTAGTACCACAACGCCAGGTTCTCCATCCCCACCCAGTTGCGGATCCAGCCGTAGTAGGAGCCCAGGTGGATGATCAGCGGATAGTCCCGATTCTGCACCGAGCGCTGGTAGTCCTCCCAGTACTCGGGATAGCGTACCGGGGCCGCCGGGTCCAGACGGCTCTTGAGCTTCTCCCAGGTCTCCCGGTCACGGACCGGGAAGCGCATGCGCTGGTTCATGCCAATGCCCCGATCGTGCCACGCCTTCTCGAGCCCGCCCAGCTCATCCTCGACAATGTGCCATTCCGGCGCCTTCTCGATGATGGTATGCTCCAGCGGAGGGTAGGGCGCCTGGTTGAGGGGGATTACTTCCGCGCGATCATAGCCCCAGTAGGTCCTGAAATGCTGATCCCGGGGCATGCCCTCCCGCCACCAGCGTTCCGTGGTCTCTTGGAACCTCCACTGCTCGTGCAGCCAGATCCGGTCCGGCTGCCCGTAGTTAAAGGTGGCATGGAATCTCTCGCGCGAGGTCATCTGCTCAGACATGGTGCCTCCTCGGTAGAACAGGCGTCTCGCCCGTCATCCGGTGCCGTCTGGCGCCCTTAACCATTTTTCCTCGCCCCTCCCCGTCAGGGGAGGGGTGCCTGAGCGAAGCGAAGGCGGGGTAGGCGCCGTTGCCGTCTCCCCGACTCGCCGACGCTCACACTCTCATTGTCCAATCCGGGTCTAGCGCGCCATGCGCCGGTTGCAGCCACCGCACCTCCGCCTTATGCCCAATGCGCGCGAAGGCCTCCACCATCGCCTCCTCGATCGCTGCCTCCAGGCGGTCGCAGAAGGCCGCGACGCTCGGCCCCGAACCGCTCAAGACCGCCGCCAGTGCCCCGGCCTCCTGCGCCGCCTCCATCACCTCGACCAGCCGGGGCATCAGCGGCAGCCGGTACGGCTCGTGCACCCGGTCCTGCATCGCCGCCCGCAAGAGGTCAAAGCGCCCCTCCACCAGCGCCGCCACGGTCAACGCGGCGTGGGTAAGGTTGTAGACGGTGTCCTCTCGCGAGTAGGAGTTCGGCAGTGCCGCCCGCGCGGCCTCCGTGCTCATCTCCAGCATGGGGATGGCCACCGCCACCTGCAACCCCGCTGGGGGCTGCAGGGCCACGCAGTGCACGGTCTCCCCCTCTCGCGCGCAGACCGTCAACCCTCCAAACAGCGCTGGCGCCACATTATCGGGGTGCCCTTCAATCGCGGTGGCCAGTTCCAGCAGCTCCTGCGGCGAGGCCCCCGTCCGCAGCAGCTCATTGGCCGCCACCAGCCCCCCCACGATCGCCGCGCTGGAGCTGCCCAGCCCCCGCGCCAGCGGGATCTCGTTCTCCTGCTCCAGCCGCCAGCCGGGCACCTGCACCCCGGCTTGCTCCGCGAGTCTGTTCGCCGCGCGCAGTACCAGGTTCTGCTGGTTCAGGGGCAGGGCTCCGGTTCCCTCCCCCCGCACCGAGACCTCCGTCATCCCGGTTACGCTCAGGTTGACGGTGTTGTACAGATCCAGCGCCAGGCCCAGGCAATCGAACCCTGGCCCCAGGTTAGCGGTGCTGGCTGGAACTCGCGCGATGGCGGATGGGGGCATCTGAGAGCAGATCCTCCTTGTCGGCCAATGCCGCGCGCACCCGTGTGTCGCCCGGCTCGGCGAAGTAGACTCGCGGCAGACGGGGGCCGAGGCGCGTCACGAACTCCTGGTGCACCGTCTCGCAGAGCTGGGCCAGCTCGTGCACCTCAATCTGGTCCTCGCCCTGCCCGCCGATCAGCGTCACCAAGTCCTCCACCTGGGCCTCTGGCGCCGGCGTCAGGTCCACGGTGGTGGTGTCCATGCACACCCGCCCCACGATCGGGCAGCGCTGGCCGTGGATCAGCACATAGCCATTATTGGACAGTCGCCGGTCCCATCCGTCGGCATACCCCAGCGGCACCTGCCCCAGGCGACCATCGTGGGGCGCCCGGTAGGACAGGTCATAGCCGATCCGCTCCCCGGCGCGCACTTCCTTGATCACCGACAGCCGCGCGCGCAGTGCCAGCACCGGCCTCATCACCGGCATGTACAGCCCGCCCCGGTTCCGCGGAATCCCATAGATCAGCGCCCCCGGCCGCACTGCATCCAGCCACATCTCGGGATAGCGCACCGCCGCCGCGCTGTTGCAGGCGTGCCGTAGCGGTATCCGCTGCCCGAGCGTCGCCTCCGCCGCGCCGATCGCCTGTCGGAACTGTGTGAACTCCTCCATGGTGGCTTCCGGATCGCTGGGAGCGCTGGAAAAGTGGGTGAAGATGCCGGTAATCTCCAGCCCTGGCATCTCCCGGAAGGCCTCGCAGAAGGGGGGCACTTCCTCGGGACGGATTCCCAGCCGGTGCAGACCGGTATCCACCTTCAGGTGCGCCAGCGCAGGCCTCCCCTGCCGCTGGGCGGCCTGGGAAAGCGCCTTCGCCCCCTCCAGGTCAGTCAGCGGCGATTCAATCTGCTGCTCAACCAGCAATGCCGCGGCCTCCCGTGGGGGGGAGGAGAGTATCAGGATCGGCGCGGCACAACCGTCCCGCCGTAACTCCAGAGCCTCTTGCACCAGTGCCACCGCCAACCGCCCGGCGCCGCTGGCCAGGGCTACCCGCCAGACGGGAAGAGCGCCGTGCCCATAAGCATCCCCCTTGATCACCGCGATGATCTGTTGATGGGGGCTGAGCACGGACTTGAGGTTGTGGATATTGTCCGCCAGCGCGGACAGATTAACTTCGATCCAGGCAGGACGCAGCACGCACCGCACCTCTATTGGGGGCCGCCAGGGCCGGTTGGGGAACTCTCGAATTGTATGCTGGACACCCCCTACTGTCAACCCAACTGTGCAAGACCTCGTCACAACCTGGTTGACAGTGGGAGGTGCTGAGAAGGGAGCACCGAAGCGGTGTACCCTTAGGCCGCAAGAAGGCCCCTTGGCCCCCATGGGGGGATGTGGGACGCTCCGCCGCAGTGCTTATGTAGCGCCCGGTCCCGACCCCCACCGAGGCAGGCCTCCGTGTCGGCCGTTTCGGATCGCCTTTGCCTTGCCGTCTCCGCCCGCGCCTGGTCCTTGCCGTTCCCCCGTAGGGGCGGCTTTCGCGGGTCTGCCCGCGATTGCCGCCCGCGCACACCTCTCGACCTATCGCCCTCCCTGGAGGGGCCGGCCGAGCGGCGTCCGCGCCGCGAGCCCGGCCCACTCTGCACCTCCCCTAATCTAGGGGAGGTCGGCGGCGTCCGCGCCGCCGGGTGGGGTACTCTCCCCCCGGCCACCGGCGCGCAAGAGGAGGGCGGGGGTGGTGACCTTCCGACACCTCCCCTAATCTA
>JAAYIR010000209.1 GCA_012523355.1 candidate division WS1 bacterium
AGCATCTGCCGTCACCCCTTGGGTAGGATTGACCGCAGGGATTCCGGCAGATACTCCGTTAGGGTATTATTCCCCGGCATTGAGCCCACGTTTACTGGTCTATAAAAGGCTCAATCATGCCAAATACCGGCGAGAGTGGGTCTATAAGCCGAATTCTGTGTCCGGGAAGCCCGGATCGCAGCCATTTCTCTGGGAGACGCGTTACCACGTCTCTCCTGCGGCCTACCCGGAAGTCAAGGGACGGGCTGCCCCCTTCACGCTTGCGCGCGAAGCTTCCCTATTAGGCCTTGCTCCAAACGGGGTTTGGCCAGCCGCCGCGTCTCCGCGACGCTGGTGAGCTCTTACCTCACCATTTCACCCTTACCGGAACCCGCGGGCGGCAGCAGCGTCCTCATGAGACGCCCCACCTGCCTCGGGCTTGCGGCTAAGCCGCCTCCGGCGGTATGTTTCTGCGCCACTTTCCGTCGGGTTACCCCGCCCGGCATTTCGCCGGCGTTCCGCCCTGCGGAGTTCGGACTTTCCTCACCGGCCACAAGCCGGCGCGGCTGCGCGACCCACTCTCAAGGATAGTATACCCTCCGCAAGCACGAAATCTCAACCGCGCGGGCTGCGTAGACTGACGATGCGGGACTTTTCTCTAGCTCGTTTCAAAGGAGTTTATGAGGTCACGGGGGAAACAGAGCCTGTCTCGGTTTCATGTTCGGCGGAAGCCTAGAAGGAAGGTCAACTATGAGCCAGTTCAGAGTAGCCATTACCGACTATGTCTTCCCAAACCTCGATCCCGAACAGGAGATCCTGGGCGCCTTGGGCGCGGACCTCGTCGTGGGCCAGTGCAAGACCAAGCAGGAAGCACTCGAGCTCGTGCGGGGCGTGGATGCGGTGCTCAACACCTACTACGGCCCGGTAGACGGCGAGGTGATGGACGCCATGCCGGATTGCCGCATCATTGTGCGTTACGGCATAGGCGTGGACACCATTGACATCGCCGCCGCCACCGCCCGCGGCATCATGGTGGCTAACGTCCCCGACTACTGCATTCCCGAGGTGTCGGATCACGCCGTGGCCATGACCCTGAGCCTGCTGCGCAAGCTCCCCCAGGCGGACCGGAATATCCGCCGCGATGAATGGGCGCTGGCTGCGCTCAAGCCGATGCGGCGCCTCAGCTCGCTGACCATCGGCATCATCGGCATGGGGCGGATAGGGCAGGCCATTGTGGCCAAGCTAGCCGTGTTTGGCGCTACTCTCATTTTCCATGACCCGTACTTCCAGGGCGAGGCGCCTGCCGGAGCCCGACAGATGAGTCTGGAGGAGCTGTATGCTTCGGCGGACGCGATTATCCTACAGGCGCCGGCCACGGCAGAGACGCATCATCTCCTGAACGCCACGGCCTTCGCCACTATGGCGAAGCAGCCGGTCCTCGTCAACTGCGCTCGCGGCGAATTGATTGACACCGAGGCGCTGATCGCGGCTCTGCGCGAGGGGCAGGTGTCCGCAGCGGCACTGGATGTTATTGAGGGCGCGCCGCCGTTGCCGGAGGACAGCCCCCTGCTGCAAATGGACAATGCCCTGCTCACGCCGCACTCCGCTTGGTTCTCCACGGAGGCACTGCAAGCTCTGCAGCGGTTAGCCTGCGAGGAAGTGGCCCGTGCCCTACGAGGAGAGCGCCCGAAGTCGCTGCTCAATCCCGAAGTCCCGGGGGCTTCCGCTTGACACGTTGATACGCTCTAGCGATAGTGCCGGCTCCGGGGCCGGCGCGGGTCCTGAGACAGGCTGGCAAGCTTGTCCTACCACCAAGAAGGAGGAAAGGTCATGGCTAACAGCGGTAAGAAGTACGGCCTGTTCATTGACAACGCCTGGGTAGAGGCCTCCGAGCACTTCACGAGCCTCAATCCCGCGACCGAGGAACCAATCGGGGAGTTCGCCTCCGCCACCCTGGAGGAGGTGGATCTGGCAGTCAAAGCAGCGCGTCGCGCTTTTGACGAGGGCGACTGGCCACGGATGTCGGCCTTCGAGCGCGGACGGGTGTTGCGACGAGCAGCGGAACTGATGAAGGAGCGCACCGAGGACTTCGCGGGAGCGGAGACCCTGGACACCGGGAAGCCGATCTTTGAGAGCCGCAATGTTGATGTCCCCGGCGCGGCTGATGAGTTGGAGTATTACGGCTGCCTGGTGGTGGACCTGCTCGGAGAGAGCATTCCCGTGGGCGACACGGCTCTGGACTATACGGTACGCGAACCGGTGGGCGTCGTGGGAGCCATCATTCCCTGGAACTTCCCACTGGTGCTGGCGTGCCGCAAGCTCGCCCCCGCCCTGGCCGCCGGGAACACAGCGATCATCAAACCGGCAAGCTGGGCACCGCTGACCACCCTGATGCTCGGGGACCTGTTCCTGGAGGCGGGACTGCCTCCAGGCGTAGTGAACATTGTAAGCGGTTCCGGCCGCGTGACGGGCGAGGCCCTGCTGCGCCACCCGCAAGTGGACAAGTTGAGCTTCACGGGCTCCACCGAGATTGGCCGTGACGTGATCACCGCCTCGTGTGATCGCATCTGCGCCTGCTCACTGGAACTGGGCGGCAAGTCTCCGGCGGTGGTCCTGGAAGATGCAGATCTCGAGCAGACCGCGGACGGTATTCTGTTTGGGGCTTTCCTCAACCAGGGGGAGTGCTGCTGCGCCGCGACCCGGGTCCTCGTGGACCGGAAGCTCCATGAACCACTCCGCGATCTCCTGGTGGAGAAGACGAGGCAAATCGTCGTCGGCGACGGGATGAACGAGGAAACGCGCATGGGCCCCATGATCTCCGCAGAACATCGGCAGACGGTGCTCGACTACATCCGCGTGGGCGTGGAGGAGTGTGGGCAGCCGCTGGTGGGCGGAGGCATTCCGGAGGGCCTGGAGCGCGGCTACTACCTGGAACCCACGATCTTCGACGAGGTAGCTCCTGACACACGCCTCTACCGGGAGGAGGTCTTTGGCCCGGTGCTGGCCCTCACACCTTTTGACGGTGAGGCGGAACTAATCGAGGCCGCCAACGATACGCCCTATGGCCTGGCCGCCAGCATCTGGACCGGAGATGGCGCCCGAGGTCAGCGAATCGCGGGGCTGCTCAGAGCAGGCACGGTATGGATCAACGTCCACAACTTCGTCTTCGCTCAGGCGCCTTACGGAGGCTACAAGCAAAGCGGCGTGGGACGCGAGTTGGGACGCGAGGGGCTACTGGCCTACACCGAGGTCAAGAACGTTATCACCTGGATCGCTGCAGAAGGATTCTGCTGGTACTAGGGAGGCTATGATGAGAATTGCACGTTTTCTGGCCGCGGGCCAGGTTCATTATGGTATCGTTGAGGGCGATCACCTCGCCGCCATCTCCGGACGGCCCTGGGAAGGTCTCACCGTAACCGGCGAGACTTTCCCCCTGGCAGAAGTCAGGCTACTGGCCCCTGTCGAGCCCCCGGACGTCTTCGCCATTGGTCTCAACTACAAGTCCCATGCTGCGGAAAGCGCGATGGAACTGCCGAAGGCCCCCGTCATCTTCTTGAAGGCCGCGAGCTCGGTCACCGGTCCCGAGGAGCCAGTGGTACTCCCGGCCATGGCGCCGGACGAGGTGGACTATGAGGCGGAACTGGCCATCGTGATCGGGCGCCCTTGCCGCAAAGTCACGGAGGCCGAGGCGTTGGACTACGTCCTGGGCTACACCTGCGGCAATGACGTCAGTGCCCGCGACTGTCAACTCAAGCTGGATACGCAGTGGGCCCGAGGCAAGAGCTTTGAGACCTTCTGCCCGCTGGGGCCGTGGATAGAGACCGACCTGGACCCGGAGAACGCTGAGATCAGTCTGAAGCTGAATGGAGAGGAGATGCAGCACTCCAACACGCAGCACATGATCTTTCCCTGCCGATATCTGGTCAGCTACCTCTCCCAGGTCACGACCCTGCGACCGGGCTCAGTGATCATGACCGGGACTCCGGAGGGCGTGGGCTTCAGCCGCAAGCCCCAGGTTTTTCTGCGCTCGGGGGACCGCATGGAGGTCTCCATCCAGGGGATCGGAACGCTGGCCAATCCGGTCAGCGCAGAGCAGTAACCCAAGAGCATGGGCCGGGGACAGGGCTGCTAGCTCTCCACGTGACGCCAGCTTTGTGTTCCTCACTGGCTGAGCCACCGGAGCGGAGGGCCGCACGACTCTACCTCGTTAAGTATTTCTCGACTGAGAGCGGCCGCAGAAAGCGGCATCTGGATCAGCCGGTCGGCATAGCAGCGCAGGGCGGATCGGGTCCTGTGGTCCAGTGTGACCCCCGTCATGATCCACAGCTTCGTATGCATCAGCTCGCTGTGCTCGGCAATGGCCTGACAGAGAGCCAGCCCGTCCAGGTCAGGCACCCCGAGATCCATCAGGATCAGGTCCGGCTGGTGCTGGAGCGCCAATTCCACGCCTTCTGCAGCCTCACGGGCCACCCACACCTGAGCCGCACAACCGGTCGTCAGAGCTGAGGCCAGCGTTTCCCTCACGAGTGGGTCAAGTTCCACCAGCAGGATACGCGGGCCAGTGTTCATGCTGCCTTCACCTCGGGGTTACACTCGACTTCCGGCAACGAGGCTTGTCGGACTCCATGCTGCTGGAATAGGACGGTATGCGCGCTAACCTCGAGGTGGGGCCAGGTCGCACTGAGCAGGAAAACCTCCTCTCCCTCTTCCTCTCCCCCGCTTCGGACTTCTCCCCCATGCTGTTCAACAATGTACCGTGCCGCGGCTAGATGAATCCGGCTCCAGTCCAGAACGATGTGACAGGGGGGAGAGGTCGCCCGGTCCGGATACAGTGCTGAAAAGGTAACACCGGGACCACCACTCCGCGGCTCTTCTGGACAAACCTCCACCTTCACCGTGGTCCCAGCTGGAACCACGCCGAGCAGGTATTCCATGAATCCGCGCAAGGCCTGAGTGATCTTCTCCTGGCTGCCGGCGACGCCGGTCCCTTCGCGCGCGGGTATCACCAGAATGCGGTCGTGCACCTGAGCCGCCAGGCCCGTCAGCTCCATCGCGGCCTGGTGAGCCGCCTCATTCAGGTCAGCCTTCTCCTCCTCACCAGGTACCAGACACCAGCCAGGCCGGAGCACTTCGGCAAAGTCCGCCATCAGACGGGTAATGTGTCCGCATTCCTCAGCAATCAGCGCCGCATAGACCTGCCGAAAGCCTGGTTCATCTGCGTCCGGCGATCCTAGCGTGTCGCCAGCGATTCTCACCGTCGTGAGCGCTGACGACAGCTCATGCGTCAGACAGCGCAAGTGATCCCAGGGCGACTCCGCTCCCTTGCGGAGTTCCACCACACCGTTCGCCTCTCCCCATCGTCTCTATGGACCATCTCAATTACCCCCCGATGCCTGCCCAGGGACGCCCTGTTCGGGCCCCCATCAGGCTGCTTGCATGTGGTTTATCGGCACAGGGAGTGGTGTCTTGAGGCACAATGCGGGAGGGAACGACGAAAGACGAAACGCCGGCACCGGGCCGGCGTTCGTGGGAAAGGGGCAGCGGCCCCTTCCGGGGCAGCTCACGGCCAGGGGACTACTCTAGCTCGCCAGGGCTTCCAGGGCGGCATCCGAGATCTCGAAGTTGGCGTAGACCTGCTGAACATCATCGTTATCGTTTAGCTCGTCCAGCAGCTTGAGTACCTTGGGAGCCTCCGCGTCCTCCACCGGAGTGGTGTTAGTCGGCAACATGGTTAGCTCCGCCCGTTCCGGCATGAGACCGGCATCCCGCACCGCCTCCACCACAGTCGTCAGAGCCTCCGGCGCGGTCAGAATCTCCCAGTTGTCTTCGTCGCCTTGCACGTCCTCAGCACCGGCCTCGACAGCAGCCGTGAACACCGTCTCCTCGTCCGCCAACTCCTGGGGGACCACAATCAGACCCTTGGGCTCAAACATCCACGTGACCGAACCGGGTGCGCCCAGGTTACCGCCGTGTCTCTTCATGATCGAGCGGATGTCAGCGACTGTACGCTGCATATTGTCGCTCAGAACCTCGACAATCAGCGCCACGCCGGCCGGACCAAAGCCCTCGTAACGCATATGCTCATAGCTGGCGCCCTCAATTTCTCCCGTGCCCCGCTTGATGGCATACTCGATCTTGTCTTTGGGCATCTCGGCCGCTTTGGCCTCTTCCACAATCGTGCGCAGCTTGGGGTTGGTGGCGGGATCCCCGCCACCTTCGCGGGCCGTCACAATCAGATTGCGCGAGATCTTCGCAAAAAGTCTGCCACGCTTTTCGTCCTGTCGCCCCTTGCGGTGCTGAATGTTGGCCCATTTGGAGTGGCCAGCCATAGGTTCGTGCCTCCGTTAGTGAGTAGTGGCATTATACCAGCATGGGCAGCAGGAGTCGAGGGCAGGCGCTCCAACCCCTGGCTCCCGGCCTGTGCAGGAGTTGACTTGTTCGGGGCCGTGGACTATACTACCGGTGCCGTATACACTGTCTGCACCTGCAGTTGCGGGCACTCCACAGATCACCCATTGGAAGGCAATAGTGGAAACAGCTAGCAGCAGATTTGGCATCCGGGATTATCAGAGGATCCTCGCCCGCCGCTGGTGGTTCATCCTCACAATCAGCGTGTGCTCCGGGATCATTGGCGTATTCATCGTTCTGGGCATGCCCAAGACTTTCCGAGCGGTGGCGACGATAGTGGTTCCCGAGCAGTCCAGAGGCGTGCTCCTGCTCGGAGGGCAGAGAGAGTCCGGCCAGAATATCGCGCTGGAGACCCAGGCCCTCATCGCCCAGGGGAATCAGACCGCCCTGCGCACCGCCAAGGCCCTGGCAGAACGCACCACGGGCGCCCCCATCATCGTTGACCCCTCCAACATCACCGACGCCTTGCGCACCACGGTGAAACTCCCTGACTTGCTCAGGATCGAGGCTACCTCCGAGGACCCGGTCAAAGCCAGAGAGTTCGCGAATCAGACCGCTCTTTCGTTCCTGCAAATCATGGACGAGTTGCGCCAGAAGCAGCATACCAACGCGCAACGGTATCTCGAGACCCAGATGGAGAGAACCCGAGCGGAACTGCAGACCCTGATCAACGAGCGGCAGCGGTTCCTCAAGGAATCGGGACTGCGCACGGTCACCGTCGGGGAGTCAGCGGGAGACAGCGGGCAGCCGGGGGGCAGCTTTAGCCCTATCATGCAGGAGCCGGACATGAGGCCGGCGCTGCGCACCGCGCAGGCTGACCTGGCTACGGCCCAAGGGCGCTTGAGCGCGCTGCGCAAGCAGCATGCCCAGTTGAAAGGCGTGGAACCCGAGCGCGCCGTGGTGCCCAATCCTGCTCACGCTGCCTTACAGCAGGAGTTGAGCACTGCGCAAGCCGCGCTGGTCCAGTTGCGCGCGCGCTACACCGATGAGCATCCCTCTGTCCAGGAGATGAAGCTCCGCGTACAGGAGGCGCAGACAGCGCTGCGGCGGAGCCCCTCCACCATGGCCACCATGGTGGCCCCTGACCAGACCGAGCGGAACGAGGTGGAGGCCAGCCTGCGGCAGGCCGAACGCGAAGTGGCTAATCTCCAGGCCCGGGTGGCTCGTCTCAACGGACTGGTGGCCCTGGCCGACGCGACGTGGTCGGCGGCTCTCGACAAGGAAGGCTATCTCGAACAGCTCCAGGACCAGATTTCCCTCAAACGGGCAGCGTATCAGGAGTTGCTCACGCAGCTCGAGGCCAAGAAGCTCACCGTGGCCTCGGAGCGGGGGCGGGAGTCCATGGTGGACTCAGCCCTCGGCGCGAGGTCTACCGCGCCGACGGTATCCCGCACGCTCGTATTTGCCCTGGCCCTGGGCCTGTTCTTGGGCTTTGCCATGGCTCTGCTCCTCGAGGCGTTAGATGACACGATTCGCCTCCCGGAGGATCTCACGCGCGACAGTGACGTGCGTTTCCTGGGGATCGTGCCTTTCAGTGCCGACCACCCCGAGTTGGTGATGATAGACGCTCCCAAGAGCCCCCCGGCAGAAGCTTTCCGCACTCTGCGCTCGAATATGCGGTTCTCGGCCCTTGACCAGCCCACCCGTCTGCTGCTGGTAACCAGCGCGGGGGCCGGAGAGGGGAAGAGCACAGTAGTCGCTAACCTGGCAGCCGCCTGTGCTCAGGCCGGAGAATCAGTCATCGTGATTGACGCTGACATGCGCCGGCCCAGCCTGCACAAGCTCTATGAGGCCGACGCCAGCCGCGGTCTGACCAACGTGCTGATGGGAGAGCTCTCGCTGGAGCAAGCTCTGCAGAGCACCCTCGTGCCTAACCTGCGCTTCCTGCCGAGTGGACCACTGCCGCCCAATCCCGCGGAGTTGATAGACTCCACGCGCATGAGCGAGCTGCTCACCGAGGCCAGCAAGCTGGCTGACCTAGTCATCCTCGACTCTCCCCCGGCTATCATGCTCACCGACGCGCTACTTCTGGCGGGGCAGGTGGACCAGACCCTCATCGTCGCCGCAGCAGGCCAGGTAACTCGTGATGCCTACAACGAGGTCGTCCGTTTGCTCACGCATGCTCGCGGGAACATCCTGGGTGTCCTGCTCAACAAGCTCAAGCTGACCACGGGCGACTACTACTACTATTACTACTACTACTATTACTACGAGGGCGGACAGCCCGGCGGGAAGCGCGGCCTCCCCCGACCAGTGCCGCGGAGTTCAACTGGGTCGCCAGCCGAGGCTGCCAAGCCGCCCGACGATACCGATCTACCCTTCTAGCGACGGTCACAGGGTCAGAAAGCAAAAGCGCCAGGCGATCAGCCTGGCGCTTCTTTTCTCTTTCCGAGCGCTTCGCCTTACCTGAGCGACTTCCCAGGGCCCGCGGCGTTCTCCTCCCCCTCCTCCGAGGCTCTGTCACTGGCAGGCAGGTTCACTCCCGTCAGGAGAGCACGAACCACGAAACTAGCGAGCCGTGCTTCCCCCTCCAGGCAGTTCTGAGTTCGCTCCAGACCCTCCCACACACGTCCTGACCAGGTCAGAGGAGTGGCCTCTGACCGCTCCGGCTCTTCCACCAGGATCAGCCGCTCTCCCGGTTTGAGCGCATATACTTTCCCGCGAGCGGCCAGATCCCGTCCCTCTGGCGTCTCCAGGTACTCTTGAATTTCCTTCAGACGCGCGTTCTGCTCCCTGAGCGCAGCCTCCCGTTGTTGGGCATAGTAGAGATTGCGCGCCTGCAGGACGCTGTCGAGAGTTGGGCGCAGGACCTTGACGTGGGTCGTCAGCACCAAGACCAGGAAGGAGAACACGAGAGCGGCCCACATGGTCGCGCGCAGGGGCACTCGGTGCCGGGTAACCGCCCGACCCACGCGAAGGCTGAGGCTGCTCATGCGTTACTCCATTCCCTGGTGCGATGATAGGTGCTGATCCGGCGATGAAGACCGTGTCGGTTAACTGGACAGGTCTCTCTAGAGCTTAACCTATATTATAGAACGTCTGGCGACCTGGATACAAGGCTATATCGCCAAGTTCTTCCTCGATGGCCAGTAAGCGGTTGTACTTGGCGACCCGCTCGGTACGCGCCGGCGCTCCCGTCTTGATCTGTCCGGCGTTTACACCAACCACCACGTCAGCGATAGTTGTGTCCTCGGTCTCGCCGCTGCGATGGGAGACGACTGCAGTCATCGTCGCGCGCTTGGCGGTCTTGATCCCCTCCAGGGTCTCGGTCAGCGTCCGGATCTGGTGGAGCTTGATCTGGATGGAGTTGATGGCCTGCTCCTCGATCGCTCGCTTCAGCAGCGCCGTGTTGGTCACGGTGAGGTCGTCGCCAACGATCTGGACCTTGGCGCCCAGGCGCTCGCGCAGCTTGGGCCAGGTCTCCCAGTCGTTCTCATCCAGACCATCCTCGATGGAGATGATGGGGTAGCGCTCACACAGGTCCGCGTAGAAGTCTACCATCTCGTCCCCGGTCAGCGAGCGCCCCTCCCCCGCCAGGACATACTTGCTCTGCTTCGCATCGAAGAAGCTGCTGGCGGCGGGATCCAGCGCGATCAGTATGTCCACGCCCATCTCGTAGCCCGCGCTCTCCACGGCCTGCACAATCACCTGCAGCGCTTCCTCGTTCGAGCCGAGGTTAGGGGCGAAGCCACCCTCGTCTCCGACGCCGGTGGCATGCCCGGCCTGCTTCAATACCTTTTTCAGCTCCTGATAGCACTCTGCGCACATGCGCAAACCCGAGGCGAAGGAGTCAGCGCCCACGGGCATGATCATCCATTCCTGCAAGTCCACGTTGTTGTCCGCGTGCGCGCCACCGTTGAGGATGTTCATCATCGGCACGGGCAGAGTGCAGGCCGACACGCCGCCGATGTAATTGTACAGGGGCAGGCCCACTGCATTCGCAGCGGCCTTGCAGACCGCCAGCGATACCCCCAGGATCGCGTTGGCGCCCAGACGGGCTTTGGTGGGTGTGCCATCCAGCTCGATGAGGTAACGATCAATAGCGACCTGCTCGGTGGCATCCCAGCCGATCAACTCCTCGGCGATCTCCTCGTTGACATTGTTCACCGCCGTAAGCACGCCTTTGCCGTTGTAGCGAGCCTTATCGCCGTCGCGCAGTTCTACCGCCTCGCGCTCGCCGGTGGAGGCGCCCGAAGGCACCGCCGCCTTCCCCGTTGCGCCGCCGAGCAGCTCTACCTCCACCTCGACAGTCGGATTCCCCCGGGAATCCAGTATCTCTCGTGCATAGATGTCTTCGATGGTAGTCATGTTGAGTCTCCCTTGCAGTCTTCGGATGCCTCCATGCCACCCGTCTGCCATACGGGTCAACAAGGCGGAAGCTATTACACATTCAGCGCGGACGGCAGGTTCCACTGCCACCCACCTCAAATCTAGCCGATCAAACGTCTAACGACCTCTCCCCAGGCCCCCTCAGTGGGGAAGATCTGGAATCCGGAGCCATTGACTGTGATCCTCTCGGCCAACAGGGACCCGCGGCTGACGCACTGGTTAGAGCCGTTGAAAACGAGTCCCCCTCGGGGAGCGAAGATCGTCCCGCTCCAGTCGCCCGAAGCCCCGTTTATCGTGATGGCAGAGCTCGAAGTCGAGTTCGACCAGAACAAGACGCCATTGGCTGCTGCTGGCGACGCGGGGCCATACCGGCTCCCATTGAGCACGATCCTTCCGTCCGCCACGAAGGTCACGCCGGCCAGGCTTATGTTGGATCCGTTCAGTACGACGTCCCCACGAACGCGGTAGATGCCAGGCGGCACGGCCTGGTTCGCGCCATTGATTGTGAGGCTGGGCACGTCGTAGGTGTACGGACCAAAGTCATCCACTGTATAGGTGACTGGGTAGTCCCGGGCCTCGGTGGCGACCTGTATCGGATTCATGCTCTGGTGGCTGCCGTTCAGTGTCCAGCTAGTGACCCACTCGGCCCGCCCCGTAATGGTCTGCCACGATCCGTTGACCACAAACGAGGTGTCGGCATGCGCATCGCCCTGCACCGTCTGGTGACTGCCATTGTAGGTGATGTCGGAGTTTGACCAGATATTCCCGTTATACACCACAGAACCACTTCCGTTGACAGTCAGGCCATAGAGATCGGAGCCTGGACTGCCATGCGCGAAGATGCAGGCGATGGACTCACCCTTCCGGATGAGAGCCGTGGCTCGCCGCGTAACGCTGGTGCCGTCCAGGCCCAAGGCGGACGCGAAAAAGAACGGCACATAGGCATGGGTCTGTACCAGAGCGGCTTCGTCAGAAGCTGGGAGCTGCCCCCAGCCAGGTACAACGTCTCCGGCAGCGTAGTATACAGCATCGTCCGAGGAACTCGTAATCGTCAGCCCCGGCGTAACATTGTTTGCCGACACCACATCTGCGATGCGCTGGCTGGCGGGAAGATAGCTCCTCGACGGGAACTCGTTGACGGCCCCCAAGGCCGCCGCATCGGCAAGGTCCTGACATCGTTGGGCAGCCAGCACCACTCGTCCAACGTCGAAGCTGACTGCTACGCAGCCCAAGAGGGCTGCTACGGCTATGAGTACTAGGACCACTACCGAACCTTCGCGTGCACCTCCACGACGTTTGCCAGTGCAATACACGGTGTTGCCCCCTCTCATGCAACAAGTTATGGCTTGCACATGTACTACGAACAGTCTGCGCAATACGACTACCGGTAACGGTCAGTTATTCAGTTTGGCACCTGCCTCGCGCGCAAGTGGAGGATCCCCGGACTCAAGTCGAAGAGATCCTCCTCTCCCTAGCGCTTGTGTTAGTATTCTTCACCTCGGGTTCTTGACCTGCGCCTGGGCGGCGGCCAATCGTGCGATCGGCACCCGCAGCGGTGAGCAGCTGACGTAATCCAGTCCGACCCGGTGACAGAAGTCCACCGAATCGGGGTCTCCGCCGTGCTCTCCGCAGATGCCCAGCTCCAGGCTGGGACGCGCCTCCCGGCCCTCCTTGCAGGCCAGAGCGATGAGCCGACCCACGCCCTGCTCATCCAGGGACTCGAAGGGGCTCACCGGGACGATCTGCTTCGAAACATAGGCCGGGATGAACTTGCCTTCCACGTCGTCCCGGCTGAAGCCGTAAACGGTCTGGGTCAGGTCGTTGGTGCCGAAGCTGAAGAACTCCGCCAGCTTCGCGATGTCGCCCGCGATCAACGCGGCCCGCGGCAGCTCGATCATGGTGCCCAGCATGTACTCCAGCTCCACGCCCTGCTCGCTCAGTACCTCCTGAGCAACGGCCTTCGCGTCCGTCCCCGTGATTTCAAGCTCACCGATAATCCCCACGAGCGGGATCATGACCTCCGGAATCGGGTTGAGCCCTTCCTGCTTGAGCTGGCAGGCGGCCTGAAAGATGGCTCGTACCTGCATCTTGTAGATCTCCGGGAAGGTCACACCCAGCCGGCAGCCGCGGTGCCCGAGCATGGGATTCAGCTCGTGCAGCGAAGCGGAGACGTCCATGATCTCCTGCTCGGACTTGCCCGTAACCTCTGAGGCCGCCTTAACGCCGGCCGGGTCCTTGGGCAGGAACTCATGCAGCGGCGGATCCAGCAGCCGAATGATCACCGGCTTACCGTCCATGGCCTTGAGGATCCCGTAGAAGTCCTCCTGCTGGAAGGGTAGAAGCTCGGCTGCTGCCGCCTCCCGCTCCTCCACCCTCTCAGAGAGGATCATCTTCTGGAAGGTCAGCAAGCGCTTCTCACCAAAAAACATGTGCTCGGTCCGAGTCAGACCGATGCCCTCCGCGCCCAGGGCCAACGCCAGCGCGGAATCGTCCGGCGTATCCGCGTTCGTGCGGACCCCCAGGGCGCGAGTTTCGTCGGCCCAGGTCATCAGCTGCGCGAACAGACCATAGATGGGGGCCTCCTCGGGCGCCAGCCGTCCCTGCACAACGCGAATGATGTCGGAGTCAGTGGTGGGCACGTCACCCAGCATGACCTCACCAGTGGTCCCGTCAATGGAGATGTACTCCCCTTCCTTGATGACGGTGCCGTTGACGCTCATCTGGCCGTTAGACAACTCGACCGCGGCGCAGCCGACCACGCAAGGCTTGCCCATCTGGCGGCCGACCACGGCGGCATGGGAGGTCTTCCCGCCCATCGAGGTGAGGATACCCTGGGAGGCGTTCATGCCTCGAATGTCGTCCGGGCTGGTCTCGCGACGGACCAGGATTACCCGCTGACCGGCCTCGGCCTCCGCGACAGCGTGCGCGGCGGTGAAGACCACCTTGCCGGCGGCGGCGCCAGGAGAGGCAGCCACGCCCTTCGCCAGCGGCTCAGGCTTCTGCTCGGGGTCGAACTGAGGGTGCAGGACCTGGTCCAACTGCACGGGCTCCACCAGCATGACCGCCTCTGCCTCGGTTACCAGGCCCTCCTTCTCCATCTCCACCGCGATGCGGATGGCGGCCGCAGCCGTGCGCTTGCCGTTGCGGCACTGGAGCATGTACAGCTTGCCCCGTTCAATGGTGAATTCAACATCCTGCATGTTCTTGTACAGCTCTTCCAGCTGGTCGCAGATTCCCACGAACTGGCGGTAGATCTCAGGCATCTGCTCCTCGAGGTCCGCGATGGGCTCCGGGGTGCGAGTCCCCGCCACGACGTCCTCGCCCTGGGCATTGAGCAGGAACTCACCGTAGATCACGTTCTCCCCGGTTGAGGGGTCGCGGGTGAAGGCCACCCCGGTCCCGGAGTCGTTGCCCATGTTCCCGAACACCATGAGCTGGACGTTGACCGCGGTGCCCAGATTGTGAGGAATCTTGTTCATCTCACGATAGGCTACGGCGCGATCGTTGCCCCAGGAGTCGAAGACGGCGCGCACGCCCTCCATGAGCTGCTCGCGCGGGTCCTGGGGGAAGGCTTTGCCGAGATGCTTCTCGTAAACCGTTTTCTCCAGTTCCACCACTTTCTTCAGACCGGCGGCGGAGACGTCCACATCCAGGGTGACGCCCTCCTCCTCCTTCACCTGGTCCAGACAATTCTCAAACTCCTCCCGCTCAACACCCATGACCACGTCGCCGAACATCATGATGAAGCGGCGGTAAGCATCCCATACAAAGCGCTCGTTTTGGGTGAGCTTGATCATGCCCTCGGCTACCTCGTCATTGAGACCGAGGTTGAGCACCGTATCCATCATCCCCGGCATCGAGAACTTGGCTCCCGAGCGCACCGATACCAGCAAGGGATTCTGGGGGTCGCCAAACTGCTTGCCCGTCTGGCTCTCCAGCTCGGCGAGGGCGGCCATGATCTCGTCCTCCAGCCCCTCCGGGAACTTGCGCCCCAGGGCCTGGTACTCATTACAGGCATCCGTGGTGACGGTAAAGGCCTCCGGTACCGGCAGCCCTTCACTCGTCATGATGAACAGGTTAGACCCCTTGCCCCCCAGCAGGTCGCGGAGTTCCCGCCCCTGCGTCTGGAGCGCCTCACGAATGGGCGCCAGGTCGGTATTGGCCATATACACACGCTTCAGGTTTGACATCCAACTGCCTCCTATTGAAAGTTGAGTCGTGAGACTCGAGTTGATGCTTCTCTAGGACACTCGGCGCGTCCTAACGGCGAAGACTCAGTCCATGCTCAGAGAAGAATGGTCACTCGTGCGCCGACGTACTGTGGCCGTCGCTAGATGCCTTCGCTCGACATCAGCTCCGCGTATTCGGTCCGAGCTGCCTTGGCGACGGGCCGGTTGGGCAGCTGCAGAATCCGGTACTTCTTGCGGCTCATGCCCAGTTGCACCGTGATCTCCTGCCCGATTTCCACGGGGCTGGCTGGTTTGGCTGTACGCCCGTCTATTTTCACTAGACCCCCGCTGCAGGCCTTCTGGGCCAGTGTGCGCCGCGGCACAATTCCAGCGTTCCGCAAGAACAGGTCAATCCTCATCGTCTTCCAGCTCGTCAATCGCACGGGCTTCCAGCCCCGGGCCCTGGTCCAGCGCCTTGGCCTCTTCCCAGATTTCGTCCATCTCCGGCAGCGTCATTTCATGCAAGCTACGACCTGCGGCGCTGGCGACCTCCTCAATATGCCGGAAACGCTGTTCGAAGCGCCGGTTAGCCGCGCGCAAGGCCTGCTCAGCGTCTACTCCCAGCAGACGGCAGAGGTTGACCGCACTGGCCAGAACATCCCCCGCCTCATGGAAGAGCGCCTCGCGGTTGCCGGAGCGGATGGCCACATCCAACTCCTCGGTCTCTTCCTTGAGCTTGGCCCGTGCGCCAGACGGCTCGGACCAGTCGAATCCCACCTTCGCCGCACGGCGCTGCATCTTCTCGGCCCGCTGCAAGGCCGGCAGGGAACGCGGGATGCCGTCCAAGACCGACTTGCGTGGCTGGCCGCGTTCGCTGTGCTCCTGACGCTTCAGACGCTCCCAGTTATCAAGCACTTCTTCGCTGCCGCTGACCTGCACCGTGCCAAAGACATGCGGATGACGGTGAATCAGCTTTTCGATGAGGCCTTCGACAACGTCCTCGAGGGCAAAGTCGCCCCGCTCAGAGGCCATCTGAGCGTGCAGGACAATTTGCAGCAGCAGATCCCCCAGCTCCTCACACACGGAGCCGGAGTCATGGCTTTCCAGGCTCTCGGCCAGCTCATAGCTCTCCTCGATGAGATGGGGAGTGAGGCTCTGGGGCGTCTGTTGCCGATCCCAGGGACAACCCTCCGGGCCGCGCAACCGCGCCACAATCTGCACGAGACGATCAAAGACGGTCATAGAGTGAGGACCACCGTTATCCGCTAGCAGCCCGCTGCGATCACGCAAGCAGCGACCGTACTCCGAGAGTACGGTCGCCTTAGTGCATGATTGACTCCCGGCCTCGGGGGAGCAGAGGGTTACTGTCCGCCCTCCGAAGGGGTCGCCGGAGCAGGAGGCGAGTCGTCAGGCGCCGCCGCCGGAGTCCCGCTAGCGGCAGGGGTAAGTCCCTCGGCACCGAACTCGGGCACCTCGGCGCTGCGGTATTCTTCGTTCAACATCTGGAACTCGGCGTCCACAACGGCCACTCGGGCCTCCCGTCGTAGCTTGTCGCGCAGAGCGACCATCGTCTCCTGGGTCAGCTTCGAGCCCCGGTAGTCCTTCTCCACCTTGGACTTGACCTGGTCGAAGGTGAACTTTTGGGCCGGCGTGCGCTTGTCCAGCTTGACGATCATCCACAGGCTCTGCATCTGCTTGGCGCCGGAGTGCTCGCCGTCCTTGAGGCCCTTGACGGCCGCCACGATTTCCTCCGGGGCCTGGTCCACGGGCATGGGGGGCATCTGTCCCCCACTCTCCCGGCTGCGCGGGTCAATGGAATATTGGCGTACCACCGTGGGGAAGTCGGCCCCGCCCTTGAGCGCCGCCAGGGCTTTTTCAGCATCAGCCTTGGTGGAAGTCGCGACGACCGATACATTGATCATCTCCGGCTGGTCATAGCGGGATTTGTTCTGGGTGTAGAACTCCTTGAGGACCTGGTCGTTGACCTCGACATCCTTGGTGGCCAGCTTCTCCAGCATGAGCGGCGGTTTGACTACCCGCTCAATGTAATCCTCGGGGTCAATCCCCTGTTGGGTGGCCATTTGCTGGAACTGCTGGTAGTTGCCGAATTGGCCCTCAATGGCGGCGTTGATATCCTCCTGTGTGAGAGTCAATTCGGCGGCTTTGAAAGCGTCCTGAATGATTTGCTGATCAATCAGCGTGGAGAGGGTTTGAGGCCCGTAGGCCCGGCGGAGCTGTTGGGTAAGGTCGGCCTCCGTGATCTTGGTGCCGTTAACGATAGCCGCGGGGCGTGACCCACACCCCGCTCCCAGAACGAGCAGACCGGCTGCCAGTCCGAGCAGCAGGCGCGTGGGCAGACGAAGAGTAGACAAGTTGATGGCAACTCCTTTCGAGAGACGAGAGCGCAGTCAGTTCGGTGGAGTAGTATACCACAAGCCCGAGGAAAGAGGAAGCTTTTCGCCAGGAGCGATTTCAGTCGCGGCTTCGCCTGGCAACTATTCCACCAGAGGGACCTGAGCCTGTGCCGGAGTCCGGGCTGGCGCCCAGGCGCGAACCGCGCGCACGTGGTACTCCACAACCGTTTGCCCCAGAGTGAGAGTATCACCCTCGGCCAGGCGGCGGTGATTAGCTGCCCGGCCATTCACCAGCACCGGACACTCGGGCGAAGCCAGCAGTACGTGCCCACCCGCCGTCTCCTGGAGCACGCAGTGCTGAGGGCGGATGCCAGGGTCTTTCAGGAGACAAATGTCTGCCTTGGGGCTGCTGCCGACCACCGTCACCGGCTTGAAGAGAATGAACTGCTTGCCGGCCAGTCCCCCCTGCATCACGATAAGCCAGGCCTCCTTGCGCAGCTCCTCGACCAGACTGATGGCGGCTCCGGTGCAGCCGCCCAGCACCACCATGGCCAGCATCCGGCTGAACCAACCGGCGTGAGGCGTAATCTCGCCGCCGACGAAGGCCTGTCCAAGGGCCGCCAAAGGGTCAAACAGAAGCCCGCCCACAAAGCCGCCCAGGCCGCCGCCCAGCACCCCGTTGATCAACCTACGGGGCGTCAGGGCGCTGGCCCCCTGCGCCATCCCCACTCCGATGCCCACCAGACTCCAGCCGAGGGAGCGGATGATGATCTGCTGGAGTCCGAGGACACCCCCTCCCCCACCGAGCCCGCCGTAGATCAACTGCCCACAGACGCCCCCGACAGCCCCACCCATGAAACCGATGAGCAGCCCCAGGCCGAAACCCCGGAGGAACTTCTCGGGAACACGAGAGCCCAGACCCTCGGCGCCACTCAGTGCGGCCCCGATCAGACCCCCGAGGAGGCCTCCGAACAGCCCCATCCTGAGCAGTGTCCCGCTCACGTCCGAATCCCTTTGCTGAGCGTCGTTCATGAAGGGCTCGGTCGCCATCCAGGCCAGCAAGCCCCCCAGGGCACCAGCCAACGCCAGGGAGATCATCCCCCGACCCAGCATCTGAGTGCCCGTCAGAGAAGGCTTGTAGGAGAACTGCTGAGTAACCGGACGCTCCGCCAGGGGCGCAGAGCCTGGGATAGGCGGCTGGGGGGGCAGGGACTTGCCAGGCGGGGCGGTCTGGGTCAGGTCCTCGTGCTCGATCACCAGCGGGGGGCCCTGTTCCGGCGCCGCGGGGACCGGTGGCAGCTCATCGAGGTCTTCGGCCTCGATGTTGAAATCAACCTGATCGTCCGGGTCCAATTGATCTCCCTCGGTCTGTGGGATAGCTCCACAGGACGCTGACACGGCCATTATAACCTGTGGCCGCGCTACGGGGAAGTGCCAGAGCAGATG
>JAAYIR010000210.1 GCA_012523355.1 candidate division WS1 bacterium
GGTAGTACATACCAGTCGCGCTCTGTCGAAGCCGCCCAGCGTCCGAGCATTTCCCAACACAGAGCGTGATCCGTCATATTCTCACACCTCAAGGCAAGTATGCGTCGTATCCCCGCAAGCGCCGGCGCAGGTCCTCCGTGTCTATGTCATGCACATCGCCAGAATCTCGTGCAGCCAAAGCGGCTGCCAGTCCCGCCGCTTCGCCGGTGGTCAGACAACAGGCCATGATACGCACGCTTCCGTTGACCGGGCGGTCGGTGGAGATGCAGCGGCCCGCAACCAGCACATTGCGCAGGCCGCGCGGCGTCAGGCAGCGGTAGGGCACCCCGAAGCTCTCGCCCGGGGCATACTCACGGACCCGCTCGCGGATCTCTCGCATGAAGGTTTCGTGGTCCTTGTCGGCGGCCGCGGGGTCCGGAGCGGTGCCGTGCACGTCAATATTGTAGGCGTTGCGGCAAATCTCGTCCGGGAAGCTCTGTCGCGCGAGGTAATCTTGCATGGTCAGCATGTAGTCGCCGAGGATGCGGCGCGTCTCGCGTACCCCCAGCACAGCGCCGGTGGCCGCCAGGAAAGCGTTCTCGCACCCCGGATAGAATTCGGCCAGGGCGGCACGGTACTGCTCTGCCTGCTGGCGGCCGTGCATCAGGGCTCGGGTTACGCTCATCGGGTCGGTGGCATCCACCTCGTATACGTGTCCGGTGTTGAAGCCGTGGGTGCCGGGGCCTATCTGCCGCCGGCAGGCGTGGAGGTCCACGATCAGAGGATAGCGCCCGGACTTGAGGGCTTTCCGTATCGGTTCTCGGGCCTGAACCTCTGGCGACCGGGAGGCGTGCTCGTAAACGTAGTCGTCCACGTTGGTGAGCAGGAAGCAATGGGTAGCAGGTTGCAGATTTCCCTCCCCGTCGCCCTTCTCAAATTCTGCTCCGGCCCAGACAGCCAGGTCGCCATCCCCGGTGCAGTCCACGTACACTTGACCACGCAGCGCCGACAGCCCCGTCTTGTTGGCCACTATCAGGGCCTCCACGCCAGCCTCGGTTGTCTCCACTGAGGCAAGTGTGGTGTGGAAGAGCACCGTCACGCCGGCTTCCGTGACCATTTCGTCGTAGACGCGCTTGAGCCGTTCGGGGTCAATGGAGGGCCAGAACTGGAGCCAATCCGGCTCCGGATCAATCTCGTGGGGCATGCCCGCGATCATCTCCAGCCGCACCCGCTCGGCTAAACCGCGCGCGACAAACTTCTCGCCATCGGCGTAGCCGCAGAAAAAAGGCACCAAGCCTAGGGTCCCCATGCCTCCCAGAGCGCCGTTGGCCTCGATCAGCAGCGTCTTGGCGCCCTCACGTGCGGCTGCGGTGGCGGCCGCGCTTCCGGCTGGCCCCCCGCCGACCACTATCACCTCCCAGGAGTCGTCCAACGGCAACGTCCGCGAGGCGAGGCTGTACGTGTTCATGGCTGTTCCTCCCGTCGGGGCGGGCTTCGCCCAGACTTATCCCAGTGAAATACCATATTCCGCCAAAGATTCGCCAAGGCCTCCTGCTCTAGCCTGCTCCCTGCCGTAGCGCAGACCGTAGCGCAGATCCTGTCGGCAAGGAGTGGAGACCTGTGAACCAGCATAATTCAGCACAATTCCGTTCGGTGGACCCGGAGGCGGCGCGGGAGATGGTCCTGGAGGAGATGGCGAATCGGTTGCTAGCCCGGGTGGCAGTCGGTCCCCAGGAAAGCTATCCCTATTACTCCGAGCGGGCGCTTCGCCGCGCTGTCCGGCGGGATGGGAATCACCCGGTTCTGGAGGCGGAGGCCCTGCCGCCGGCCACCGGCAGTCTGCAGTTTGCCCTGCGCCTGCTAACGCGCAGTCATGTACCGCCGCGCAAGCGTCTCGCCTTTCGCATGCTGGCCCGGGGGTATACCTACCGGCAGACTGCCAGGCGCCTGGAGATGAGCACCCTCCAGGTCCGGCGCTGGATCGAGGAGGTCTGCCAGGAGCTGCGCGAGGAGTCATGTGGTCCAGATCAGGAGCCTCGCAGGAGCCAGGACCTCCGGGAGGTAATGCGAGCTGACATGGGGCGGCACGCCTACGGCCCTGAGCGGCACTGCAGACCCGGGCAGGAGGCCTGCCGCCGTACCGGTCTGTGCAGTCGCCGCTGGTATCTGCACTACCTCAGCGAGTGACCTTGCGCCGGCGCGGGAATTGTGGATAATTGCAGAACGGGCCGCGAGCCCAGACTCACGTCGGGAGCAGGAGGGGGTTGCTGCAAGGCTGGCTGAGGTTCGCGGGGCGGTTAGTTTGAGAGGATGAAGACTGTGAAGTTGGGGCTGTGTAACGAGATCTTTGAATCCTTCCCGTTGGAGCGACAGTTCGAACTCGCCGCCGAGCTGGGCTTTGCTGCCCTGGAGTTTGCTTCTTTCACGCTGGCCTCCGACGTGAGAGAGATCACCGCCGAACAGCGCCGGCGGCTCCGGGAGCTTGCCGCCGCCACTGGCGTGGAGGTGGCGGGGATACACTGGCTGCTGGCCAGGACCGAGGGCTATCACGTCACTCACCCGGAGGCCGAGGTCCGGCAGCGGACGATCGCCTACCTGCAAGACGTCGTCCGCTTCGGCGTGGAGATTGGCGGGAGGATGGCGGTGGTGGGCTCGCCGCTGCAGCGCGGTCTCTGCCCCGGCGTGACCTACGCCCAGGCCTGGGAGTGGTTCGCCGAGGCGATGGTGGCTTGCGCTGACCTGCCCGGCGCCGAGAAGTTCAAGCTCTGTCTGGAGCCCCTGGCCCCCAAGACCCAGAATACTCTCCTCTTTACCGCCGCCGAAGCGGTACGCATGGCAGAGGAGATAGGCCGGGACAATGTCGCGGTCATCCTCGACTGTTACAGTGCGGTGGACATGGAGATTGACTTTCCGGCGGCGATCCGGGCGACCGGCGAGCGGTTGGGGCACTTCCACCTCAATGACCATAATGGCCGTGCGCCGGGCTATGGAAGCACGGACTTCACCCCGATTCTCGGAGCGCTGGAAGAGATCGGGTATGAGGGCTATGCCGACATCGAGGTCTTCGACTTCACCCTGGACCCCGAGGCACAAGCCCGCCGCGGCCTGGAGACGACACAGCAGGCCCTCGCGCTGGCCCGAGGCAGAGCATGATCATCCGCGTCTATGACGGGCGCATGTTGGACCACGGGGTGCCCTGGCACCCGGAGAACGCCGCGCGGCTCGAGGCCATCGTCAACCGGCTGACCAGCTCCGGCCTGTGGGAGGAGACGGTCCCGCTGGTCCACGACCCGGCAGAGGTGGAGCAGTTACTCACAGTGCATGAGGAGTGGTATCTGGAGGAGCTGCAAACGGCCAGCGAAGGAGGCGGAGAGACCTTCGATCCCGATACCATCGCCACTGAAGGCACCTGGGAGGCCGCCCGTGTGGCAGCCGGGGGGTGCATGGCGGCGGCGGAAACGCTTATGGCCGGTGCGGATCTCCAGGCGCTGTGTCTGGTCCGGCCACCCGGGCATCATGCCCTCCCTGCGCGGGCCATGGGTTTCTGCTTCCTCAACAATGGCGCGCTGGCCGCCGAGGCGGCGTTGCGTGCCGGAGCGGAGCGCGTCGCGATCTTCGACTTCGACGCCCATCACGGCAACGGTCTGCAAGAGATCTTCTACGCTCGCGGCGACGTGCTCTATATGTCCGTACACGAGCGCGGCATCTTCCCCGGCACCGGAACGGTGGATGAGCTGGGGTTGGACGCCGGCCTGGGGCTAAACGTCAACCTGCCCTTACCCGAGAGTGCGCGTGAGGAGCATTACCTGCGAGCCTGGGAGGAGCTCTTTGATCCGCTCATCCGTCGCTTCCAGCCGGATCTGCTCATCCTGGACGCGGGGTATGACGCGCACTGGCGTGACTCGCTCACGCAGATGGGTCTCACCGCAGACAGCTTTCACGAGCTGACGCGACGGGCGAAGACGCTCGCGGACGAGCTATGTTCTGGCCGGGTGCAGGTGATCCTGGAGGGGGGCTATTGCCTTCCGGCGTTAGCGCTCGGCGTCGAGGGCACACTGCTGGCGCTCATGGCTGAGGAAGTCCGTGAGGCGGATGTGCCTCCCCCGCCACTCCATGAGCTTCAAGCGGGGCGGCTGGCGCAGTTCCTCGAGCATGGCCTGAGCCAACACCGGGAGAGGTTGGGACTGTAGTCTGCCCCTATGGACGCGCGCACGCTTCGAGTTCTGGAGTTTGACAAGGTACTGGCCCTCCTGGCCGCGCAGGCCCAGACTCATCTGGGGCGCGAGCGCTGCCTGGCGCTAAGACCCCGCCCGGATGCCGACTGGGTCTTCGCGCGCCTCCGGGAGACCTCCGAAGCGCGGGCGCTGTTGACTGCCCTGGGCGCGCCGCCTTTCGGCGGGGTTGCTGACCTGCACGAGACGCTGGAGCGAGCGGGCGTGGGCGCCGTCCTGCCGGAAACGGAACTCCTGGCTGTTCGAGACCTGGCCGGCGCCTGCCGGAGGATGCGAGGGTACTTTGAGCGGGCAGAGGCCTCACCCCCCGTCCCCCTCTCCCCGCGCGAATCTGCGATTCGCTGGGGCGAGGGGGAGCCTTCGAGCCACCTTCCACTGGTCACGCTGGGCTTGCGCCTGGGGAGCTACCCCGACCTGGAGGAGGCCATTGGCCAGGCCATCACTGAGGAGGGCGAGGTTCGCCCTGACGCCTCTCCTGAGCTGTCGCGTCTGATGCGACAACGCACGGTCCTCCGCGAGCGCCTGCGCCAGCGCATGGAAGCCCTCGCACAGGAGTTCTTCCGCAAGGGGATACTGCAAGACCCGCTGGTGGTGGAGCGCTCCGGGAGGCTGTGCCTGCCCGTGCTGACGCAGTTTCAGTCGCGCTTTCCCGGCCTGGTGCACGATCGCTCCAGCAGCGGGCTAACCCTGTTCATGGAGCCCATGGCGGTCGTCGGTCAGGCTAACGAGCTGCGTGGAACGGAGTTGGCCATCGAGGAGGAGAGGCAGCGCATCCTGGCCGAGCTCAGCCGGCTGGTGGGCGCACAGGCCGCCTCCCTGCGTAGTGACCTGCGCCGCCTCACCGCGCTGGACTGCATCTTCGCCAAGGCGCGCCTGGCACTGGAAGAGCAGGCAGTTGAGCCGAGACCGGGAGAGATTCTGAGCCTGCCAGAGGCGCGGCATCCCCTGCTGGGAGCCAAGGCTGTCGCCATTGACTTCCGCCTGGGGGGCGACTTCCGCACACTGGTCGTCACCGGCCCCAACACCGGGGGCAAGACCGTGGCGCTCAAGACGGCTGGCCTGCTGGTGCTGATGGCGCAGTCTGGCCTGCACGTGCCCGCGGGGATTCAGGCCCAGATGCCCGTTTTCGCCCATGTATTCGCCGACATCGGCGATGAGCAGAGCCTGGAGCAGTCGCTGTCCACCTTCAGCTCGCATCTGACGCAGATCGTGAAGGTGCTGAACCGGGTGCAGGCTGCCACCCGACAGGGCGAGGGACCGATTCTGATATTGCTCGACGAAATCGGCGCCGGCACCGACCCCACCGAGGGTACGGCGCTGGCCCAGGCCATCCTGGAGTCGCTGCACGCCGCCGGTTGCCTGACGGCAGTCTCCACTCACTACAACGAGTTGAAGGCCTTTGCCTATGCGCAGGAGGGCATGGAGAACGCCTCCGTGGAGTTCAATGCCAAGACGCTGGAACCCACCTTTCGCCTGCTGATCGGCCAGCCGGGCTCCAGTAACGCCTTCAACATTGCCCAGCGCCTGGGTCTGCCGAAAGCCATCGTAGCCCGCGCCAAGCAGCGCCTGGGCGAGGTGGGACGCGACTTCGTGCGGGCCCTGGCTCAGGTGGAGCGCACGCAGCAGGAGCTTTCCCAGCGGCGACGTGAAGCGGCGGAAACCAGCGAAGAGCTGGAACGCCTGCGCGAACAGCATGCCCAGGAGCTAGAAGAGTTTCATCGCCAGCGGCGGGAGGCCATGTCCCGGGGTTTCTCCGAAGCACAGGAGATCGTGCGCCAGGCGCGGCAGCAGGCCGGCGAGATCATCGCCCAGCTTCAATCACAACCCAGGCACACGGCAGAGTCCGAACGCCTGCGGGCGGAATTGGCCGAGGAGCAGGCCGCTCTGGGAAAAGAGGAGCAGGCCCTCGAGGAGGAGATGCGCCAGGCCGAAGAGGCGGTGGCGCCGCCGGAGGCGCCCCGGCCGCTGTCGAAGGTCGAGCCAGGCCAGCGGGTGCGTGTCGCGGACTGGAACCGCGAGGGGACGGTCCTGGAACTCCTGGGGCAGGATCGCGCGCTGGTAGCGGTGGGGGCCTTCAACGTGGAGTTGCCGATCGAGGACCTCTACGAAGCCTCCGAGGCGCCACCTCCGGCGTCGGGTGGGGAGCTATTGACCATGCGCAAGCAGCTGACCGTGCCCGGGGAAATTCATCTGCGCGGGCGGCGGGTGGACGAAGCGCTGGCGGAGTTGGATAAGTACCTGGATGATGCGGCCCTGGCCGGGCGGGAGGAGGTCCGGATTGTGCACGGCAAGGGCACCGGGGCGCTGCGCCAGGCGATTCATGATTTCCTGCGCACCCACCCAGCGGTGACCGTCTTCACGCTGGCCCCCGAAGAGGAAGGCGGCAGCGGAGCCACAGTCGTCAAGCTCCTCTTGTAGGAGCGGTGTCTTCCTGCTCCCTACAGCACTACTTCTTCCACCTTCGCTCCGTGGGCGAGAGTGTTGCCCACCTTGCACAGGTGCATGGCCCCCTTGACGATGGCTCGCTGTCGGTCGTCCAGGGGCTCCGGCATCTTGATTTCACAGCGGAAGTTGTCGACCCGGTGGCCCTCGTCCGCGTATTCGGCGGTCACCGTGACCTCCATCCCCTCGTAGGGGATGCCCTTGTTCTCGCAAGTCAGCGCAATCGCCATCCCCACGCAGTTGCCCAGCGAGGCCAGGAGGCTCTCAGGAGGCAGCATTGCGGCATCCGTACCGCCCCGATCCGGTGTTATGTCACAATACATCTCATGCCCGCGCGCGGCACCGCAGAACTTCGTCTTCCCCATATTTTTGCACAGTACAGTCAGACTGTCCATGATCAACCTCTTTAGCTTTCGTTGGTTACACTCGGCTAACATAAGCGACTGCCAGGGGGGGCCAAAGGTTCAGCCGCCGCACACTTACCCCCCGGGGGTCCACCTGTACGGCCCCTCCTTCCGCAGTGTGACACGCGCAAGCTGGGGCCGGCAGCAAGGTTTTTCGCTGCGATCAGAACTGCCGCAGGATCCACTGCAGCCCCAGGCTGGTGCAGGCCACGCCGGCCCAGATAAGTAAGCCCAGGAGGACCGGGCGCGCGCCGGTCTTGACCAGGTTGCGCAAGTTCGTCCCCAAGCCCACGCCGGCCAGGGCCACGCAGATGAGCACGCGCCCGGCGTCGCTGAGGTGCTGCGGCAGGGCCGTGCCGAAAGCTCCCACGGTGTTCAGCACCGCCGCGCCCAGGAAGCCCAGGACGAACCAGGGGAAGATGCGGCACAGGCCCACTTGCATGCTCGAGCCGCGGCAGGCACGGGTGCGCCAGAAGGCGAAGCCCAGCGCGACGGGCACGATCATGGTGGTGCGGGCCAGCTTGACGATGGTGGCGGTGGTACCGGCGGCGAAGCTGTAGGAGTATCCTGCGGCGACAACGGACGAGGTGTCGTTGATGGCTGTGCCGGCCCAGATGCCGAAGCCGTTGTCCGTCATGCGCATGAGGGCGCCAAACAGGGGAAAGATGACCACGGCGAGCAGGTTGAACAGGAAGACGGTGGAGATGGCGAAGGCGATCTCATCATCCTCCGCCTCCACGATGGGTGCAACGGCGGCGATGGCCGAGCCGCCACAGATGCCGGTGCCGACGCCGACCAGCGCGGCGAGGTTGGTGGGGATGCGCAGGAGTCGGCCCAGGCCCCAGGCCATGAGCAGGGCCATGAGGAGCGTGCCCAGCATGACCACGGCGGACTCGCGTCCAGTGTGCCACACTTGTGTCAGGCTTAGCCCGCCACCGAGGACCACGATGGCAAACTGGAGGACCTTTCTGCTGCAGAAGGCCAGTCCGGGCTTGAGGGTGGGGGAGAGGCGGAGAGCATTTGCCACCAGCACGCCGAGGAGGATGGCGAAAACGGCGCCCCCGACGAGGGGGACCTGCATACCCAGCAGGAGGGCAGCAGCGGCTACAGCGAGAGAGGCCAGAATCCCGGGCCAGACTCCGAGCTTGGTGGCAACGGCAGGTTCCATGAGCAGCTCTCACTTCCTGAGGGTGAAGATGACGGCGCGCATGATAGCACGTTCAGACAGAGGAGGCCAGACCCCCATGGAGTGGCGGCTGACTGGGATCAAACCAGGCAACGAACGGACGGCAGCTCCCGCGCGGACGCGAGAGAAGTCGTTCCACCGGTGGGCCTGCTTGCGCCACGCCCCTCGATGGTGTATCATGTCGCCGTCACCGGGGCGCGGGTCTGACGCCCCACCACACAGATAGTGAAGGCCATGCCCAGCGGGCATGGATCGAAACATGTTCATCCTCAAGATCAACCCTGAGCGCTGCAAAGCTTGTGGCCTCTGCCTGCATTTCTGCCCTACAGGTGCGCTGGCCTACTCCGAGGAGTTCAATGTCGCCGGTTACCACCCGGTCCGACAGGTGGCCCCGGAGAAGTGCACCGGCTGCCGCCAGTGCGTGCTCATGTGCCCCGACGTGGCCATTGAGATCTTCAAAGTCACGGAGGAGACCACAGCCGAGGAACTGGCGTCTTCGGAAGAGGCGAAGGCCAAATGAGTGCGCGTAAGCTAATGAACGGTAACGAGGCCACGGCGGAGGGCGCCATCGCCGGCGGGTGCCGCCACTTCTTCGGCTATCCCATCACCCCACAGAGCCACATTCCTGAGCATATGTCCTGGCGTCTGCCAGAGGTGGGCGGCGTGTACTTGCAGGCCGAAAGCGAGGTAGCGGCCATCAACATGTGCTACGGCGCGGCGGCTGCCGGGGCGCGGGTCATGACCACCTCCTCGTCGCCGGGCATCTCACTCATGCAGGAGGGCATCTCCTATATGATCGGCGCGGAGTTGCCCTGCGTGATCGTGAACATGGTCCGCGGCGGCCCCGGCCTGGGGAATATAGCCTGTGCCCAGAGCGACTACTGGCTCTCCACCCGCGGTGGTGGGCACGGAGACGGCCAGTGCCTGACCTATGCTCCCTGGAGTATCCAAGAGATCTACGACCTGACCATGGAGGCCTTCGCACTGACCCAGAAGTACCGCAATCCGCTGGTCATTCTGGGGGACGCCATTCTGGCGCAGATGATGGAGCCCGTCGAGCCGCGCGCATACGTGTCTACTGATTTCCCGCGTACCGACTGGGAGGTGGGCGGATATATCGAAGGACGCGAGCGCAAGGTTGTCACCTCCATCTACATCAGTGGCGAGGATGAGGAGGCTCTCAACTGCCGCGTCCAGGAGCGCTATCGGGAGGCTGCCAAACAGGCCACGCGGTGGGAGGAACTGGGGGACGAGGAGCCGGAGATTCTGGTCTGTGCCTACGGGATCGCCGCCCGGGTCTGCCAGACCGCTGTGGAGATGGTGGCGGCCCAGGGCCTCAAGGCTCGCCTGCTGCGCCCCATCAGCCTGTTTCCCTTCCCGCCCACGCCGATTCGGGGGTGGTCGGAGCGAGTGAAGAAGACGCTGGTGGTGGAGCTGTCCATGGGGCAGTTCGTGGAGGACGTGCGCCTGGCAGTGGAGGGGCGCTGCCCGGTGGAGCTGGCCTGGCACACCGGGGGCATGCTCTTCAGCCCGGAAGAGGTGGCGAAGCGCCTCCTCGAAATGAAACTGTAAGGCGGGGGCTTGCA
>JAAYIR010000029.1 GCA_012523355.1 candidate division WS1 bacterium
ATCTGCCTCTCCGTCTGGGCGCCGATAACCAGGGCGGCGCTCTGTTCCGTGGCCGTCTGGATGAGGTGCGTCTGTACTGCCGGGTCCTCTCCCGGGAAGAGATTGCCGCCCGGTATGCCGGCCGCGAAGTGAACCGCTCGCTGACGTCCGCGGTTGACCTGAGCCGCTACCCCGTCGCCTGCCGGGACGGGAAGCTGCTGGCGGACTACCCGGCGCTGGTGGGACACAACGACGTGGTCTACCTGACCCCCGCGCTCTATCCCTTCGAAGCTCTGCCGCTGGGCAACGGGAACCTCGGCGTGCCGCTGTGGAATCAGGACGGGATGTACTACAAGTTCAACAACGGCAGTTTCTGGCGTTTTCTGGGGCAAGTGACGGCGCAGCGTTCCTCCGGTGAGGCGCGGCTCAGTGATAGCCCGGGTTTCCTGGAGGACGCCACCGACTTCAAACAACGGCTCTCCCTGTATGAGGGCGTGGTCTACACGCGCGCTACCACCCCCCAGGGGGAGGTGCGGGTTACCAGCTTTGTGGCTCAGGATCAGGACCTGCTGGTGGTACATGTGGACGACCGCCGGAGTGGACCCGTCCGCCGCCGCCTGACTCTCTCACACTGGGTGGAGGACGTGCGGTTCACCGGGGAGGACGGCCTGATAGCCGTGGATAGCTGGTCCGGGTCCCCGGACAAGCCGCCGATCACGGGCCTGCCCCTGCCGACTACTTCCGTTCTGGCGGCCCGAGTCGAGGGGCTTCCGGCCACCGTGGAGGCTCAGAAGGACCTGACCATAAGCCTCGACCTGGGCACCGGCGGTCCGGCCGAGTATACGGTCTACCTGGCCGCACCGGCAGTGAGAGAGGAGCAGGGAGAGCCTCTGGCGTACGCCCGGGGCATGCTGGAGGCCGCCCAGCGGCGTGGCTGGGAGGAACTGCTGCGCGAGAACAAGCGTTTCTGGGCCGACTTCTGGGAGAAGTCAGCCCTGTACCTGTCCGGGGAGGATGCCACTGCGGAGTACTTCGCTCAGCTCTGGTACTTGAACCTGTACTGGGCGGGTTGCCAGTCCCGCGGTCCGTACTGCCCCAAGTTCGACGGAGGCCAGTTTGTGCTGGAGAAGGACCACCGTAGCTGGGGTGGGATGTACTGGTACCAGAACACCCGTCAACTGTTCTGATGCCTGCCCGCGGCCAACCATGCCGAGCTCGTCCAGCCGCTCTTTGACTTTTACTACAGCCTGGCGCCGGCCAGCCGCCAGAACGCGCGCAGCATCTTTAAGATGGGGGGCCTGCAGATTCAGGAGACCAGTGACCAGAACGGTCTGGGCAGCGGCGCCCCCCTGAAGCTCTTGATCCTGACCAATGGCCTGGAGAGCGCTTTCGAGTTCTACAACTGGTGCCGCTACACCGGCAATGAGTCCTTGCTCCGCGACAAGGTCTACCCCTACATGAAGGAGGCCGTCCAGTTCTTCCTGGAGTACGCCAAGCGCGGTGAGGATGGCAAATGGCATATCTACCCGGCCAACGCACGCGAGACCTGGCTCAAGGTCCAGGACGCCGCGCCCGATTTGTATGGCCTGCGCGCCTGCCTGCCCATTCTGCTCCGGGAGAGCCAGCGGCTGGGGCGCGACGCGGAGCTGATTCCCGTCTGGCAAGAGTTTCTGGACAACCTGGCCGCTTACCCCGCCGATCCAGAGACCGGGGCTTATGTCCCCTGTGTCTTCCGGCCCGACTCGCCCGAGACCGGTCTGCCGGTCGTGGATCGCATGTATGGCAAGCCTCAGAACGTGAGCCACGACGCGACGGAGCGCAAGAACTCCGAGGTCCCGGAATGTGAGATCATGTACCCGTGGAATCTGGCGGGGATTGACAGTCCCAATTATCACCAGGCAAAACTGACTTTTACCATGCGAAAATCGTGGCCCGTGGGCTGGGACCCCTCCGGTATCTGGGCCGCGCGCCTGGGACTGGCAGACGAGGCGCTGAGAGCGCTGCTGATCCACGGGGGAAATCAGCGCTGGCCGCAAGGCTGGTGGATCACCCCGGGCGGCGCCTACTGGGGAAAGGCGGTTCCCGCCACTCCGGGCTTCGACTCCGCGGGCGTCAACGCGACCACGCTGACCGAGATGTGCCTGCAGTCTTACGACGGACGGGTGCGGCTGTGGCCGGCCTTCCCCAGGGAGTGGTCGGGGCTGCTGCGACTCCGCGCCCTGCCGGGCTTCATGGTGACCTCCGAGATCACCAGGGGGCGGGTGCGATATGCGGTGATTGAGAGCGAGCGGGGGGAGGAGTGCAGGCTGATCAACCCCTGGGAGGGGAAGCTCCGCGTCACCAGCTCGCAAGGGAAGAGTTGGGAGAGCGGGGAGCGCGAGGTCACCTTTGCCACCGAGCGGGGGGGCCGGTACGTGATTGAGCCGGTGGACGCGCCCTTGCGGGAGGCCGTGGTTGCGGAACTGAAGCCCGCAGTGAATCAGGGGCCCCGCTGGCCGGGGCAGGTCTCTCCCGACCAGGCCTGGCGTAAGGAGCAGCCGATCATGGTGGGGATGGCCCAGGACGGGCATCCCTTACGCGTGCGAGCGGAGGCCGCCGCAGCAGCCGCGGCCGCCCAACAGTAAGCGCTCGGTTCGGTCTGAGGGTGCGGTCGTCAACAACAAGGGGGACTATCCATGAGTATGCGAGTGGTTGCAGTAGCTTTCGGCTTGATGGTGGTCGTGGGCGCGGCTCTGATGCCGGCCTGGGCCGCAGAGGGGCCCCCGGTAGTCTTCTGGTACTC
>JAAYIR010000211.1 GCA_012523355.1 candidate division WS1 bacterium
GGATCGTAGTTGAGCACGACGGTCAGCTTCAGGTTGGCGGCGTCGGTGACCTCAAGCTTCCCGGAGAAAGCGCCACGGCCCTCGGCGAGGTCCATCAGGGGGGTCACCGGCCCGAGGCCCGGCACCTCAAGGGTGACCGCGCCCGGTGTCTCCGCCTCCGGTGGGGGCGGCTGTGCCCACGCCAGGTTTACGGCTCCCGCCAGCAAACAGATTAGCAGAGTCCCCAATACTCCGCGCTTGTGCATAAGATCCCTTTTCTCTTGGCCAGCCACGCGGCAGGGCCTGCCCGCGCTTGCCTACCCCGCCTTCGCTTCGCTCAGGCACCCCTCCCCTGTCGGGGAGGGGCCATGGAAAGGTGTAACGCCGAGAAAGAACTCGAATAGCAGCGAGAGGCCGGTGCCACCCCTTACCGCTATTCCGGATGCCAGACGTAGCCCTTGGTCGGGGGCCGGATGCCCTGCGGCGTCCAGTCCTCGGGCGGAACCGTGGTGATCAGAAACTGGTCCAGTCGCGCTCCGTCCTCGCGATTTTGGAAGCGGAAGACATGCCAGCCCTTGGTCAGCTTGAAGTTCTTGCGGGCCAGGACCCAGTGCCAGCGCCCGTACGTGGCGTTGTTCCCTATCACCAGCGGAGTCTTGGGGTTCATGTCGTCCACGAACAGGAACAGGGAGTTGCCGCAGCCATCGTACCACTTGACACGCGCCCACAGATAGTAGGTGGCCTCCAGTGGCGCCCAGCCCTTGAGGGTGACATTGCCGTCATCGGTGGGGGGCTGCTCGGTGTCGCCTCGTTCCGCGCGCAGGGGAACCTGCACGCACTTCCCCCCGGAGGCGTCCCCGTCGGCAATGACCTCCATAGAGGGTTTGATCCACGTATAGTCCTCGGCTTCAAAGACCACGGTGTAGGCTGCGGCCGGCGTGACCAGCAGGCCGACCAGGCCCAGCCCCAAGAGTAGAGTCAGTAACGTCCGCATGACAGGTTCACCCCTCCGGCGGCGTTCGCTGAGCGCGCGGGAGACCGCGCCCGCGCTCCCCGACCGCCGCCAAGACAAACATCAGCACGACTATCAGACTTAGACCTCTGACAAACATGGCGGTGAAAAGGTTTCCAAGCACCAGCGCCAGCATCGCCACCGGCAATCCCGCGGCCAGCGCTCGTCCCAGGGATCCCTCCGCCACCGACCACAGCTCGCGGGCCCGGCCCCAGAAGTGCCCGAACAAGGCGAGGAGCGCCACCAGACCGAGGAAGCCCATAGACCCGGCGGTGACCAGGTACAGGTTGTTGGTGTCCGGCTCGCTCTTCTTGACGTTGGGCAGGCCCAGACTGTAGTGCTGCCCGATGTTGCCCTGATAATTCCCGGCGCCCACGCCAAGGATGGGACTACGGCTCCACATGACCAGGGCGGGCTGCCACTCAAGCCAGCGCTTCTGGAGGACCGGCACGGTAAGCTCCGCCCCTCCCACGGGCACGTGGATGATCTCCGTCTCATAGGGATGGCGCAACTCGGTGACCGCCGCGGCGTAGTTGCGGGGTAGGGCGTAAAAGAGCAGGGCCACAAATAGCGCCAGACCTGCCAGGGCCCCCCAGCGGCGGAGCCCCCGCGCACCCAGTGCCACCAGCGCCAGGGTCAGAACCGTCAGCCAGATGAGCGGCCCGGAGAGCATGGTGAGCAGACCGGCCGCGACGAGCACCCCACACCAGATCCGCCAGGGCAGGCGGCGGGTGTGCAGGGCCGCCGCCAGCGCCAGCGGCAGCATCAGGGCCAGATACGCGCTGTAGGTGTTGCGGTTGGTGAAGCCAGCCCGGACCAGCAGGGGGTCGGAGTCGCCGGAGGGGGCCAGGTACTGCGCCAGGCCCCAGCCCACTACCACCGTGGTGCCAAGGAACAGCGCCAGGATCGCCAGGCGCACGCGGCGCGCGTCGGTCAAGGTGTTCAGGAAGAGTGTGTAGACGGCGAGGAGGTACAGCGCGAGCTGGCCGACCTCCACTACCCCGGTGCGCAGCTGAGCCGCCTGGCTAAGCGACAGCGCGGCCACTACCACCAAGGCCGAAGCCGGAAGCGGAGGATAGGCCAGCAGACGCCAGCGGCGGCCCCAGGCCGCGATTCCCAGCGCGAGCAGACAGACCAGTCCGGCGAGAACGTCCACGTAGCCGATGAAAGGCCCCTCGCGCTTGTGCACCACGTAGGCTAGCTGCGAAGGGGACAGGAGGATGATTCCCAGAGTGGCATAGAACAGCCACGGGGGCAGCAGGCTTACCTGTTCCGGGGCTCGCGTCTCACTCATGGCAGGCCACCTGCCTGGCGAAGCAGATCCAGCCCGGCAGCCGCCAGCAAGGCCAGGCCGAGGTACACGGCGGGAGCGCGGCGGACCAGGGGCCCGCCGGTAGCCGCCAGGGTGGGCACCAGGAGAGCCACCAGATACACCGCTCGCATGACCGCGGCCCAGGTGCCCAGCTCGCGCCCACTGATCCCGTACAGCGGCTGCAAGACGAGGTACAGGAGAAGGCTGAAGGCCACCAGCATCAGCCCGGCCCAGATGACCGCGACCTGAAACGGCTCCCTTCTGATCAAAGCTCGCCCGCCGCTGGCCCTCATGACCAACCAGCACAGGCAAGCCAGAAGAGCGCCGACTGCGGCCAAGGTGAGGGGCGGTTGGCTGAAGAGCTGCACGGCCCAGCGCATGGCGCCGGACAGATGGGGTTCATCGGGAGCGGGGAGAGTCAGGCGCGGGGTGCGCGCGAGGCCCAAGAGCAGAGCGGCTCCCAGGGCCGTAGCGGCGCGGAAAGCGGAGCTGCTTCCGCCGCTGCGCTCCAGCGCTGCCCAGATCAACAGGGCCAGCCCCACCAGAACCAGGACGGTGACGTGTCCAAGACCCAACCCGGCGGGCGGGCGGCTGAGAACAGCGGAGACGGCCACCAGGAGCAGGCCCAGGTGAAGGCCATAGGCCGCGTAGAGGCCAGCGGGAGGTCGTGGTGAGATTGTGGAAGACACATCAGAGGCCATTATGCTCTATCCCAGCAGAGACCTATGGTAAAGATAACTCCTCTACGGGCGTCCAGGTTCCCTCTCGCCCCACCAAACGGCACAAGTGGTCGGCGAGGCGCTCCTGGACCGTCTCGCGTGTGAGTTCGGTGCCCGTTTCCCTTTCCAGAGACGTCACGCGCAGGCCGGGGATTCCACAAGGGTCAATCAGGTTGAAGCCGGCCAGGTCGCCGGTCAGGTTGAGCGCCAGGCCATGCCAGGTGACCCAGCCGCGCACGGCCACGCCGATAGAGGCGATCTTGGCCTCCCCCACCCAGACTCCAGCCTGCCCAACACGCCGCTCTCCCGGCACGCCGAAATCCTGCAGGGTCGCGATGATAGCCGCCTCCAGCGTGCGCAGGTAGGCGTGCAGGTCGCGCTCGGGCCCGGCCAGGGCCAGAATCGGGTAGGCGAGGATCTGCCCCGGACCATGGTAGGTTAGCCGTCCGCCACGTTCGCAGAGGTATAGCGGCACCTCCGCTCGCTCCAGCGATACCCGTGCTGCGGCGAGCTCCGCAGGGGCCGTGGAACGGCCGGCCGTCACCACCGGGGGATGGCTGCACAGCAGCAGGGCCTCAGGCTGGCCACGCTCGCGACACCCGGCCACCAGACGGCGCTGTAGGTCCTGAACCGCCACGAACTCCCGGCAACCCAGGTCGGTTATGTGGAGGCGTGCAGACATTGCTCATAGACGGCGGCGGTCCCGGCCAACATGCGGTCCAACACGAACTCGCGGGCGATGCGCTCCTGGGCCCGGGCAGCGCGCTCCTGCGCCGCGCGGCGATCATCTAGTACTTCCTCCAGACACGCCGCGAGAGATTCAGGACGCCGGTCCGCGGCCAGCGGGCCCGTCTCGGCTGTCACCAACTCATCCACGCCGGGCGCAGAGACCGCGACCACGGGCGTGCCCGCGGCCAGGGCCTCCAGCAGAACGTACGGACAGCCTTCATAGCGCGAGCTCATCACCAGCGCATCCGCCGCCCCCAGTAGAGCGGGGACATCCCTGCGGTCCCCGAGGAAGCTCACCCGGTCGGCCAGAC
>JAAYIR010000212.1 GCA_012523355.1 candidate division WS1 bacterium
ACGTCATCCTCGTCGTAAGTCGGCATCTCCTCGGTGAAGGCGCTGGTGGCGGCCGGGGCTTCGGCAGCAGCAGGTGCGGGACGGGCCTCCGCCGCGGGACGAGTCTGACGAGGCGCTCCGCGCTGCTCATCGAAACCCGTGGCGAGCACGGTGATGCGTACCTGCCCCTCCATCTTCGGATCGGTGACGGCGCCGAGGGTGAGGTCCACCTCGCCAACCTCGCCGCCAGCGGCTTCCTGAACGATGTTGCAGGCCTCGTGAACCTCCTTGAGGGTGAGGTCCGGGCCAGCGGTGATGTTGAAGAGCACAGCCTGGGCACCCTCGATGTCCACCTCCAGCAAGGGGCTGGAGATGGCGGAGCGGGCCGCGACGACGGCGCGGTCCTCGCCAGCAGCCTCGCCAATTCCCATCATGGCGGTCCCGGCGTCCTTGAGGACGGCGCGGACATCGGCGAAGTCGAGATTGATGAGACCGGGCACGACAATGACCTCGCTAATGCCTCGCACGCCTTGCTGCAAGATGGTGTCGGCCAGGGAGAAGGCCTCGGAGAGAGTAAGGTCAGTATCGCCGAGCTGAAGAAGGCGGTCGTTGGGGATGACGATAAGAGTATCTACGTGCTCCTTGAGGCGAGCCAGACCCTCGGCGGCCAACTCCGCGCGGTGCTGGCCCTCAACGGTGAAAGGCTTGGTAACCACGCCGATGGTGAGCGCGCCGAGTTCGCGGGCGATCTGCGCCACCACGGGGCTGGCGCCGGTGCCGGTGCCGCCGCCCATGCCGGCGGTGACGAAGACCATGTCGGCGCCGTCGAGAGCCATCATGACATCCTGACGGCTTTCCTCGGCGGCCTGGCGGCCCAAGTCAGGATTGCCGCCGGTGCCGAGGCCACGCGTCAATTGCTCGCCGACCTGGAGCTTCTTGTCAGCGGCGGAGAGGTCCAGGATCTGAGCATCGGTATTGATGGCAAGATACTCCACGCCCATGAGGCCGCTTTCTATCATGCGATCCACTGCGTTGGAACCCCCGCCACCAACGCCCACCACGCGGATTTTGGCGTATTCCTCCACGTTCTGTCCTCGCATAGAGGTGGCTCCTCTCTTCCTCCAGTGACTGTGCGGCCCTGGGTCGCGCTGCTGCTGGAAATGCAAGATTATAGCGACGGGCGACCCCGCGTGTCAAGCCAGCCGCCGGGGGCCCGCCGGCGCCAGAGGGGCTACTCCCTGGCCACGGCTACCCGTACCTGCGCTGGTCGCAGTACTCGGTCGTGAAGCATGTAGCCCTTGCGCAACTCGGCGGTGACTGTTCCCTGGACCGGATCGCCCGCCACGACTTCCTCGCTTTCGAGTGCCTCGTGCCGGGAGGGGTCAAATATCTCACCCTCGGCCGGAATGACCTGCAAGCCAAAGCCGGAGAGAGTGTCCAGCATCTGGCGATAGGTCATCCACACGCCTTCGGCGAGCGCGGTCTCGCCCTCGCCGTGCTCCTGGGCGGCGCGCAAGGCCATCTCCAGATGGTCAAGCGTCAGGATGAGTGCCTCCAGCACTCCCTGGATGGCATACTTCCTCTGCTCGGCCTGCTCGCGGGCGATACGCTCGCGGTAGTTGCGAAGCTCGGCTAGGGAACGCAGATGCGCATCCCGCTCGGTCTCCAACTCGGCTTGCAGATGGGCGAGCGGGTCCTCCCCTTCCTGCTCACTTTCTTCCTCGGCAGGGGAGACACCTTCCTGGGTAGGGACGGATTGTTCCATTTCGAGGGAGTCCCTCTGTGGATCCTGATCGGACATACTTCTTCCTCCTCATAAGGCAACCGCTAGATCGGCTCGGAACTGGAGGCGGACGTGTCAAGAGGCTTCTGGCGAAGGATAGTGTTGATACGCAAAATAGCCTCGGCGATCTCCAGGGCGGCTCCCAGAGCCTGGGTCTTCACGGGGGCGGCATCCACGACCTCCAGAGCCAGCATATCCGCTACCTGGCCGGTGTCACAGTCTACCGCCAGGGCAGGACCGTTCTGAGCCTGAGCCGCCCAGGCCGCCTCGACCTTCTCCAGCGGGTTGAAGCCGGCGTTGGCGACCATCTGCGCCAACGGGCGTTTGAGGGCTTCAGTCACACAGTCCAACCCGTAAGCCGCCATACCCGGCCAGCGGCTTCTTTGTTCACAGACGTGCCGGGCGCAGGCTAGTTCAGAAGCGCCGCCACCGGGGAGCACGCCACCGACGAGCGCTGCCTGCACCGCTGCAGCGGCGTCTTCGGCGATACGTTGGCGCTCCTGACGCACCTCTCTGGTCGCCGCGCCCACGAGCAGCGTGGCAGTCGGCTCACCAGCCCCGCCCAGGACCTGGAGGTGGTCCCAATGTTCGTGCTCCACCACCTGCTCGGCGCGGCCCAGGAGGGGCCGCAGTTCTTCGGGGGACTTGCGGAGCGCCGAGCGCTTGAGGGGATGCGCGCCCGTGGTCTCAGCCAGGCGCGTGAGGTCGCGCGCGGAAAGGCGGCGGACGGCGAGCATGCCCACTGCCGTGATCAACTCTTCGGCATAGTCGCCGATGGCGCGTCGCACAAACACGCAGTTCACGCCGCTCTCCGTAAGCCGGGAGAGGTCCTGCCGGAACTCGTCTTGAAGACGCAGGTAGCGCTGGAACCCCGCCTCGGTGCCCAGCGCCTCCGGCTCCACTGTCTCCGGCTCGAGGGCGTCGTCGAGCAGCAGGATGACCGCGGGGCTGACCTGCCGCGGCATTTGGCGGTTCAGACGCGCGCGGTCCAGCACCAGGCCATCGATAAGCGAGGTGGGCGCGCCCTGCTGGGCTACGACCACGTCGGCCAGGCGAAAGCCCTCCTCGCGCAAGCGGTCTACGCCGAGACGACGGGCGGCGGCGACGGTGAGGTCGGCGATCTCCCCCTCACCACGGCCGGCGATCAGGGCGGCTTGTCGCAGGCGGGGATCGTCCGGGCCGGAGAGGGGCAGCGCCTGCGCCGCGCAGTAATCCAGCGCATCTTGCATCCCAGCACGCATGCCCTCGATGAGCTTGATAACCGGCACGCCATTGCGCACGTGAGTCACGGCCTCGCTGACGAGCGCGGCAGCCAGGAGGGTCGCAGTGGTAGTGCCATCGCCGGCCTCCCGGGCCTGTGCCTGGGCCGTGGCGATCACCAGTTGCGCGGCGGGATGGCTGACCTCCATGCGCTCCAGGATGGTGGCGCCGTCGTTGGTGATGGTGACCTCGCCGTAACGGTCCACCAGCATGGAGTTGAGGCCCTTGGGCCCGAGTGTGCCCTCCACTGCAGAAGCCACGGCCATAACCGCGGCGGCGTTGGAGAGCAGCGCGCCGTGGCGCTCACCCGAAGGCAGGCTGGAGCGCTCCGTGCTAGAGTTGGAGGTGTCACTGGTGGCCATGATAGGTTAACGAGTATTCGCCAAACAGGCGTGGTCTCCTTCGCCGCGTGGAGGGAGACACCTTCTGGACGAGGAGCGGAAGGTCCCACACCCGCCCGGCGGGCAGCGGACTCTCCACTCAAGCAGGTAGGTCGCGGAGGGGGCCGCTGGACTCCGCGGGAGGAGATCCTTTAGAGCCTCCTCAAAGCAACCTCTCCTCCGGCGGCCAGCGCCATCCCACAGATGACCAGCGCGCCGGACACTCCGGGCACCGTCAACGCCCAGTTGACCGCCTCCTCGGCGTCCTCCGGACGCAATACGCGATTACCCAGGCCGGTGGCGGCGGCATCGGCCAGGGCGGCGTCGGGGGCCACCACGACCGCGGCGTCCGCGCGACCCATACTGTAGGAGTGGCCAAGGATGCCCGAGGAGGTGCATACCCCGCAGCGTGTACCCGGCACCATGACCAGGGCCACCTTGCCGCTGAAGGGCGAGCGGCCCGCAACAATCCCCACCAGCCGCTCGCACGCGGTGTGGAGGAATATGTCCCCTCCATTCTCCACAATCACCTGGCCGCTCTCCGTCTCCAGCGCCTCGCCGACATAATGGGCAATCGCCCCCGCGACCGCCGCCAGAGGCCCGACCCCGGCGCAGGCTGCGGCGGCATACATGCCTGCCACTACTGGCGGAGCGGCCTCCCGCGCAGGCAGGGGATGGAGACTGGTGGCGAACTCCGGCTGCCGCGCCATCTCTTGCTCTACCTGGGCCCGCGCCTCGCGCGCGGCAGTCAGGGATAACTCATGGAGCTTGCGCTCAGCCTGGATATGCAGATCAGTCTCGGCGAGAGTGATGCGCCAGGCGACGAGGTCCTCTCCACCCCTGTCTGCGCGATAGGTTCGAGGCTGGTAAGGGGTCCCCACGTCATTCTCCGCCTATCAGTGATTCTAGTCGGGACAATTGATACATGTCTCCCTCGCCGGCTCGCTTTTCCCAGCGGACCGCCACTCCGGCGTCCGACAGCTCGCGCACGGCCCACACTTTCTTCCCGGTCTGCCCGGTGCGCCACGCCGCTGTGCTCTCCGGCCAGGTCGCACGCAGGGAATCCGGCCAAGTTGTCCGCGGCAGCGGCGCCACATGCAGGGTGGCGTGGCTCCCTCCGGGTGTCTCCTGCACGTCCAGTTCCAGCTCGGCGGTGTCTTCCTGCAGGCCGGGAGGCGTCCCCGGGTCGCAGTGATACGGCACGAGCCAAGCGTAGTTGACTTCTGCCGCCGGACTCAGCCTCACTCCCAAGTCCGCGAGCACCCGTCTCGCCTGCTCCGGCGGGCAGTACATCCGGGTGCCCGCGCCCGCTGCGTACAGCTCACGCAGCACCGCCACCTCCCCACCGCGCTGATAGAGGTGCTTGGGCGTGGAGAACTCCAGCCAGGGTTGGTCATCAGTGTTGAGCCGGGCTCCAGCACAGAAACGGCGTACCCGGTCTTCGTCGAGCACCAAAGTACCGGCGAAACGCCACAGATCCGGGGTGCCCATGGCGCGCAGGTCCTCCTGCATGGCGCTTCGCATGGCGGTCGCGAAAGTCTGCGGCTCTAGCCGCACCGGCTCCATGCTGCCGACCGCAAAGAGGTCAGTGCGAAAGCGTGGGAAAGACCACAGGGTGACGAACTTGAAGGCGCGCTTGAAGGTACCCAGGGCCGCCTTCAGCTCCTCGGCGGTGAAGTTGTAGGCGGGTAGCCACTGGCACATGATCCCGCCGGGGCGCAGTCGCTGGCGGCACTGCAAATAGTAGTCCAGGGTGAAGAGGTTGTTCATGCCCGCAATCCAGGGGTTGGAGGGCTCGGCAGTGATCATGTCGTATTGCTGGCGAGTCATCAGCACATAATTGCGGGCATCTTGCAGGACCGGAACGTAGCGGGGGTCCTCCAGGCAGTTGTGATTCCAGGGGGCGAAGAACTGCGCGGCCACCGTCATGGCAGGTTCAATCTCCACGCACTCCACACGCTGCACGGGGTGCAGGAGAGTGGAGCCGGTAGTGCAGCCGCTGGCCAGTCCCACTACCAGGACTTCTTGAGCCTCAGGCCAGAGGAGCATCGGCAGATGTCCCAGGGCGAGCTGGGTGGAGAGGTCCCCGGTGGACGCGTCGGTCTTCCCGTTAGTCTGCAGGGCCAGGCCCCCACCAGGCGGGGTGAGAACCGCGATGCTGGCGCAGTAGCCCTCGCGGTAGTATAGGAGCTTGTTGCGGCCCGCGATCTGCGAGAGGTCCTGTTGCTGTTTCTCAGCGGCGAGGAAGTACTCTGGGTACATATAGACGCCAGCGCTCATGAGTTGGGGGTCCAGGCGGTTGACGCCGATCCAGGCGGAGGCCAGGAGGCCGGCAAAGCCCATGAGGACCACCCAGGCAGGCCGCACGGCCAGTTCGCGGCTGACGGATAGCGATACCGCCCAGGTGAGAACGTAGAGCACCACCGCCACCAGCACAGAAAGCTCCAAGCCGAGGCGGGGCAGGAAGACGAAGCCGGCCAGCAGGGACCCGAGGACGGTTCCCAGGGTGTTATCGGCGTAGGGGATGCCAACGCTGGTCCCGGTGCCGCCAGCCCGGACGGAGAAGATCTTGCTCACCACCGGGAACACGGCTCCGAGCCCCATGGTAGCGGGGAGCATGAGCAAGCCACAGACCATAAACTGCGTGGCCTGGAGGGCCGCAAAGGAGGCGTCGAACCGCTGGTAGGCTTCCAGGAAGACCTGCGGCAACCACTGGATAAGAGGCGTGGCGAGGGCGGCCCAGACGCCGATACCGAGCTGTAGCGAGGCGAAGATGAAGAAGGGATAGCGGGCGCGGTCAATTCCCTGGCCGGCCAGCGCGGATCCCAGGGCGAGGCCAATGAGGAACGTGGCAAGCATGATGCTGAAAGCATAAGTGGAGTTGCCAAAGACCTGAATGAGGGCTCGCGTCCACACTACCTCCAGGATCATGGCCCCGAAGCCCGACACGCCAAAGCCGACCAGGGCCACGGTAACTGCCCGGTCGGTAATCGCCCAGCGTGGGAGAGAAGCAGCCTCGACCGTGGGGGAGGGCGCGGCCTGGGTGCCCAGGAGATAAGCGACCACCGCAATCACGACGTTTATGGCGGCCGCGGTCCAGAGCGTACCGCTGACCCCAAGTGCCGGGAGGAGCCAGAAGCCGGTAAGCAGTGTTCCCAGGACCGCGCCGAAGGTGTTGACTGCGTAGAGGTTGCCGGCGCCGCGGCCAATGCCTTGCAGGCTGGAGGTGTAATAGCGCACCAGGACCGGAAGCGTTCCGCCCATCAGAAAAGTGGGCAGGAGAAGAACCGGAAGACAAAGCAGGAGCCGGGCCAGACTGAGCGTGCTGAAGTCGCTGACGCCCCCGACGAAGAGCGCGC
>JAAYIR010000213.1 GCA_012523355.1 candidate division WS1 bacterium
GCTAGAGGGGCAAGGCGAGAAAATCTCCGCAGGACTGCCGATCATTCCGCAGCTCGTCCTCAACACCCAGGGGTACTGCCGGGGCAACTTCTTCCCCTTCCTGCAGGCGGTGATACATTATCACGTAGCACAGAACTTCGCCATCGAGAAGCTCCGCGGCCCCTTGCAGTGGGGGCCGGGCATCGAGGGGGCGTTGTTCGACGGCGAGGGCTACTCGACGGCAGCGGTGTGGCGTCCCACCAACGAGAAACCTCAGCAGGTGCTGGTAGACACCGGGGGGGTACCCTTTACCGTGACCGACATGTACGGACGCGTGCAGCGGATGCAGCCACAGAACGGACGCGCCATGATCACCATCGGGCCAGACCCGCTGATCTTCCGCTTTGAGCGGCGCGTACCACGGTTCCAGGCAGTGGCCAACCAAGAGCCCGTGCTGAGTCTCACGCCCGATCCACTCATCCTTCCACCGGGGATGGGCGGGCAGGTGCAGGTGCAACTGCGGAACCACTTTGGTCAGGCCTTAGACGGCAAGCTCAGGCTGGCTGTGGACGCGGAATGGAAGATCGAGCCCGCCGAGCGGGCAGTGAAGCTGGTGGGGGGTGGCGTGAGGGAGTGGACCTTCCGGGTCACGGCCCCGGCGCAGGTCGCCCACGGCAAGTACCCGTTGTTCCTGGAGCTAGAGACCTCTGCAGGCGCATGCGTACGGGCACAGGGAACCATCCAGGTCAGCGCTCCGGTCGAGATTCAACTGAGCGAGCGGCCGTTCACGGCGGACAAACCCGCAGCGGTGGTGGCCAGGGTGCTGAATCATACCGAACAGCCCCTTGGCGGACGGCTGGCAGTACAGGGGGATTTCGGGACCGCTGAGCGGCCGCCGGAACTGGCAGAAGCGGTGGAAGTGGCGGCGGCCGGGGAGCAGGTGGTGGAATTCGCGCTTCCGGAATGGACGCCAAACTTCAACCGCGACTATGTCACCAGGGCTTTGCTCAAGCTCGATGAGGGACAGGAGGTGGCGGCTCAGCGGCCCCTGTCTTTCCGGGCGGTGGTCAAGCGCAAGGCCCCGATCACCATTGATGGTAAGTTGGATGACTGGGACCTGGAGCAACTCAGCTACGGCGAGTTCTTCCGTATCACGGAGCGTGGCGGAGCCTCCTGGGGTGGCTATGACTACACCTACGACGCAGACACGTGGGCCAAGGTCAAACCCACCTTCGTGCGGTTCTACACGCAGTGGGACGAGGAGTACCTGTACTGGGCGTTCATTATCCAGGACGATCAGTTCAAAGGCGGGGGCAAGGGAGTAGGCGTCAGCGCCTATGACTCAATACACTTCACTCTCTACCCCGCGAGAACCGAGCCGAACGTGCCCCTCGGCGGCATTGCCTACAAGGAGCACATCGGGATTGACCAGGACGGCCAGTTGACTTTTGACCGCTGGCAGGGGTACATGGGAGACTGGCGCGGGGATGGGCTGGCACACGGCGTGAAGCTGGCCATTGTCCCCAATGAAGAGGGCGCCATCTTCGAGTTTTCCGTCCCCATCCGGGACTATGCGCCACTGGAGCCCAAGCCGGGGAGCCAATTCGCGCTGAGTATGCTGTATATGGACAGCGACGAAGGCCCAGACGGAAAGCGCACGGGCTGGTCCAGTGACCAGGCCATGGGGCTGTTCTGGTACTACGCGCTGACCAACGTCGACATGAATCCGTCGAGGTTTGGGAACTTCACTTTGACGGAGTAGGCGAGCAAGAGATTGCAGAAGGCGGGCGGTGCTCACTCCGACCGCCTCGGGAGATGCTTGGCGACTCCCGCAGGAGAAGCCGCAGCACAGAACCATACTGGAGGCAAATCTCATGAAGTCAGTTCTCGCAGGAGCGCTCATTGCCGGACTGCTGGCCACCATTGCCTTACCGGCACTAGCCACGCAGGTTACACTAGTGGAAGATCGCCAACCGGCGTGCACCATCGTGCTGGCCGCGCAGCCGACCCGGGCCGCGCAGTTTGCCGCCGCGGAGCTGCAATGGCACCTGGAGCAGATCACCGGGGCCACCGTACCGATGGCGAGGGACGACCAGACGGTAACGGGGACGCGCATCCTGGTAGGCGAGAGCACAGCGACGCTAGCGCTGGGATTGCGCAATGCCGATTTCGAGCCCCAGGAGTATCTCCTTCGGGTCAGACCGGACCTGATCGTGCTCATGGGACGTGACAAGGACGACCGGCGGGAGTTTAGCTATGACAAGGTGGACACCTGGCCGGAACTGTTTGACGAACAGGGAAGCGCCTACGCAGTGTATGACTTTCTGGAGAAGTTCTGTGAGGTACGCTGGTATATCCCTACCGAGCTGGGGCTGTGCTGCCCGCACCGCAGGACACTCACAGTCTCCGGGGCGGACGTGCGGCGCGCGCCAGTGATGAAGACTCGCACGCAGAGCGTGAACTACCAGTTCCCTGCGGACCTGTGCGGGGATACGGTTACCAGCGACAAGCCGACGCCGCCGTTGGCCTGGCGCGAGCAGATGCTGTGGTGGCACCGGGTGCGGCTGGGCGGGGAGGCCTATGACGCTTGCCACTCTCTAAATGGGTACTACGACCGCTTCCTGGAAGAACACCCTGAGTACTTCTCGCAGGGCGGGCAGGGACGGCCCACTCAGATGTGCTATACCAACGAGGGGCTGATCCAGCAGGTCATCCAGGACGCGGAGGACTACTTTGAGGGCAAGGGGCTGAAGCCGAGAGGCGTGGCAGCCGGCGACTACTTCTCGGTGGTGCCAATGGACAACTCGGGGTGGTGTAGGTGCCCCACCTGTGCGCCGGTGCTCCCCACGGGACCGACCCGGGGGAAGGGCCAACACTCGAATGACTCGGCCAGCAATTATCTCTTCGGCTTCGTGAACCGCGTGGCCCAGGCTGTGGAGAAGAAGTACCCGGACAAGTACATCTCGGCGCTGGCCTACTCCAGTTACGCTTGGCCCCCGAGCGACCAGAAACTGGCGCCCAACGTCTCCATTCAGATGTGCCTGCTGGTGCGGGCGGTCTACAGCCAGGCCACGCTGGACAACGACTGGGAGGTAATCAAGGCCTGGGTCGACGACTCCCCGGAACGCCGGAAGCTGCTGTGGCTGTACTACTGTTTCCCCTCACTGAGCGCCGCACAGGGCCAGTACCGCTGTTTCCCGGGCTTCTTCGGGCACTCGGTGGTCGAGCAGATGGCCCGCTACCATGCGGCGGGAATACGAGGGCTATACTACGAACCTTCGTACCTGGCCTACGGGCAACGCAGTGCGCTAATGGATCAGGTGGAATCGTTAGTGACCTGGAAGCTGGCAGATGACCCCACGGTGGATGGGAACGCGTACATTGACGAGTTCTTCACCCGCTACTACGGCCACGCTGCCGCGCCGATGAAGAAGTTCTACGAAATGGTCGAAGGCATCTATGCCGATCCCGCCAACTATCCCGCAGGAGTCCGCGGAGCAGAGCTGCAGTGGGAGTACCTGGGGACGGCCGAGCGCATGGCCGAGCTGGGCAAGCTGATGGAGCAGGCCAAACAGTCGGTGCGGACCAGTCTGGAGCGCAGGCGGGTGGAGCTCTTTGAGAAGGGCCTCTGGCAGTACATGGTCAAGGGCCGAGACACCTATGTTGCACTTGCCAGCGCCCCCATCCAGTCGGCGAGCGTGCCCCGAATTCCCCCTCCGGCGACGGACGACCCGGCAGCACTGGATTGGTCGAGAGCCGCGGTGCTTGCGAACTGGAAGGGCATCGAGGGCCGACCCCGTCTCGACAAGCATGACCAGCAGATGGAGGGGCGCCTGCTCCACGATGGCCAGTACCTCTATGTGCGGCTCCAGGACATGATGGACCCGAAGAAACTGGCGGATCGCGGCGGAATCTGGAACGACGATGAGTATGAGCTGTTCTTCGGCGAGACTCCGGGGCCGGAATACAGCCAGATTGGAGTGAGCTTCACGGGCCGGCATGGCGCGTATCGGTACCCGGGGTCCACGCTCTGGGACAGTGGAGTGCGCCTCGTGTCAGACCTCGACCAGCCAGACCGCTGGGTGCTGTACCTGACATTCCCGCTGGACCAGCTCCTACCGGGTGGTGTCCAGGCCGGAGACCGGTTCTACATGAACGTCCTGCGTTCCATGAGAGTCTACGACGCCGTGGCCTGGAATCCCACGCTGGGCGGATACCACAACCCCCGACGGATGGGAGAGATTACACTCCAGAAGGGAACTGAACAATGAGGAGCATACACCTCCTGCTCGCCGGACTGATGCTTCTGTGCTGGCCGTCCGTGTCGCAGGCGCTGACTCTGGTGGAAAACGGGCAACCCACGTCCACGATCATCATCGCCCGGAAGGCCACCAAAGCCGCGCAACTCGCGGCGTACGAGCTGCAGCACCATATCGAGCTTATCACGGGCGTGGCCGTGCCGATCTTCGAGGACGACCACAAAGTGCGGGGTACCCGCCTCCTGGTAGGAGATAGCACGCAGGCCGAGGCGCTAGGCTGCAGCAGCGCGGGATTTGGGAGCCAGGAGTACATGATCAAGTTCCTGCCGACGGCCCTGGTCATGCTGGGCACCGATAAGGACGACCGGGAGAAGGTCTCCTACGACCCGTACGACGCCTTTCGCTTCGGGACCTGGCCGGGCCTGAACGACCAGGCCGCAACGCTGTACGCCGTATATGACGTGTTGGAGAAATACTGCGGCGTGCGGTGGTTCAATCCCACCGAGCTGGGGACGGTGTGCCCGCGAAGGACCACACTAGTCCTGACGCAGGGGCGTGACGTGCGGCGGACGCCGGACTTTCTGGACCGTTCCGCCACCATCTACTCGCCGGAGGGCTGGGAATCCAGCGTGGGCCTGTGGCGCAGAGACGCGCCCCAGTTCGCTGAGGTGGAGAAGATGAGCTGGCCGGAGCTGCGCCTGCGCTTCCCGAATGACTGGGACTTCGTGCATGCCCGGCGCTCCGCGTGCTGGCTGCACCTGCTCCGCAGCCGGATGGGGGGCGACAGCTTCACCTGCAACCATTCCTTCTACGGCTACTATGATCGCTTCTGGAAGAAGAACGAGAACCCCAAGGCGGCGGAACGCTGGGAAGGGGAGCATCCGGAGTTCTTCGCCACGGGGTACGAGAAGCAGCCGCCGCAGATGAACTACAGCAACGAGGCATTCATAGCCCAGGTGGTGCGGGACGCCGAGGAGTATTTCGCCACCGGCAAGAAGTACCAGGGCGCCGTGGCCTCGGCGGGCAAGTTCTTCGGGCTGGCGCCGATGGACAACAGCTCCTGGTCCAAGGATCCGGAGACGCAGAAGCAGTTGCGTGAGGATCTGAGGGTGCCGGGGTTCAACGGATGGGCCTCGGATTACATCTGGGGCTTCACCAACCGAGTAGCCCGCGAGCTGCAGAAGACACACCCCGACAAGTACTTGCTGCAACTAGCGTACGGGACCTACACCTGGCATCCTTCTTTCCCGCTGGAGCCCAACATCGCGGTGGACATGTGCCTGCATACGCGCAACTGGTGGGCCCCCACGACGATCCAGATGGACCGGGGGATTGTGGAGCAATGGGCGCCGGAGGCCGGAAAGCGCCCAATGCACTGCTGGTTGTACTGGACTTTCCCCAAGGAGGTCGCGGACAACGGTAAGTTCTACGCCTTCCCGGGTTTCTTCGCCCACACGGCTGCCCAACAGTTCCGGTGGTTGCGGGAGAGCGGCATCCAGGGGATATTCTTCTGCGGTTTCGGCCAGATGGTGGAAGCGTACGTAGCCTGCCGGATGATGAACGATGTGTCCCTGGACGTGGACCGACTGCTGGACGAGTTCTTCACCATGCAGTACGGGGCGGCCGGCAAGCCGCTGCGCAAGTTCTATGAGGCGGTGGAGAAGACGTACATGAGCCACCAGAGCTACCCTCCAGACATGGCCAGCGGGGAAGCGCGAGGCGGCCATCAGACGCGCAGCCTGGCGTGGGCGTACCTGGGCATCCCCCGGAACATGGCGACGTTCGCCGCGCACATCGCGGCGGCCGATGCAGCCAAGGTTACCCCGCTGGAACGCCAGCGCGTTGAGTTGTTCAAGAAACAGGTTTGGGAATACATGCTCGCCGGGCGGCAGCAGTTCGAGGAGCAGATGGCGGCAGCGGGGCCGCGCCTCGAGGTGCCCCGGGTGAAAAAAGCGGCGGGGAACCCGAAGCGCGTGCCGTGGGACGAGGCCGGGGCCCTGGCCAAGTGGCGCTTGATGAATGGACAGCCCGCGCAGGCCCAGCTCAGCGGGCTTATCGCCCACGACGGGGAATACCTGTACCTGCAACTGACCGAGGAACTGGACCCGGCGACCCTCAAGACCGGGCCCCGCCTGCAGGATGACTGCTGGCAAGTCTTCACCGCGTGGGCGCGAGAGGTGCCTTACCGCCAGATGTATATCGGTACGGGCGGCCGGCACGAGGACCGCACGATCGGGGAGTCGAAGGCGCCGGGAGCCATCGTCGGCCCGTGGGACAGCGGGGCCGTGATCGTCACGGACGAGACCCAGCCGGACCGCTGGGTGGTCAGTGTGGCCCTGCCACTGAGCAAGCTGCTCAGCAACGGCGGCCCGAAGGAGGGGCAGAAGCTCTACATGAACTTCATGCGGACCAGGGCCCTCGACCCACCCGTCTCCCACGCCTGGAACCCAACCGGCGCCAGTCCCCATGAGCCGACGAAGATGGGTGAGATAACCCTGGCGCCCTAGAGAACCGGGGCC
>JAAYIR010000030.1 GCA_012523355.1 candidate division WS1 bacterium
GCGATCTCCGCCGGGAAGCTCCAGTAACCGTATACATACGCCGGACGCCCGCTACCGTCACCCGTCCACTGATCCACGACCTCCAGGTCTCGCTGCTTGATCGCCGGGCACCACCAGTTGCGGACGTGCAGAGCCAGTTGCAGCCCAATGTTGGGTTCGGGCTTGACCCTCCGGGGGTAAAGAGCGTACTTGGAATAGGCGCTCAACGTAATGTACTTGTCGGGGTGGGTCTTTCTGACCTCGCGAGCCACCTGATTAGCGAAGTTCCAGAGGTAGTCACTCCAGCGACCGTTACTGAACAGGGGGTCGGCAGCCCGCTCCTCATCGAACCAGGCCTGGCACCTGGGACATTTGCAGTAGGAGCTGTTATCCATCGGCCCTACCCCAAAGAAGTCTCCGGCCGCCTGCGCGCCATAGTGGGGCGGGTTGCCGTCGAAGTAGTCCCTCGCATCCTTCACCACTTGCGCGATGAACTCGGGGTTCGTGTAGCACATCTGCGGGGGCTTACCCTGGTACCCCTGCGCAAACCAGTCTGGATGCTCAACCTCAAAGAGCGGCGAAGGCTCGGTGGCGGAGGGGTCCTTCCAGAAACGTTGGTAATAGCCGTAGAATGCATGCCCGGCCTTAAACGGTTCGCCCCCGGTGCGGTGCCGGTGCATGAACAGCAAGCCCAGGCGCCGCATCTTCAGCATATACTCGCCCCCCTTCCCCTGGTACTTCGCATACAGCTCCGGGTAAAGCAGGGCCTCCGCTTCTTGTGCCTGGAGGTCCGTGTTCATCCACAGGCGTGTGCGGCGGTCGAAGATGCGCGCATCGCCTGGAATCCCCATGTACGAATTGACGTGACTGAACCCCGGACAGCGACGCACCTCTCCCCCTCTCACCGTCAAGGTCTGCATTTCGGGGTACTCGGTGCCCAGGTTACCCGGGCGGAACCAGCGCACGTCACAATAGCGCTCCAGGAAGTCATACACTGCATATTCGGTCGCATGCCGGCTGAAGATGTCTGGGAAAGTCGCCCAGTTGCTGTGGTCAACTTCGCCGTAGTCCTCGGCATCGTGCCCCATCAGCACCAGCGCCTCTGGCAGGAAGCGCACCAGATACTCCTGCACCCCAAAGCTGTCATTGCGCAGGCCCATCCGGCGGGTACCCGGACTCTCGCCCACGTAGATGTGCACGCCGGCAGCTTCGCTTGGATTCGTGACTATGGGCAAGGTCGCACCGGTGATGAGCCGCACATGTTCCTGGAGCTCAAGGGCGGCGAACTGCGCTGCACGGGTGGCCCGTCCTGCGAGCACAATAGCCGAGGTCGGCTGCCCGTCATGCACCAGCGTCAGGCTGTACTCTGGCTGGGCACTCGCCGACGAACCCAGCCCACCCAGACTCAAGAGCCATGCGGTGCACAGCACAAATCCAACAGTCTTTCTGAACATTGCGGGCCTCGCTCCTATTCGATCGAAATTTCCCCCATGCGCCGCAGCTCGTGTGGCCCTCCGAAGGTGGCACTCCAGTAGTAGAACTTCGTCCCGCCCGGCTTCGAGTTGCGAAAGATGTTGAAGTACAGCAGATCCCCCCGCTTTACGCCGGCGGGCAGCAGGTCCGCCAGAGGCATTGCGATATTGGTAACCCACCGGTCCGGCGCGTTCACGTCCGACACGACCTTCACCCCCGTCTTGAAGGTGGACACTCCGTATTCATACGTACCTAGCGGATCGTAGACCAATGCGGCGCTGGCCCCGGTCGGCCCGGTGATGAGCTGGTAGTACGGCTTCATCCGTTGCGGCGCCCAGAAGATCTCCCAGTCATCCGCCGCGGCCAGCGTGTCATTGTTGACCATCAGCAGCTTGGGGTCCACGGGGTCCACCAGTTGCAGGTACAGCCATTTCCCATCATGGGCGATCCGTCCCGCGATCTCCCTTGGCGGCGCCGCGCCGCTCGCCGTCACGAACGACCCCAGCGGCGTGGCCTTCGCCCAGTCCACCTTGGTGGGGTCACCCGCCGCGGGGCTGCCCTCGAGGTACGCGGCCTTCACCTGGGGCCGCTCCACCGATTCCTGAGCTGCATAGACCTTGCGCCCGGCGAGCATGTAGCTCCAGATCTCCTGCTCGAAGAGCTTCACCCGCGCTTTCTCTTTGGGGGTCCGGGCGGCGAGGCGCGCCTTGGTCATCAACTGCGCGAACTCGGCCATGCGCTCCGCGGTCCCCAGGTGCCCCCAGGCGATCTCCGCGTTCTGGTGCATTCCGCTCGGGCTGTTCAGAACCCAGTCTGGGTAGTTCGCGGGGGTCGAGACCGCCTTCTCGATGGCGAGGTAAAGCTGTTTCATCGGCTCCCCGGCGTTGCCGTAGAACCGCATGAAGTAGTCGTCAATCACCTCGTCAATATCGGCCTCGGGGTCCTCCATTAGCTTCAGGTTGAAGTACCCGTCCGGTCCCGGCGCGAGGGTCACGAAGAAGCCCCGGATCCCGCGCTCCTTGAAGTACTTCATCTGCCAGTCGGACTCATGGGCCAGGAACTCCGGGAAACAATACCAGGCGTTTCCCGAGCTATGCGCAATCTCCGCCGGGAAGGACCAGTAGCCGTAGACATACGCGGGGCGCCCGCTGCCGTCGCCGGTCCAATCGTTCACCACCCGCAGGTCCCGCTCTCTCATCGTCGGGCACCACCAGTTGCGCAGGTGCAGGCATAGCTCCACGGCGATATTGGGCTCGGGCTTCACTTTAGTCGGGTACATCGCGTAACTCGCGTAGGCGAACTGCGAGAGGTACTTGTCCGGGTGGGTCTTCGCCACTTCGCGAGCTACCTGATTGGAGAAGTTCCAGACGTAGTCGCTCCACTTGCCGTTAGTGAAATGCCCGTCCTTGGCGGCTTCCGGGTTGAACCAGGCCTGGCACTCCGCGCACTGGCAGTACGAGCCGTTGTCCATCGTCCCCAGACCGAAGAAGTCACCCCCGGCCTGAATCCCGTAAGGCAGGGGCGTCTTGCCGTCGAAGTAGTTGCGAGCGTCCTGCACTACCTGCGCGATGAACCCCTTATTCGTGTAGCACATCTGGCTGGGCTTGCCCGTCCAGCCCTGCGCGAACCAATCGGGGTGATCCGCTTCGAAGCGCTTGTCCTGTTCCGTAGCATTTGGGTCCTTCCAGAACCGCGGGAGGTAGCCGTAGAAGGCGTGCCCGCACCCAAACTTCTCCCCGCCCATGCGGCGGCGATGCTGGAAGAGCTGACCAATCCGGCGCAGCTCCATCCCGTACTGGAAGTCGTTGGGGATGGCCTTGCGGATGTCGCCATAGAGCAGGGCCTCGGCTGCCTTCGCCTCCGGGTCGGTCTTGAGCCAGAGACGGGTCTGGTCGTCGAAGTTCCTGGCGTCCCCAACGTTCCACATGCAGGACTCGATGTAGCTGAAGCCCGGCTTGCGCCGCACCTCTCCCCCGCTCACCGTCAGCGTCTTCGTCTCGGGGTACTCGGTGCCGAGAGGCCCCGGCCGGTACCAGCGAACGTCGCAATACCGCTCCAGGAAGTCATAGACCGCATACTCGGTCGCATGGCGGCTGTAGAGCGCGGGGAAGGTGTGGTAGCTGGTGTAGTCCACCCGACCGTAGTCCTCCGCGTCACGGCCCATGAGAACCAACGCGTCCGGCAGGAAGCGCACCAGATACTCCTGCACCCCGAAGGTGTCGCTGCGCAGCCCCATCCGCCGGGTGCTGGGGCTCTCGCCGACGTAGATGCGCACCCCGACAGCTTCGCTCGGGTCCGTGACTATGGGCAAGGTGGCGCCGCTGATGAGCCGCACATGTTCCTGGAGCTCAAGGGCGGCGAACTGCGCTGCCCGGGTAGCATTCACCGCCAGCACGAGGGCCGAGGTCGGCTGTCCCTCGCGCACCAGCGTGAGGCTATACTCTGGCTGAGACGCTGTCGCCAGCGAAGCCAGAGGTAGCAGGGCTAATACGACGATCACAAACAAAGAATGCCTGACACTTCTCACGAACATTTCGTCACCTCTTCGAAGATTGAGTTAGGCTTGCTCTACAGGAATTCACTTGCGCCGACCCCACAGGTAGTTCTGCCAGACTTCCTCACGGGTCAGTGCCCGGTCATAGATGGCGGCCTCGTCCACCAGGCCCACCATCCAGCCGTTCTGCGGCAAATAGCCTACGGTAAGCGGAGACTTACCTTCCGCAATGGTCAGTTGTACGGGCAGCCCCGACCCCACCTCTCGCCCGTTGAGGTACACGCGCATGGTTTGCCCATCGTAGGTCCCCACGATATGACACCACTCCCCCACCGGCACCGCCGCCTCGCGCGGGTTGTAGATATGCCGTTTGCCCTGGGTGTCACCAAGCTCAAACCAGATGGAGCCGTCGCCGTAGCGGATATGCAGGCTGTAAGACCCGCCTTCCGCATATCCCCGTCCCATGACCGCAGCGTACCCGGCCATCGTCGTGAACTTCACCCACGTCTCCAGGGCCAGAGTCTGCAAGACGAATTGGGGCTCCAGACCCAAGTCCACCCACCGGTAATAGCCATTCAGTTCAACGGCTTTCCCATGCCGCCCGGTCCCCCAGGTAGGCCCATTTATGAGCTTGCCCTCCGCGCCGTATCCACTACTGTCCGCGACAGTGGTGCCGCTGCCTTCCGTGAACTCCCACAACCCGACAACTCCCTCCCTAACTGGCTCGGTTGGCACCAGGTCCAGGTCAAGCCCCGCCAGCGCCTTACCCTCGTCCAGCTGCACCGCGTTCAGCCGGGCAGTATCCTCAAAGTCAGCCTGGGTGGAGGCCCACATGGGCTGATCGTCGTCCGTTCCCGACCGCCGTACCACGTTCATGAAAAACTGCTCGCCGGGCTCGATGCCATCCGCTACGACCTTGCTGAGCGGCAAGGCAATCCGTGTGACCCACTCTCCCCCGGCAACGCTGGAAGTCACCTTTGCCAGGCTCTCCCACGGCGGCTCATTCCCTGCTGTCTCGGGCGGCCCTACCTGGGACCGAACCTTACCCTCCGGATTCTCCAACAGCGCCCGATACCCAGCCCCTCGTGCCTCTGCCAGAAGAACTTGCCAATAGTCCCCTCCGGTAATCTCCGGGTCAGATTTCGGCGTGTCCCCGCTGGCATCAGTAAGCTCCAGATACAGGTACCGCTTGTCATGCGCTACCTGTCCACGCAGCAGCCGCTTTGTGGGCTCGCCACTAGCCTGACGCCAGCCGTAGAGCGGCGTGGCCTCGATGAAATCCACTTCGCCAGGGTCTCGCAGGGGACCGCCACGGCGCAAGAGCTGGGCGCGGATAGCTTTGCCCGCATTCACGTTCTGGCCCAGGCCCTCCATGTACTTCCGCTTACCCTGAACCATGTAATCCCAGATCTCCCGTTGGAAGACTAACACCCGGCGCTTCTCCATCTCGGTCTGAGCGAGCGCGTTTGCCTGATCCATCAACTCTTGCAGCTCTGCCATACGCTTCTCGGTGCCCAGATATCCCCAGGCCAGTTCCACGTTCTGATGATAATGTCGATTGTCTCTCTGGATGTGCAGAGGATAGTTCTTGGGATTGCCAAAGATGTCCTCGATCTTCAGGTATATCTGCTTAAGCGGCTCCGCCGCCGCACCGTAGTAGAGCTTGAAGTACTCGTCCAGGGCTTGGTCAAAGTTCAGGTCCGGATCGTCATACATCTTCGTCACGAAATAGTGATCTGGATCAGTCGGCACCCCGCAGAAGAAGATTCCTCGCACGCCATACTTCTTATAGAGCTGGGCTTGGCGGGCCGCCGCGTGTCCGAAGAAGCCGGGGAAGCAGTGCCAGCTCTTGCCGTAGCCTGAGTTCTCCTGGGGGAAGCAGTAGTAGTTGAACATGTACAGCGGGCGGCCCGGCTCCTTGGTGGCCCACTCGGTCAACATCTTGACGTCATTGACCTCCATGGAGGGGCACCACCAATTGCGGATGTGCAGGCAGAGTTGCACCGCAATGTTCGGCTCCAGCCGGATGTGGCGCGGATAGTAGGCATACTGGGCGTACGCGAGTTGCACCAGGTACTTGTCAGGATGAGTCTTCCGCACTTCCTTAGCCACCTCGTTGGTGAAGCCCCAGATGAGATCGCTCCACCGACCGTTGTTGAACTGCATGTTAGAAGCTTCATCCTGGTTGAATAGCGCCTGCTCCTCAGGGTCCTTCGAGTACGAGCTATTGTCCATCGGGCACAGGGCAAAATATTCCCCGAAGGCCTGGGCCCCCGGGTACTTCTTGCCAGTGTCGAAATACTCTCGCGCGTCCTTGATGACCTGCTCAATGAACCCCCGGCTGGTGTACCGCATTTGCGGCGGCTTGCCCTCGTAGCCCTGCGCGAACCATTCTGGATGTGCCTCTTCCCATAGCTCCGGCTTCTGTGGATTTTTCTCCCAGAAGCGGTCGTAGTAGCCGTAGAAGGAATGGTTGCCCGCGAAGGGTTCTCCGCCGGTGCGCATGCGGTGCAGGTAGAGCATGCCCTCCTTGCGGCGCGCCAGGAGATTCGCTTGAGTCTTCTTCGGGTCGTACTTGGCATAGATCTCCTCGTACAGGAGATTGGTGATCTCCGCACGCTCCAGCGAATCCCGGGGCTGTAGTCCAATGGCCCCGTCAAAGCCTTCTACATTCCCGTAGTAAAGCTGGAGGTGCCGCGACATGGGCGACCGGCGAATATCCGGTCCGCTGACCGTCAAGGTTGTCTTTTCCGGGTAGACCAGGCCGATGGGCCCCGGCCGGTACCAGCGTACTCCGCAGTATTTCTCCAACAGATCGTACACGGCAAAGGCTGATCCCCGGTCGCTATACAGATTGGGGAGCGAGTCATAGGCGGTGTCCACCTCGTACTTCAATTCGCTCCGGTCAGGATCATCCCGCCCCATCAAGAGCAGCGTGTCGGGCAGGAACTTGACGGTATACTCACGGAGCCCAAACCC
>JAAYIR010000214.1 GCA_012523355.1 candidate division WS1 bacterium
ACGGCCAGCGTAGCGCGCTTATGGACCAGCTCGAGATGCTAATCGCGGCGAAGATGGCTGACGACCCCACAATGGACGGCAACGCCTATATTGATGAGTTCTTCACGCGGTATTACGGCCGCGCGGCCAGGCCCATGGAGCAGATGTATGAGATGATCGAGAACATCTACGGCGACCCGGACAATTATCCGCCGAACCCGGGACACCAGACGGAAGAGATGGCCTGGAAATACCTCGGCACCCCGGAGCGCATGGAGGCGCTGGGCCGGTTAATGACCCAGGCCAAGGCCGAGGCGCGGGAAAGTCTCGAGGTCCGACGTGTCGCCCTGTTCGAGAAGGGCCTCTGGCAGTACATGCTCAAGGGCCGCACTGGTTATCTGGTCCGACAGTGGTGGAAGCAGCCAGACCCCCAGCTCCAGAGGAGTCTGGCCATCCCCCGCATCGAGCCGGCGGAGGGCGACCCCTCCCAGGCTGACTTCACCGAGGCCGCGACGATCAAGGCCTGGCTCACGGAGACCGGTGAACCCTCCGAGCGAAAACTGGAGGCACGACTGGTTCACGACGGGAAGTACCTGTATGCCCGGCTCCAGGACGCCTCCCCTCGGACCTCCCCGGATGACACGTGGGACCTGGTGTGTACCTTCCGACCCGACCTGCCTGCCTGCCGTTACCGCTTCTGGCCCGATGGACATGTGACTGCCTCCTATGGCAGCACAGCTAATTGGAAGAGCGGTGCAGTGACGAAGATCGAGTCGGCCCCGGAGGGGGTGTCGGTGCTGCGGGTAGCGCTGCCCTTGCGGACCCTGACGGGGCGCGGTGTGGAGGCCGGCTGGCAATTCCGCGCTACCCTCTCCCGCATCGCTGCTGACGGCCGCCACGCCGTATGGCTGCCGGCCGTCGCCGGCTCCGAGCTTCCCGAATGGCTGGGGACCTTCTCCCTGCTTTCGCCCCTGCCCGGAGATGCCGCAACTACGCCGAGCCAAAACCTCCCCCCGGAGCAGACCCTCGCCCCTGGCGTCAATATGCGCGTGCTGGACCCCCACGACCTGACGATGGCGACGGACGACCTGCTGCAAGGCAAGCCGTTCACCACCTCCCCCCAAGAGACCAGCTGGTACGGAGGCGGGCGGGGGTCACGGGAGCCCTGCCCGATACTCAGTGACGCTGCCACGCCACGTGCGCCCTTGAGCGACGCGATAATTCAGGGCGCCCAGGAGATTGCCTTGGACTGGGAGCTCGGGGAGACTTTGCCCGCCGAACAGGTGCTCCAGACCATCCGGCTGACCTGGTCGCGCGCGGATATGGCGCGCAGCGGATTCCGCGTCAAGTTCGCCGTGCGCGACGCCCGGACCCAGGCCTGGAGCGATCTAACCGAGTTCCTGCAACGGCCCAACTCCGCCACGCAGTACAACACCTACGGGGTGCTGGAGGTGGACCTCTCTGACCGAAAGATCACGGGCTTCGATGCTTTCCGCATGATCGACGGCCGCGGGAAGTACAACACCCGGTTTGTTGAGGTGGACGCCATCGCAGGCCCCAGGGACTAGATGCCCGGAGGACCATCCTCCTCGTCCCCAAGTTGGACCAGCGATCCCAGATGCCAGGTGGGGGCGGTGCGGGTGAGGGTCAGGGCGTAGACTCGCTGTGCTCCGGCCCGGTTGAGAGTGCGGGCGGCCTCCTGGAGCGTCGCGCCAGTGGTGTAGACATCGTCCACGAGCAAGAAGTCCCCTCCCCGAATCCGGTCCTGGTGGGGACGCCGCACCGCGAAGGCATGACGCACGTTCTGGCGCCGCTGCTCTGAGCTGAGGCCGATCTGCTGGGGAGTGTTCTTGACGCGCACCAGCACGTTCTCCCAGAGCGACAAGCCTGCAGCACGGCTGAGGACGCGGCTGAGCAGCACTGCCTGATCGAAGCCCCGCCAGGCCCGACGCCGGGGATGCAGCGGAACGGGGAGGATCGCCGTGACATGGTCCAGCGGCACTGGATGCGGATAGCTGGCCTCCAGGCGCACACGTTCGGCGAGGAGTTGCCCCAGGGGCCGTATCAGCTCGCGGCGTCGGTCAAACTTCATACGTAGCACCGCCTGGCGAAGCACGCCGCTGTGCAACCCCACCGAACGCGCACCCGCGGTTTCCGGAGGCGTGAGCCGGCACTCACCACAGAGCACCTCCGCGCCAGCGCTAGGCATCAGCGCGCGCCCGCAGGATACGCAATAGGGCGGCGTCAGCAGCTCGACCGCAGCCCGACAGGCCGGACAGAACGCTTCTTCGCCTAGCAAGTCACAGACACCGCAACGCGGCGGGAAAAACAGCTCCAGGATTTCTTCCCACAGGCGAGACACATCCACGGGGTCTAGGCCTCATCAAGGCGATACTGCAGCCACAGGCGCAGCACCTCAGCCACACTCCAGGCCTGCGCAAAGCTGCCACGCGGGGCGTGGGGCGGATCGCCATCAAAGATCTCCGGCAGCGTACCCACGCCGCCGTCCAACAGGTAGTCCACTAACGGCTGAAGGAAGGCCCGTACTTGGCGCCGGCTGTCAGCGGTTACCTCTTCCACCCGCAGATAGACCTTGCAGTAAGGCCCCAGGAGCCAGGGCCAGACCGTACCGTTATGATAAGCGCTGTCGCGGGACCACTGATCGCCGGTATACTGCCCGCGGTAGCCGGGTTCGTCAGGAGCGAGGGTGCGCAGGCCAAAGGGAGTGAGGAGGTGCGCGGTGACGGCCTGCAGGGCGCGACGCATCTGCTCGGCTGTGCCCAGGGCGTACGGCAGGGAGAGGGCCAGGACTTGGTTGGGGCGCAAAGAGGCGTCCGGACCGCCGGGGCCGAGACAATCGTAGAAGTAGCCCCGCTCCTCACACCAGAAGGCCGACTCGAAGGCAGCGCGCACCCGGGCAGCAAGCCCCCGGTGGGTCAGGCGTCCCGCCTGACCCTCTGACGGCCCGGACGTCCGTCCGACTCGTTCCTCCAGATAGTCGGCCGTGCGGAGCGCGGAATACCACAGGCCGTTGATTTCCACGGGCTTGCCGTCACGCGGGGTAAAGACGGCCTCGCCGACCTTGGCGTCCATCCAGGTAAGCTGGGTCTCAGACGAACCGGCGTGGAGCAGGCCGTCCTTGTCCATGCCGATGCCATAATCGGTCCCCTCACGGTAGGCGGTGAGAATCTGCTCGACTGCGTGCTGCAGGGGACGCAGAGTCTGGGGCTGGCGGACACGCTCGGCGTAGTGGCGAACAACCTGGATGAACCAGAGGGAGGCGTCCACGGTGTTATAGGCCGCGCCCCTGCCATCGTCGCCAAAGGTGTTGGGCAAGAGACCGTGCCGGAGGTGACCGGCGAAGGCCTGCAGCACCTGCCCCGCCTCCTCCACGCGACCCGGAGCCAGCAGGAGACCGGGCAGGGCGATCATCGCGTCGCGGCCCCAGTCAGTGAACCAGGGATAGCCGGCAATGATGCTCAGCAACCTCTTTCCTCGCACCTGGCGCCGGACCAGGAACTGATCTGCGGCGAGAAGCAGTTGGCGGGAGACGGGGTCCTGACGCCCTTCAGTGAGCCCGGCCCGACGGGTGCGCTCCTCCTGGGCCCAGGCCTCCGGCTCGGGGCGCAGGTCGGGGTCGCTGCAGGCCACTACCGAGACGGTCTCACCTGGATTGAGCAGGAAGCGAATCTCCCCCGGGCTATAGAGGTCCTCCTGAAAGTCCAGACCGCGTTCCTGCTCCCGAAGGTAGAGGAAGTTGTAGTACCACAATCCGTCGCGCCAGAACTCACCGCCCGGATAGTGTAGCGTGACCTGTGAGGCAGGGTCGTAGGGCGTAACGGTGAAGCGTTCCTGCCCCTCGGTCAGGGCGCTGTCGAAGGCCGTGGAGCTCTGAGAGAGATGGTGGTAGTCGCGGCAGGCCAGGAGGGGCCGCAGCAGTAGCCACAGGGGAGCCGGAGCGGAAGACAAATGGTACTGGATCACCGTCGCCGGAAGCCCATGGGGCATGAATACGGACTTCTCCAGCTCCATCTCCTCCGCGCGGAAGGTCATGACCGGCCAGGGGTCGAGGCGGAAGCCCTGGGCATACCGATATCCCTTCGGGAAGACAGCGTTGGGGTAGAGATTGGTGCCGAGCGCCACAGACTGCTCACCGTACTGGAGCGTCTCTTCCAGCTTGCTGAGCAGGACGCGGCGGCCCACCGGCGGATGCGTGGCGGCAACCAGCAGCCCATGATAACGACGGGTATGAGCGCCAAGGACCGTGGCACAGGCAAATCCACCCAGGCCATCCGTCTCCAGCCACTCATACTGGAGCGCCTGCTGCAGATCAGCACACAGTTCCCGCTCTAGCTTGACCATCATCTCCACTCTCTTCTCAACGCCGCCCCCGTTGGGCCGTCGCCAGCAATCCGGCCACGCTCTTGGCGTCCTGTATCTTCCCCTCCTGACACAGAGACACAGCCTCTCCCAAGGGCATGATTACAGTCTCCAGGTCCTCGTCCTCATCCGGCTCAAGACTCTCCGGGAGGAGTTCCTCCGCGAGATAGATATGGATGATCTCCTCCGAATACCCCGGTGCCAGATACAGGGAAAACAGCTTGTGCAGGGCCTGTGGGCGATAGCCGACCTCCTCGGCAAGCTCACGGCAGACGCACTCCTCCGGCGTCTCATCGGGGTGCATTACCCCGGCCGGGATCTCCAGCAGCGCCTGGCGCGCCGGGTGGCGCCACTGCTGGACGAGGACCACCCGACCCCCGGGCAACAGCGGCACGGCGGCAACCGCCGGGGCGTGCTCCACTATCTCCCGGGTGGCCTCGCGCCCCTGGGGCAACCGTACACGATCCACGCGCACCGCTAGCAGCTTCC
>JAAYIR010000215.1 GCA_012523355.1 candidate division WS1 bacterium
GCGCGGGGAGGAGCTGGCCCGTGGAGGGCGTCTGACCCCCGAGGAAGTGGTCTTCTGCGGTCCGGCTACCTGCTGGGTGCCGTATACCGATCCCGGGATTGGGCTGGCGCGGGCGGTACGGGAGTCGATGGAGGCCTTCCTCCAGGTTCACAGTAGCTGCCCGCGCGTCATCTTCATGCAGAATCATGGGCTGCTGGTGACCGGTAAGAACCCGGAGGAGATTCTGAGCACCACGCAGATGACGGTGAAGGCGGTGCGCACGCTGCGCGCGACGATGGACTTCGGTGGCCCGCGCTACCTGCCCCCGCAGGAGACCGCCCGGATTGACACTCGCCCCGATGAGGCCTTCCGGAAAAAGGTTTCGGGGTGGGAGGCGTAGTGGAGGAACTGCACCGGGCCGCTCAACGTCCTTAAGGGGCAGTTGAGGCGCAGGAGGCGATGGTGATGCGAGCAGGATATGGGAGGCTTCTCGTCCTGGGCGTGGCGGCCCTGGTGGCCGGCTGCGGGGGCGCGACCCAGAGCCCGGCGAGTCTGGGAACGCAGACGGAGCCGCGTATCTCCGGTCAGACCTTTTCCCAGGAGCTGGCCGCGGCGCCGGAAGCCGAGGCTGCGGAGGTGGACTATCACGGCTGGCAAGCCTTGCAGCTCAGCAACGGACTGGTTACGGTGATAGCCGTGCCGGCAGCCGGGGGACGCATCCTCAGCTATAAGTTAGGCGAGGCGGAGTGTCTGCGGGCTGAGGCTACACTCTACGGCAAGACCGACGATGGGAAGGGCGAAGCCCTGGACTTTGGCGGCGACCGGCCCCAGCTTAGCTCCGGCGATAGGGAAGCCACCGCTCTGGTCCTCAACGGCAAGTGGACCGGCTCCGTGACCACGGCGCGAGGGATCCTCGCGGAGGTGAAGATGGTCAGCCCGGAGGACCAGGCCGCGGGCGTGCAGCTCACCCGCACCTTGCGCCTCTACGCGGGCACCACGCATCTGCAAGTCGCCGAGAGCCTCAGGAACACCGGCGATAAACCGGCCAAGTGGAGTCTGGGTTCGGCCAGCGCGGTGCAGAGCGTCACCGGGAGCAAGCCCCCCAGCGGGGAAGTCCAGGCGTACATACCCGCGGCCACGGGCCTTTCCGCGCACCCGGAGGGCTTCTGGAGCCTGAGCGGCGATAAGGACCTGGCACAAGTGCTTCCCGGCGGCGAGCGACAGGTACAGGTGGCGTATCAGGGGAAGGCCGGAGCGGTTGCAGTGCGCAACACGGCAGGCTGGCTGGCGGTGACGGATACCGTGAACCAGAGGACCTACGTCCGGCGCTTCCAGGTCAATGAATTGCATGACTACCCCGGCGGGGCGATGGTGGAGGTCGTCGCCGGTGAGTACGCCGGGGGCCGGGGCGGGCTGAAGTTGCTCTCGCGTGGACCACTGCAGGAGGTGGCCCCTGGTCGGCAGGTCACCTTTGTACAGGATTGGTTTGCGACCATGGCCCCGGGGCCGATCCGCGGGGTGACGGACCTGGCGGCCCTCACTCAGCCACTGGAGCTCAAGCCCGAGAGCGACAAGCTACGTCTGCAGGGCAAGCTGGGAGTATTCGCGGCGGGCAACCTGCTCATCACGCTGCTGGATGCCTCCGGGCAGTCGGTGGGGACTCCGATCAGTCTGGCGGTGACGCCCAGCAAGGTCCTGGAAGTGAACCAGGAGCTGCGCGCCTCCGGAGCCAGCACGGTGCGTCTGGCGATGGAGAGTGAACGCGGCACGCCACTGGGACAGGTGGTAGAGCTGCCGGCGCAGTAAGCTGTCATCTTTCAGCCTTCCCTCTGAATCAGAGGCTCTACCCCCTTGGTCCTCTCTCTCCCTCTCCACGTCTGACGGTTGGGCGAGGGAAGCAGACCGCAACGGAGGCGCGGCATGGAGAGAAGGTTAGGCTCTCTCCGGAGCCCCTCCCAGGGAGCGGAGCCAGGCGCGATGGGGGGAGCAGGGGCCCGCGCCGGGCCGGGTCTGGGCATGCAGGAGCTCCCCATAAGTCCGGGCGTTGTATAGTCGGCAGTCGGGGTCGGGGCAAGAGACTGCGCCCCAGAGATGGCCGAAGAGGGCTTGCAGGACCAGCCCCTTGAGCACCTCCCCCAGGCGTGGATCACCGGGGGCGAGCAGCCGCGCCGCGAACTGCTCGTCCAGGTCCTCCAGGTTCTCCTCCAGACCGAACATGGCTAGCTGGGCGCGCAGGAAGTCGTACTCGCGGGGCGGGGCCAGGGCCTCCAGCACGCCCGTGAGCGAGATCAGCGTGGGCGTGCTGAATAGCGAGAGGGCCTGGAAGAAGTCGCCCTCCGGGTTGGGCAGCGCCAGGCGCCAGTTGGTGAAGACCAGGTGCAGGAGGCCGGGGTCGCGCTCCTCCGGAGGCAGCAGGAGGCCGAGAAGTTCGCGGACCAGGCGGCCATCGTAGAACTCTAGGTCCGTGGTTTCCCCGGCTTCGAGAGGCTCTTCCTGACTTCGGGACCGGAGAGACGCCTGTCCTACCGGGGGGCCAGAGGCCTGACCAACGTGAGCCCGGCGGAACTGGGCGAGGAGCTCGCGCCCCAGGGTCTCGCGCTGTGCCTCGGAATACGGCGCCAGGTGGTGCGTGAGGAAATCGCGCCGGACCTCGGCCTGCACGGCGGGGAGTACGGAGACAATGTAGCGCCCAAGGTCCGCGATGTCCAGGCCCAGAGCGTCGGGTTCGTCATAGAGGTTGACCTGGGTGAGGGGGGCCTGGAGCGGGGGCGGGTTGTCCGGGGCGGGAGGTTCGCCCATCAGCCACCTCTAATCAGCCAGTCGAAGGGGATGTCCGGGTCGAAGGGATCGCGGCGCAGCTCATCCGGCTCCGCATAGTCGTAGTGTTGAGTGGGGACATTGACCATGGTGGCAGTCTCGGGACCGGCGGGGGTAAAACCGTGCCAGACGCCGGGGGGTATATGCACCAGGACCGGGTGTACGAGGCCCAGAATCAGGGACATGGTTTCTCGCTGGGTGGGCGAGTCGGCGCGGTCGTCGAACAAGCCCAGGCGCATGCTGCCGGCGACACAGCAGACGTTATCATGCTGGCGGGTGTGAGCATGCCAGGCTTTGACAATGCCCGGATAGCAGGTGGTCATGTAGACCTGGCCGAAGCGCTCGAAGAGCTCATCGTCGTCGCGGAAGATCTCCATCAGATAACCACGCTCGTCGGCGTGAACATTCAGTGACTTGAGAGCAACGCCTTCAATCATGCGATTCTCCTCCTGGCGGCAGGCCGGTGACGGGAGAGTAGCCGGTCCTGCTCATGGCATTTGCAGTCCGATGTATTGCTGGGAGAAGCAGCGGGTGGCCACCCGGGTGAGGTCGGCCTGGGTGGCGCGGCTGATGCTTTCGGGGAGACGCTGGAGCGGGGCCCAGCCGCGGGCGAAGAGTGCCCACTCCCCCAGGGTGCGGGCGCGGCCGGGCTGATCCAGGCCGGCCAGGGCCAGGGCATTGATGGCCCGGCGGCGGGCGCGACTGAGCGCCTGTTCGCCGCTGGGGGTGTCCCGCACTTCATACAACACTCTCAGCAGGGCTTCCTGCACCTGGACAATGGCATCCGGCGCACTCTGCACGTGAATCGCGGTGTAGGGCACGGCCTCCGCTGCCGGGGGCATGGCATCCACGAGCAGCGGCCCGCGGACGGTGTATCCGGCCAGGGCCGAGTTGAGCGTCTGGCGGAAGCGGGCGTCGGTAGCCAGCACGCCACCATCCCCGGCCAGCCGTTGATACAGGACCAGAGCGGCGGGGAAGTCAGGATCGGTCAGGGCCGGGAAGCGGAAGCCGATGATCAGGGAGGCGATCCCCAGGCGCCCGCTGCGCAGGTGCGGGTTCTGCCCGACCTGTACGTTGGAGGGCTGAGGGGGGTAGTCGGGGAGCCAGCCGCCGGGGGCGGGACGGCGGGGGATGGCGGTCATGGCCTCCACCGCCTCTGCGACCAGTTGGTTCGGCTCGTCGGGTCCGGCGAGGGTGAGGAGCGAATTACCGGGCACGTAGTAGCGGTCCCGCAGGGCCTGCAGGGCGGGCAGGGTCAGGCGGGGCAGAGTCTGGGGCGAAGGGAAGACCGGACGGGCGGCGGGGGTGTCTCCCAGCAGGGCCCGGCGGAACAGGTAATAGGTGGCCTCGGCGGGGTTGGCCTGTGAGCGGCGCCATTGTTCCTGCGCGCGGAGGTGAGCGGCGCCCAGCGCGGTTTCACTGAGAGGCTCAACGAAGCAGACCTGCGCGATGACCTCCAGCAAGGCTCGTAGCTCGGACCGTGGGCAGAGCGTGACCAGGGAGACATGATCCCAGTCGGTGGAGAGGTCCAGGCCGCGGCCCACCAGCAAGGCGTTGGAGAGATCCAGGAACTGGCGCTGACCTCGCAGCTCCTCCTCCAGGCGGTACCGGAAGAGCTCTTGCAGCAGGTAACGCGCGCCGGGCAGGGCCTCAGCCTCGGCCTCGGCGCCCAACTTCACCGCCAGGTGTACGCCGGTTAGGCTGGTGGAGCGGTCCTCGCAGCCCATGACACGGAGGCCGTTGCTGAGGACGACATCCGGGAGCCGCTCCCGCGGCGGGGGCTGCGCCCAGGCCGGGGCATGGCTCAGCGCGAGAAGGAGTATCCACCAGCGCCTAGGCATGCAGGCCTCCCTGGTTGGCGGATTCCGGGCTGAGTACGGTCAGGTTGTAGTTGTCCTCACGCAGGTACTTGCGCGCGGCCTCCTGAAGCTGCTCGGAAGTCACGGCGTTCACGATCGCGAGGTAGTTGGTGGCGAAGCGATAGGTGCTGAGGGCCTCATAGAAGGCCAAGGTGCCCACCTGGTCGGAGTAGCTCTGATTGTCGAAGGCGTAGTCGGCATAGAGCAGCTTCTTGAGGTAGGCCAGCTCCTCGGCGGAGGTGGGGATCTCGTGGAACTGGCGCACCAGGTCCAGGATGGCCTGGCGGGCCTCCAGTTGCTTGTCCGGTGGGGTGATGGCGGTGATGGTGAAGAGCCCCGGATACTTCTGGGTGAGGAAGCCGGCCTCGGAGTGCAGCGCCAAGCGCTGAGCGTTGAGGGCCTTGCTGAGCAGACTGGTTTCGCCGCGCGTCATGGCGGTATAGATGAGGTCCATCGCGCACACTTCGGCGGGTTGGCTGATTCCGGGAGCTTGCCAGGCGAACTGGATCACCGCATTGGCGATATCCATGGTGCGGATGCGGCTGCGAGGCTCGGTCTGGGGCGGCTCGGCGGGCAGATTCTCGGGAAGGCGGGGTCGGGCCGGCACGGCCCCGAAATGCTGCCGGGCCAAGGCGAAGAAGGCGGTGGGGTCCACGTCCCCCACCGCGATCAGGGCCATGTTCCCCGGAACGTAGTGGTCCTGGTAGAACTGCTGCGCGTCCGCCAGGGTCAGGTCGGTCACGCTCTCCCGGGTGCCGGGGATAGGGTGGCGGTAAGGGTGCACGGTGAAGGCCAGATCAAAGCCCAGGGTGGAAAGGCGCGTCTGGAGGGCGGAGTCGCGGTCGGCCATCTCGCGCAGCACCATCTGCTTTTCGGCCTCCACCTGCTCGGGGACGAACCTGGCGCCGAAGACCGTGCCGGCCAGTTGGCTCATCAGGTCGGGGGCGAACTGGCTGGCGACCGCCAGGTTGATGAGGGTAAAGTCGGCACTGGTGTAGGCATTGACTGCCCCGCCCAGGTCTTCCACGGCGAGAGAGAGGGACTTGCCGGGCAGGGAAGGCTCAAACAGCAGATGCTCAACCAGGTGAGCCAGGCCGGCCTTCCCTGCGGGATCATCCTTGGCGCCGGAGCGGATGACGACGCCCAGAGCGACGGCGCGCCAATAAGGCTCAGATTTGATGATGACCTTCATGCCGTTGCCCAGCGTCTGGTCCTGGATGCGGGCCAGGTCCAGCACCTGCTGAGCCGAGGCCACCGAGGCCAGCGACCCGAGCAGCAGAAGGACCGCGCAGATCAGTCTGGTTCTCATGCCATATTCCTTACTGGGGACTGGAGGCCCACAGGCGGTCATACAACTCGTGCGTTCGTCCTTGCGCGTGAGCCAGATGATTCGCAGCCTGCGGCTCGCCGCGCAGATGCTCGGCCATCCACTCTCCCTCCTCCATACATAACGCATCATGAGCGGGCAGTACCTCACGCAGGAGGAAGCTGGTGTACTTCACCAGGCGGAACGGCCCGTAAGGGCGCGGGGCGGGCATGCCCGGCACCTGCTCCACAGCTACCGAGAAATGGTTGCCAATCGCCTCCCGCAGGTCCTCCAATTCTGGTGACGGCGCAAGCACCAGAGTGTAGTACCAGCCGTGCAGCCCGCGTTCGATGCCATGTCCATCGGAGACCCCCACGATGGGGAGAAGATGGCCCTGAGCGACCTCGTGGTAGTAGCGTGCCACTTGCAGAGCGTTTGATTCGGTCTCATAGGCCCAATAGCCGCTAAGCAGTTCGTAGGCACTAAAGGGCTGGTCGCGGAACAGCCGGGCTGTGAGTGGCTCCTGGACGTTGTAGGTCTCGCCCCAGACCCAGTAGGGGTGACAGAAGATGGCGATTCCGTGGGCCTCCTGAATGGCCTGCAGCGTCCACAGTGAGCTGGCGTACACGTAGGGGTTGAGACCCTCGGGAACGTCCGGCAGGCTGGCGAGCAGGGCATCCACTTCCTTCATGTACCGGGGCTGGTCGAAGAGTGCGTGGACGCTGTACTCCCCGCCGAAGTTGACGAAATGGACGGGATTGTCCGGCGGGTGCACCTCCTCGCCGGGGTACAGACGGAGGTCCAGGGGGACCTCGGCGAAGGCCTCGATGGCTTCCAGCGAGGGGGCATAGAGGCGGTGGTCGGTAAGGGCGGCGAAGTCCATGCCGATCCGACGGTTATGCGCGGCGACGGCTGCGGGAGCCTCGCGACCATCCGAACAGTGAGAATGCTGGTGCAGATCGCCCTTGAAGGGCCGGCGGGCGAGGAGATCGGGCTGGACCGAGTACACGTGGAGACGGGCGGGAGGCTCCTCTCCGTCGGCCGAGAGGAGCAGCCGATGCTCCTGTTCGCCCGCGAAGAACTGCCGGAAGCGCAGTACCCCCGATTGAGGGCGGAGAGGCAGGGGAGGCGCCGCCGGTGTGGCAAAAGTCCCCGTCTCCATATCAAAAAGCTGAATTGTGTAGTCCTGCTCGGGGTCAAAAGACGGTTCTTCCGGACCGGAGGTGATGACAACCTCGGTTTCCGTATCGGCGGGGATGATTTTGGGCGTGATAGTTGGCATGGTGGGAGGGGTGACTCTACTCCTTCAGGTAGTCAGGCAGCCAGTCGCGGTGGGCCTCCAGGAGGTCGTCCACCAGTGACCAGATCTGCTCCAGGGTCAGCTCAGCGCCGGTGTGGGGGTCCATCATGGCTGCGTGGTAAACGAAGTCGCGGCACTCGGTGAGGGCCGCGGTTACGGTCAGGTCGTGGACATTCACCGCTGTCCGGTTGAGGGCCGCGCATTGCGGGGGCAGCAGACCCACCTTGAGCGGCTGGAGGCCGTTCTTGTCCACCAGGCATGGCACCTCGACGCAGCAGCCGTAGGGGAGGTTGTCAATCAGGTCCTCGTTGAGTACGTTGCCGTGGATGAGCTCCCGCTCGTCGGTCTCCATGGCGTGGATGATGCGGGAGGCGTACTCCGAGCTGCGCTTGAGGTCCTCGAAACCCTTCCCGGCCCCCATTTCGGCCACCATGTCCTCGTACCATTTCTGGATGCTGACGCAGCGGCGGGGGTATTCATCCAGCGGGATGTTGAACTTCTCGATCAGCTCAGGCTGGTCGCGCTTGATGAACCAGGGGTTGTATTCGCTGAAGTGCTCGCTGGACTCGGTGATATAGTAGCCGAGGCGCAGGAGCATGTCCAGGCGCACGCGGTCCCAGTCGGGGGCGTAGGCGCCGGAGCGGACGGCCTCCAGGAGGCGCGGGTAGAGGTCCTCGCCGTTGTGCTCCAGGGTGAGGTAGAAGGACATGTGGTTGACGCCGGCGCAGGTCCAGTTGACCTCGTCGGGGTCCACGCCGAGGGCCTCGACCAGATGCCGATAGCTGCCCTGCACGCTGTGGCAGAGACCGATCGCGTGGATCTCGGTGGCTTCCAGGATCGCCCAGGTGACCATGGACATGGGGTTGGAGTAGTTGAGCAGGGTGACCTCGGGGCAGACGTCCTCCATGAGCTCACAATAGTCGAGCATGACCGGAATGGTACGCAGCGCGCGCATGATCCCTCCGAGGCCCAGGGTGTCGCCGATGGTCTGCCGCAATCCGTACTTTTTGGGGACTTCAAAATCGGTGATGGTGCAGGGGTCATAGCCCCCGACCTGGATGGCGTTGATGGCATAGTCCGCGTCGGCGAAGGCGGCCTCGGGGTCCAGGGTGGCCTCGATGGTAGGGCGAGCATTCCAGAACTCCGCGACCTTGCCGACCATGGACTCGGCGAAGCGCAGGCGGTCGGGGTCAATGTCAAAGAGTGAGACGGTACTCTCCTGCAGCTCCGGGTACGAGAAACAATCGGACAGGACGTTTTTGGTGAAAACGACGCTGCCCGCGCCGATGAAGACGATCTTGGGCATGGTTCGAGCCTCCAGAGCAGAATGGGCGATTGCAGGGAAATTCTCGCCAGACGTTGGAAGGACCTTCCTGGGGAGGTTTAGGCGGGCGGAGGGCATGGAATAATGGAGTGTAGGCTTGTAAAAATCAGCAGAAAAGTTTATAAGAACTCGCCAACAGGGACGAGACATCAAAGGAGGGAGTACACATGCCGGAAGGCGGGGCATTTACAGCGGCGGAGATGGTGGGGATAGCGGTGCAACTGGAGCAGAATGGGCAGATCTTCTATCTGGAAGCGGCCAAGCGGGCCGTGGATGAGGAGGCCCAGCGTCTGCTGGAATGGCTGGCCCATGAGGAACAGCGCCACGAAGAGGTCTTCCGCGAGATGCTGCCTCCGGAAAAGGAGCACCGGCCCGCGGAGGAGTATGCGGGGCAGAGGTCCGAGTATGTGCAGGCCCTGCTGGAAGAGCGCCTGCTGCCCAGCGAGAAGGTGATTGAGCAGGCGCTGAGCCTGGCTTCGGACCAGGAGATATTGGACTTTGCACTGGGGTTCGAGAAGGATACGATTCTCTTCTACTACGAACTGCGGCACCTGATGGGCGAGGCGCAGCGCCCGATCATGGAGGACGTTCTGGCGCAGGAGAAAACACACGTGGAGCGCCTGCGGCGTCTGTGTCGGCGCTGTGCGCGTTAAGAGAGGCAAGAATGGGCGAGAGCCAACGACCTTTGATAGTGGCGGTGGCCGGGAGTCCCCGGCGGGGGGGAAATACCGAGCAACTGCTCAGCGCCGCGGCCCAGGGGGCCGCGGAGGAAGGGGCGCGGGTGGAATGGGTGCGCCCCAATGAGATGAACTTCGTCGCCTGTCAGCATTGCGGAGGCTGCACCAAGACCGGGGTATGTGTCATTCGCGATGACATGCAGGCGGTCTACACGCTGATCGAGCGCATGGCCGGGATGCTGCTGGCCTCGCCGGTGTACTTTGCGAGTGTCACGGCGCAGGTCAAAGCGCTGATAGATCGGGCGCAGGCCCTGTGGGCGCGGAAGTACCTGTTGAGGCAGCCGCTGTCAGCGGATGGTAAGGAGCGGCGGCTGCTGTTTCTGTCCGCGCTGGGCGGGGAGGCCAAGAGCCAGATTGAGGGGACGCGCGGGGTGGTCCGGGCTTTCGCGGCTACCTTTGACGGCCAGTACGAGGAACTGATTTTCCCGTTAGTTGACCAACCGGAAGAGATTACCGAGCACTGGACGGCTCTGCCTCAAGCCCACGCGGCGGGGGCGAGCCTGGTGGCGAGGCTGGGACGTTAGCTCGGTCCGCAGTAGCCGTCGCAGCCTACAATGCACCCACGGAAGGGGCCACCTCCCGAGGGGAATAACTGCCCAGGGGACTCCGAATATGTCCAAATGGACGCACGAGGGCGGATGGAGTGAAGAACTGGCGCGGCTGGTGATTGAGCGATCCCAGGCGTTGGTGCTGGTGACGGACCGGGAGGGGCGGCTGCTCTTCTTCAGTCCGCGCTGCGAGGAAACCTCGGGTTATACCGCAAGCGAGGTCCTCGGGCAACGTCTCTGGGAGCGGCTGGTGCCCCCGGAGGAGGCGGACCAGGTGCAGCGGGTGCTGCGAGCCCTCGAGCAAGGAACCCCCAATGGCAGGTGCGAGGGGCACTGGATCACCAAGCAGGGAGAACGGCGACTAATCTCCTGGCGCGAGACGGTGCTGAGCAATGGTCATGGAGACGGCCCCTGTATGGCCTTCATCGGTCAGGACATTACCGAGCACCGGGCCTCGGAGGCCGCGGCTCTGGACAATCAACGCCGGCTGCTTCGTCTCAGCCAGGTGCTGCGGATCGTGCAGGAGATTGACCACCTGGTCACGCAGTGCAAGCAGCGGCAGGACTTACCACGACTGGCCTGCTCCGTGCTCACGGGCACGGAGGGGTATTACTCGGCCTGCATGATCCTGGTTAACGAGCGGCGCATGGTGACCGGCAGCGCCGAATCCGGCCTGGGTCCGCGCTTCGCCGACCTGGTGGAGGACCTGTCGCAGACCCCTTTGTACCACTCGTTCCAGGAGGCTCTCAAGCACCAGGAGTTGCAGGTGATCACCGACCGCGAGGCGGTGGAGGCGCTGCTGCCGGATTCCGCCACCCCCGAGGCCGCGGCCTTCCTGGTGGCTCTGCGCCACGGACATCGCATGTTTGGCGTACTGGGGGTTGCGCTGCCCCGCGAGTGTGCCTCTGACCAGCAGGAGCAGGCGCTGCTTAAGGAGGTCGCCGCCCAGTTGGCGCTGGCGCTGTACGTGGAGGAACAGGAGGCGGAGCACGAACGAGCCCAGGCCTCCGCCCAACGGGCCACCGAGCAATACCAGGCCGTCGTGGAGGCCACCTGCGCATGGATCGCCACCTTTGACTCGCAGTGGCGCGTCACCTACTGGAACCCGGCCGCGGAGACGATCTCCGGTTATTCCATGATCGAGGTAGTGGGTCGGGCGGAGATCTGGGAGCCGCTCTTCCCCACCCGGCGCTACCGCCAGCGGGTGTTTGAGGAGTTCGACGAGGTTCTGCGGGGTGGTGGGAGGCGGAGGTTGGAGACCATGGTGGTCTGCAGAGATGGCAGCCAGAAACTGATGTCCTGGTCGGTGGTGCCTTTGGCCGGTGGGACCGGGGAGCCCATGGGGGGCCTGTTGGTCGGCCAGGACATGACCGAACAGCGCACGGCCTGGCAGCCCACGCGACGGCGGCGCCGGTTCAATGAGATCGGCTCGGAGGCGGATGCGTCGGTACTGGTGCACGAGATTGGGGGCCTCATTCGGGAGGCCAATGCAACCGCGTGCCGCACGCTGGGGTATAGCCGCCAGGAACTGCTGGCGCTGAGCGCCCCCGACCTGCTTTGCCCGGACGAGCGGGAACGCATTCGGGAATGGAGTCGCCAGCTCCTGTCCCAGGGGTGTGTGACCTTCGAGGCCCTGGCCTGCCGCAAGGGCGGGGACCGGTTCCCGGTGGAGGTGACCATGCACCTGTTGGGCGGTAATGAGCGGAGACAGGCCATGGACATTGTCCACGAACTGGAGAGGGACGAGGGTTACGACTGGTAGAAGGAACTACGGGTCCCGACGGCGAAGCAGCAAATAGCAGGCGCCCCAAGTGAGGGACGCGCACTGTGCGTTCTCATCCCAGGGGCGTTTTTATTTCGGTGCAGTTGGGAAGGGAGTCCTTGCTATGGCCACGATGTACTATGATGACGACGCGGACCTCTCGCTTCTGGAGGGCAAGAAGGTAGCCATCATCGGCTACGGTATCCAGGGGGGAGCCCAGAGCCTGTGCCTGCGCGACAGCGGCATAGAAGTGCTGGTCGCGGAGGTCCCGGGCACTCCGAACTACGAGCGGGCGGTCGCAGACGGGTGGGAGATCATGGACACTGCGGAGGCCGCCAAGGCCGCCGACCTGATTCAGATCCTCACCCAGGACCACGTCCAGGCGCGGGTCTACCAGGAGTTCATTGCTCCGAACCTCCAGGAGGGCAACGGGCTGATCTTCAGCCACGGCTTCAACATCACCTTCCACCAGATTCTCCCGCCCCCCACGGTGGACGTGTTCATGATCGCCCCCAAGGGGCCGGGGGCGCTGGTACGGGACATGTATCTCAAGGAAGTCGGCGTCCCCTCGCTGATCGCTGTCCACCAGGACTACACCGGGCAGGCCAAGCAGCTAGCTCTGGCCTACGCCAAGGCGATCCGCGCCACCCGCGCCGGGGTGGTGGAGACCACCTTCAACGAGGAGACTGAGACCGACCTGTTCGGCGAGCAGGTTGTGCTCTGCGGCGGCGTGAGCGAACTGATCCAGAGCGGGTTCGACGTGCTGGTGGAGGCCGGGTACCAGCCGGAGATTGCCTACTTCGAGGTGCTTCACGAGCTGAAACTGATTGTGGACCTGATCTGGAAGGGCGGCCTCCAGGGGATGCGCAACGGCGTGTCGGATACCGCGACCTACGGGGACCTCACGCGCGGGCCGCGCATTGTCACCGAGGAGACGCGGGACGAGATGCGGGCCATCCTGGCGGAGATTCAGACCGGCGAGTTCGCCAAGGAGTGGATCCTGGAGAACATGGTCGGCCGCCCGGTGTTCCGGACGCTGATGAAGCAGGCCGAGGAGACGGAGCTGGAGGACGTGGGCAAGGAGCTCCGCGAGATGATGCCTTGGCTGAAGGACAAAGTCTAGGCGCGAGGCGCAGAAACGACAAGACACGGCCCCCTCTTCCGGGCAGGGAGAGGGGGCCTGTTTTTTTTGGCGCGGGTTTGCAGGAAGAAGTCCGTCGGTGGCGAAGAGGCGGAGCGGGTGGAGATCCGCAGCGGAGGAGAGGCGAGACGCCTGTCCTACCGCGGGAATTGAGCCGTGGACCTGCCGTATACTGGGAGGGATGGGCCATGTCCGACAGCTTCTGGTGGTGGGTTGTGGGTATCTTCGTAGTGTTTGTTCTGCCCTCGATTCGGGTCATCGGCCCCACGCAGGTGGGGCTGGTGATGAAGCGCTTCGGCTTCCGCAAGCTGCGCGAGGACAACCCCATCGCCTTTCGCGGCGAGGCCGGCTACCAGGCCAATCTGCTCATGCCGGGCTGGCGCTGGGCCTTCTGGGTGATCTACAGCGTGCAGAAGATGCCCTGGGTGCAGGTGCCCGCCGGTGAGATTGGCGTGGTGATCGCCCAGGTGGGCCAGCCCCTGCCCATTGGCGCCAAGTCGGCGGTGTTCAAGTCGGAATTTGGCAACTTCACCGACCTGCACAAGTTCATCGCTCTGGGGGGGCAGAAGGGTGTGCAGCGGCCAGTTCTGCCTCCGGGGACGCTGGTCCCAATCCACCCCGTGGGCTTCTTGGTAATCACCAAGCGCCAGGTCTACGGGGTGCCGGTATCCCCGGAGATTGCGCAGAAGGCTGCGCAGGCCGGCGGGCGGCTAATGCCGGAGTCCTTCGGCTTGCAGCCGGAGCACCTCAATCTGGTCCGCATCGGTCCGCAGCCCCGGGGGGCGCAGGGGCAGATCGTGGACATGATCGGGATTGTCACCACCTATGAGGGCGAACCTCTGCCCTCGGGGGACATCGCCGGGCGCCTGGGCGGGTTCGAGGACGTGCGGGAAATGGAGATCGCCGAGAAGAGCGACATGGAGATCATTGAGGCTCTCCTGGGCACCAAGAACCATCTGCACAACAACTACCAGGACTTTCAGGCCTTCCTGGACCATGGCGGGCGCATCGGGCTGCAGCATGACCCCCTGCTCTACGGCGCCTTCGCGCGCAACCCCTTCCTGGTCAGCGTAGAGCTGGTGCCGATGCTGGTGGTGGAGCAGGGCGAGGTGGCGGTGGTCAAAGGCTATGTGGGACTCGCCACCCAGGACACCTCCGGTTCGGAGTTCAAGTTCGGCTCCCTGGTGCGGCCCGGGCACCGGGGCATCTGGCAGGAGCCGCTGCGGACCAGCAAGTACCCCCTCAACCCCCACTGCTACCAGTACGAGATTGTGCCCACCTTCATCCTGACGCTGAACTGGGCAGACGCCACCTCCAACGCGCATAACCTGGACGCACGGCTGCAGCCCATTGAGGCCAAGTCGCGGGAGGGGTTCATCTTCCGCATTGCCCTGCAGGTGCAGATTCACGTGCCCGACACATGGGCGCCGCGGGTCATCTCCAGCGTGGGGACCATGTTCAACCTGGTGAATGAGGTGCTGCAGGCCGCGGTGGGCAACCACTTCCGCGACAAGCTTCAGTCCATGCCCGCCGTGACCTTCATCGAGACCCGCCAGCAGGTCCAGGAGGAGGCCTTCCGGCACATTCAGGACCAACTGGCGCAGTACCAGGTGGAGACCAAGGGCGTGTACATCCAGGACGTGGTGTTGCCGGAACAGTTGGTCGTGGTCCTGACCCAGCGGGAGATTGCCAACCAGGAGATCCAGACGTACCAGAAGCAGAAGCAGGCGCAGGATCAGCGCATCACCATGGAGCAGGCCAAGGGCACGGCGGACATGCAGGCCCAACTGGCCCAGGCCAGGGTCAACGTGGAGATCCAGACCAACAACGCCAATGCCCGCAAGGCGCAGGCGGACGGGGAGTCGGCGTATATCCGCGAGACGGGGGCGGCGCAAGGGGCGCAGGTGGAGGCGGTGGGATTAGCTCGCGCCAAGGCTTTTTCCGCACAGGTGGAAGCTCTGGGTCAAGGTCCGACGGCGATGGTCAACGCCGTGACGGTGTTGGCGGACCGGGGCCTGAAGTTTGTGCCGGAGATCCTGGTGACGGGAGGCGGGGAGGGGAGCTCGCTGGATGGGCTGGCCGCCACGCTGATGAAGTATCTGGGCGGCGCGGGCAGTGGCGCCTCTGCCGAGCAGCCGCCATCTGCGGCTCGCCCGGCCCCCGCTGCATCCGCGGGACCAGAGCAGCCAGAGCAGGGGGTCTGAGGCCGGAGGCACCGGGGAGCCACTGGCCCCTGTCTCAATTCGGAAAGCGGCGCGGGCCACCCCTCGAGGGGTGGCCCGGTTGCTGGAAGAACTAATTGAGGATCCGCCCGTCCTTGGGGTATACTGACTGCAAGAGCTATTCAACCAGGAGAACCATGGAACGACTACGCCAGGAAATGTCGGAGTATTATGACGCCTACCGGTTGGCGAAGGCGGAGAGCTTCCCCAACCTGACCCTCCGGCGCGGGATTCTGGAGGCGATGGATGAGTTCCTCGCCAGCCATCCGGACTGCCACCCCTCGCTGCTCAAGGCGCGCCTGCACGAGGAGATGGCGGAGCGCTTCGAGCCGGTGATCTTCCGCCACAGCCCCTTCTTCTTCGAGATGGGGCTGCGCTATGCGGAGAACTGGGGGACGCCGAACGCGGGCGCCGAGAGGCATGTGGGCGCGTGGATGCGGGACCGGCGGTTGCAGGAGCTGCGTCCCGTACACCCGGAGTACGAGCTTATCCAGTTGCACCAGGGCTACAATGCCGACAGCCCCTTCCACCTGTGGAACATCCACGAGGGCTTCGATTGCGACCATCACTGCCTGGGCTATACCCACCTGCTGGAGGTGGGGGTGAACGGAATTCTGGCCGAGATCGAGGAGCGGCAGGCCCGACCGTGTACGCCCCATCAGGCTGCTAACCTGGAGGCCATGGCGCGGAGTTGCCGCGCGATGTTGCGGGTGGCGGAACGCTTTGGGGAGAGGGCACGCGAGCTGCTCGCCGAGGAGACCGACCCCCACGCGCGCGCTTGCCTGACCAGGATCGCCGAGACTGCGGGGCGCATACCCGCCGAGCCGCCGCGCACCTTCTACGAGGGGCTGGCGATGCTCTGGTTCCTGCGGGAGGTTGCGGCGACGCTGGAGGGTGTGGGGA
>JAAYIR010000216.1 GCA_012523355.1 candidate division WS1 bacterium
CCTGTTGCACGGCCACCGTGGCACTGGCCCGCTGCTCCCGGTGGAGACGAATCATGCGCTCGAGGAGTGAGGGCCGGCTGTCACCGATGATGACACAATCGCCCAGGGCCACCACGAAGTCCTGGTCCCCCGCAAAACCTTGACCGTGCAAGATGGCATCTCCCAGACCCCGAGGTGAGCTCTGGCGCGTGTAGAAGAACTGCATGGTGTGCCGGTCGAAAACAGAACGCTCAGGAGCAGAGGTATCGTCCGTAGGGGGTGTGCCGTCGAAGTGATTCTCGATGGATTCTTTGCCCCGACCGGTGACGATCAAGACGGAATTCACGCCGGCCAACAACAGCTCCTCCGCGACAAGCTGAATGATCGGAGTAGCGCCCAGGGGGAGCATCTCCTTGGCCTGGGCACGAGTGGCGGGAAGAAGCCGTACACCTTGGCCTGCGGCCGGCACGAGCGCACGCGGGATGGGAGAGGAGGTGGGCTGGGCCAGGCTGGACTCAGACATAGCGCACCTCCCAGGCGAGCGCAAGCTTCCCACGAGGGGAGAGAGTGGAGCCAGCGACCGGAATCGAACCGATAACCTGCTGATTACGATTCAGCTGCTCTGCCAATTGAGCTACGCTGGCTCCGGTAGGACAGGCGTCTGGCCTGCCAGCGGACACAAACGGTCGGGCGAGAGGCGCGTCAGTAGGTCAGACGGGACACCTGACCTGCCGGATGGAAATGAGCATGGTGGCCAGAGACAGAATTGAACTGTCGACACCCGGATTTTCAGTCCGGTGCTCTACCAACTGAGCTATCTGGCCACCCCAAACCACCCAAAGCCGGGTGAGGATACACGTCTGAAGCACAGACGTCAACTGCCCTTCGACTCGCTGCGCCCGCTCAGGGCCCCAACTGACCGGCGCAGCGGGTCAACTGGTGGGCGGAGCAGGATTCGAACCTGCGACATCATGCGTGTAAAGCATGCGCTCTAACCAACTGAGCTACCCGCCCGGAAAAGGTGTGGTAGCCCCAACGGGACTCGAACCCGTGCTGCCGCCTTGAAAGAGCGGAGTCCTAACCACTAGACTATGGGGCCATCCATACACACTGACGAGCCGTGTGAGCCGCAGCCTCACGACCCGCACATGTGAAGTCCCAAGCTCCTACATCCGCGTACTCCACTGACGACGCGGGCCCGCTTCATGCCGTTCTTGCCGTCATGATAGCGGACAGGGGCGGAGCAAGTCAAGTCCGGAGCGCGGCGCCACCCACCAGCACGGCAACAGGGAGTTCTGAGACCTATTCAGGACCCTTGGTGAGCCGTGTGGGGGTCGAACCCACGACCCTCGGATTAAAAGTCCGATGCTCTACCACTGAGCTAACGGCTCTTCCCAGATGTAACGGCGCTGGCGGAGGCCAACGGGCGATTTCATGGTATAGGATAGGCAGGGGGTTGTCAACCGCGCCCCGGTTGGCCTGTCGTCACCTTGGATTTCGCGCCGGGTAAACGAAGAAGCAGCGACAAGCTCTCCGGGCAGATTCCGGTCGGAAAGCCCCCGAGGCGTATAGCTTACCCCATGGCTTTAGTGGCTTTGGCGAGGTCGAGACGGCGGATGAAGCGAGTGCCCGGGAGCTGCGCAAGAGCCATGGTTGCGAGGATGCTGAGAACGGTAATGACGTAGGTGTGTGGGAAGATCACGAGGCGCATGTTGAAGGACTCACTCTCGTAGGCCAGGATGAAGAGTCCTGCAAGCCAAGTGCCGACCGGCACGCCAACCAGAAGGCCCACGACATAGGCCAGGAGGTTTTCTACCCAGATCATGCGCACGGCGGCGCCGACGCTCAGGCCCAGCGTGCGCAAGGTGCTGATCTCGCGGGTGCGTTCTATCACGTTCATCAGTGTCGCGTTGAAGATAATGATTCCGGCCAACGCCATGGAGAAGGCGAGCATGATGTTGAAGAAGACTTGCGCCTGTTCGAGCGCCGTGTCGATCTCCCGGCGAATGGTACTAATCACTGATACGGAGGCGATGCCGTCCAGGTCGTGAAGACGTTGCTCAATGGCGGAGAGATTGGCCGCATCAGCCGTGAGGGCGAGTGCGTTGATAGCCTTTGGGGGCAGCTCCAACGGAGCGCGATACCACTCGCGCAACTGGTCGATCGAAGCATAGGCAGTAATCCCCACCGGCTGGTAGGAAACGCCGCTCACACGGATGAGGCGGTCGAGATCGAGCTTGATGGAGGCGCGCCCGGGAGCGAAGAGGAGCTCCCGATATCGGGGCTGCCAGGCCTCGGGCACCGGCAGGAAGGGGACCGGGGGTGTTACCGCCGGGGAGAAGTCCGCCGTGGCGGGCACGGATTGCTCAGGAAGCCCGAGACGCACCAGCGCACCCTCCCAGAGGTTGAGTTTGCGGGCGGTGCTCTCCGGAATCAGGAGACCGTCTGGGGGAACAGCGACAGGCCGTTCCCGTTGGTCATAGAGAAGGAACAGGCGGCTGTCGGGCTCGATTCCGTAGACCAGGATAGTCTGCTGCTGGTCACTTTTAGTTAGCCTGGCGGGCATGGCGAGGAGTGGTTCCACACGACGTACGCCGGGCGAACGTCGCAGGCGCTCCAGGCTGAACTGCGGCTGCGGTTCGAGATAAGTTGCCAGGATGTCGTAGTGAACGCTGGACTTGAAGTAGAACTCTATGGCAGCTACGGAGGAATCAAGCAGGCCGGTGGCCACCAGCAGAAGCATGGCCGCGGAGGCGACCCCGGCGACCGTCGCGAAGCTGCGTCTGGGATTGCGGAGGAAGTTGCGCAAGGGCAGCCGGTCCTGGAGTGGCAAACGACGTAGCACGGGAAGCCAGCTCTCGATGAGGGGCGCGCGGCCCCCAGTGGGGCCTTGAGTGGATATGGCCTCTGCGGGAGTCATGCGCGCCGCGGATAACGCGGGGGACAGACTGGCGGCAACCGCCACGACCACGGCCAGAGCAAAGCCGACGACAAGAACGATCCAGCGCGGCGAGACATCGTAGTATGGCACTTGAATCTGCGTGGTGTAGAAGCGGGTTATGAGGATGCCCAGGTAGTAGCCCAGTCCCGCGCCGAGGCCACCGCCCAGGACCCCCATGGCCACGGCATACAGGAGATAGTGAAGTCCCACAGTCGCTTTCGAGAAACCGACGGCACGCAAGAACCCGATTTGCCCCTGCTGCTCGTGCACCATGCGGCCCAGGGTGTTGTAGGCACTGAGACTCGCAATGGTAAGGAAGAGAAGGGGGAAGAAGATCGCCAGGTTCTGTAGCCCGAGGAGGTCCAGGCGTAGGAGCTCCACGCTCGGTTGCTCCTCCTGGGGGACAGCAGTCTCCGCGCCGTAGGGCTCAAGCAGCCTCTCCGCCAGCCGCACCGCACTCCGGCGATTCCCGCCAGGGGCCATCGTGACGCCGATATCGTTCACTGCACCGGCCGTGCCGAAAAGCTCATCCACTACCCCCTCGCGGATCCAGACGACTGCGAACGTACTCTCGCTAGGGTAGGGAGCCTCCCGCCCGCGCACCACAAAGATGTACTCCGGGCTTTGCACGATGCCAACGATGCGGAAGCCCAGGGGGTCGTCCTGCACCACCAGATTCAACGTGTCACCGGGGCGATAGCCGTGGTATTCGGCGAAGCCAGCCTCCAGCAGCAATTCGCGCTGCAGCCCGGTCCCAGGGGCAGCACCAGCGGCCAACTTCAGGGAGTTCACGCGAGGCCACCCGGACTCGGGCAGGCTGAGGATACGTCCGGTGACTTTCCGCCCGCGCTGCGTGGGCAGGCGTATCTCCACTTCCCGGATCGTGCGCCCCTCTACCTCGCGCACGCCAGGAAGGCGGCGTAGCCTGGTGACAACCTGAGCGGGAGCGCTCTGTACAGGCACCGTGAAGTCTGCCAGGCGCAACCGCCGATAGGAAGTCGCGTAGGATTGCTCGAGATTGAGGTATAGAGAATAGGAGGCGACGAAGAGCGCGATGCCTACCAGGAGCAGGAGGACGATCCCCGCGAACATGAAGGGCGAGGAACGCAGGTCACGAAGCAGTTTCAGGTGCAACTTAGACATGGTCTGGGACCCGGCACGCGTACCGGGGCGGACGGGTTACCAGCGCACTTCGTCAGGCGAGATGGGGTGGGGTTGTTCCTCGACCTCCACGATCTCTCCACTACGCATCCGCAGCACGCGGTCGGCAATGCCCGCCAACACGCTGTTGTGCGTAACCACAATAGTCGTGGTACCACTCTGACGCGACAGATCGGTGAGGACAGTCAGCACGCGGATGCCAGTCTCAAAGTCCAGGTTTCCGGTGGGCTCATCGGCCAGGAGCAGCGCAGGGCGCTTCACCATGGCCCGGGCGATGGCAACCCGCTGCTGCTCGCCCCCGGAGAGCTCGCTGGGGAAGTGATTGGCCCGGTCACCCAACCCCACGGTGTCAAGTGTTTCCAGGGCGTCTAAGGGTTCGTCCACCAGATCCGCCACCAGTTGCACATTCTCCAGGGCCGTGAGGGTGGGCACGAGATTGAAGAACTGGAAGACGAAACCCACCCGGTACCGTCGGTAAGAGGTCAGCTCGGCGTCCGCCATCTGCGCCAGATCTTCACCTCGGAACAGGAGACGCCCAGCGGTGGGTGTGTCAATGCCACCAACGAGATTGAGCAGAGTCGTCTTACCCGAACCGCTGGGACCGAGCACCATGAGGAACTCACCCGAGCGCACAGCGAAGGTGCTGGGCTTCAAGGCGGGGACGGTGACGGCGCCCATCACATAGCTCTTGGCGACGCCCTCCAGCTGCAACAGAACCTGGTCCGGGGAGGGGCTCATCGTCTCACCCGTACGCGCACGCCGTCAGATAGCTGGTCGAGATTGCCCACTGCCACCACGTCACCCTCCGTCAGTCCGGAGAGCACCTGGCTGTGGGTGAAGTTGGACTGCCCGAGTTCGACAGGACGCAGCCAGGCCTGGCCGTCTTGTACCATGTAGACTTGGTCTTCCTCCCCCTCGTGAAGGATTGCATCGTTGGGGACGAGCAAGGCGGGAGCGCCTACCGGCAGCGAGCCGGTGACGTTCACCTCCAGCCCGGGGCGCAATGGTATGGTGGACTGCAGTACCTTCACATGGGTGCGAATGACTTTCGCGCGTACGCGCCCCACCGCCTTGGGTTCAGCGACCTCAGACACCCGGACAACCACACCCCCCGCGCTTCGGCCGGGATAGGCGTCAAGAGATATGGTGACGCGCTGGCCCACGGCAACCGCGGCCACGTCTCCGGCGTCCACCTCGGCGACCACCCAGACCTCGGCCAGGCTGGCGAGTGAATAGAGGGGCTCATAGGGATTGGCCACCTCCCCGACTTCGAGGTGCTTGCGGGAGACCACGCCAGTCAGGGGGCTGCGGACGGAGGCATGACTGAGTTGTGCCCGTGCGGCGTCCAGGGCGGCACGCGCGCGGGCAGCAGCGGCCTGGGCCGCGGCGATCTCTTCATGCCGGGCGCGAATCAGAGTCTGGGTGGCTTCGGCCTGCCGCAGGGCTGCCTCCGCAGCCTGCACCTGCGCCCGGGCGGGCGCAATATCTTCCTCACGGGGACCAGCCTCCAGGCGGCGCAAAGCCTGGCGCTCGGCCTCCAACTTGGCGGCCGCGGTGTCGGCGGCGGCCTGGGCGCTGTCGCGGTGCTGGCGGCTTATGGCCCCCGCGGCCAGCAATTGTTCCGCCCGCTCGTACTCAAGCTGGGCGGCGGCGACCTGTATCCGGGCTCCCTCGACAACAGCGCGCTGAGCGGCCATGTCCTCCTCGCGGGCTCCAACGGACACCTGCGCGAGCCTAGCGCGGGCCGCCTGTAGACCGGCGCGGGCCTCCTCAATCCGGGCACGGTACTGCTGGGCCTCGCTGGCGGCGGTGCGCTGGAGGGCCGCGACCTGGGCCTGGGCCGCGGTAAGGGCGGCTTGTCGCTCCTGCACGGCCGCGCGCAGGTCGGCGGTGTCCAGCCGCGCCAGCACCTGTCCACGCGTCACCGTATCGCCTTCCTGAGCGTAGAGAGCCGTAACGCGAGCGGTGAGGACGGAGGCGACGTCGGAGACGGTGCCCTCCACCACCCCGGTGGTGGAGAGATCAAGCGGGAGAACGCCCCGGTAAACGGTGGCTGTGGTCACGCGCTGGCCTTGCCGAGGCACCGCCAACCAGAACACCGCCAGCACGAGAACCACCAGAACGAGGCCCCACCAGAGGGGGATTCGGCGTGCCTTGTGTTGCGTCGCCATCACACCACCCTTCCAGCGCGAGCGCAGAGCAGCCGCGGCCCGTCGCTTGTGTCGTGGTGGACTGAGCCTGCCTGCGGCACGCGCTCGCGCGCGGGAACCAGCTTTTGCCGAAGGCGTACCATTCCGGACGTTCAGTATGAAGTCTATCGCGCGACGGGTCAAGGGGCGCGGAGGTGCCATCCAATCTGTCCGCGCAAGCAGGCATGGCTGTCTTGGGGACGACAGGTGCAGGCGTTGGCAGGAGACGACTGCTTTCTCCGCTCCGCCAGGACTACGCCTTAGGGTTGGGCCAGTCTCACCAGAATCCAGTTCCGGGAAAGACAGGCTAGGAGAACCTCAACGCGTAGAGATCCGCATCCTTAAGCTGAAAGCGCAACCGGATAGGCTGACTCGTGAGGGCCGAAACATCGGAGCCCGCTTCCCAGGCGACCGGCGCGTCCAATCTGTCACCATATATGGGGGGCATGTCGTCCGACGTGAACCCGGGAACGGGTTGGCCGTCCGCATGCTGAATCTCCACGGCTACCGACCCGACGGCAGAGGTCGAGAAGTTGAGGCGCAACTCCGCGCCCGTGAAGGTGAAGGGCCTGGTGAGCATCTCGCCACCCTGGTGAGCGGCATTTACGCTGGCGAATCCCCAAGGACGAATACTCAGGCGCCGCAGCCGGTTATCCGGCCAACCGTAGTGCTCACTGGCATACATTGACCACTCAGTCTCGCTCAAGGGCAGGATGCCGACAGCCGGGGTGTTGTTGCGATGGGTCCAGTTACGCTGATCTAGGCCCGCACGGAGCCAGGCTTCAGGGAAGGGGCGGTCCCAGTGGACGCCGTCGCGGCTGGACATCATCACGGCATCGGTCATTCCCGCCATGCCCGGTACACCCTCGCCCGGGTACACCATCTCGCTGAGGTCCTCCACGGGCGTCTCGCGCTTGGCAACGTAGCGCATGGGGAAGGAGAGGAGGATATGCTCGGCGCCGGGCACCAACACGGTAGCGTTAGTGTAGAACTCCTCGACCGGGGCATCCGGGTCGTACTGGTGCGGGACCGGAGCGGTCCAGTGGAGGAAATCGTCCGAGAGGCAGCTTTGTATAGCCCGTCCGCGCCCGGCCTCAAAGAAGCGACTAAACAGGCGGTACTTGCCGATGACGCCGTCCCAGAGTGCGACGTTGGCGCTGTCGAAGGCGCCGGGCACAGCCAGCGGCTCCTCCTGGGCCAGACGCCAGTGAAAACCATCGCCGGAATAGAAAGCGTACAGATTGTCCTTGCCGATACCGCCGACCGCCTTGAATCGTCTATCAGGATCAGTGTCGGGGTTCAGGTCGCGGAAGGGGATGAAGTTATGGGCCTGGAGGCCCTGCCAGATGACATTATTCCTGGCCCCATCACCCAGGTCATAGAGGCCGAGTTCCGGCCGGGTGAAATGAATCCCATCGTCGCTGATCGCCACGTTGGCGCTCTGACCTGGTGAGAGATCCCCCTGGCTCTTTCCCAGAGGAAAATGCCCGCGGTAGTACAGCAGGTACCGGCCCTCACTCTCAATCAGCACCGAATACACACCGCTGCAAGCGTTTTCGATGGGGCCCTCCACCTGGAATACGACCTCCTGACGTTGGGGCGGGTGCATTTTCAGGCGGGCAGTGCCGGTCAGGTCCTGGATCAGGTAGTGGTCTACGAACAACTCACGGCGCGAGGCAAGGTCGAGCGTGTTCATGGTGATCTTCCCTTCTTGTCATCAGTGCACTCTGAGAGACTGTGGCGGAAGTCATCTCCAGCGAAGGCTACTCCGGAGCCGGCGCGGGGGGCAGGTCCACCTGCAGGAGACGAATGGCATTCTCCCGCGCGACCTTCTGGAACACCGCCTCACTGATTTTGCCGCTGTTGCGCAGCTCCAGGAGAAAGTCCACCAGGGGGGTGGGCGTGTCGGGCGCGCAGATGTCGGTGCCGAACAGGAGCCGGTCCTGGAACTCATTGAGAAACTGGACGGCGTACTCCGGGTCGCGCTTGAGAGCATTGCAGCCACTCCCCGCCGAGAGGTCGCCGTACAGGTTCTCGTACTGGCGGAAGAGTTTCGGCACGACGCCTTCTTCCGCGAGAGGACAGGAGGGATACGCGTAGCGGTCGGCGGGCTTCTCCAGCCGCCCTATCTCGGCCCAGAAGGCCGGCGAATGGGCCAGGAAACTGAGTTTGGGGAAACGCTGTAGACTGCATTCGAGCTGGGGCAGACCGGGATCGTCGTACAGTCCATAGAGCCCGCCGATCTGGGGCGCAAGGTGAAAGGTGAGAGGTAGTCCGACGCGCTCCGTGTGGCGGAAGAGATTCTGCACCAGGGGGTGGAGAAAGGGCAGGTTAGCCACCACCTCGCCCACGCCCTTGCAACCCTGGTCCCGGTAGAAGGAGAGCAGATCGCCGAGAGGCGCGTCCACGGAGTTGGTCATGGCCCGGGGGTCAACGCAACAGAAGGGGATGAACCGATCCGGGTACCGCGCAGCCACCTGGAGAATCTCTCCGTTGGACTGCGGCTCGATGAAGCACTCGGGACTGACGATGGGGAGCAGGGCGGCTGCTTCGACGCCAATCGCAGCATAGCGTTCCAGGAGCTGCTCCGGGGTA
>JAAYIR010000217.1 GCA_012523355.1 candidate division WS1 bacterium
AAGAAAGCCTCAAAAGGCGCCTCGGGAAGACGAGTGTCGGCACCCTCCATGAAGCCCTCCTGGACCGCGAGGCCCTGCTGGCGACAGGCAACTACGGACTCGGGGAGATGTTCCAGACCGTAAGCCTCGGCGCCGACTTCCTGCATGATCGTTAGATATTCTCCCCGACCGCATCCCACCTCCAGGAAGCGCTGGCCACGCAGTGAGTACTGCTCGAGAAAGTCAGCAAATTGTTGGGCCCGGAAGGCCCGCATTTCGCTGGAAATCCCAGCGGCGCGGATTACGTCACGGTAATACGGTACTGGCTCCCCCCACAATTGGACGAGGCCGCAGCCCGAGCACTGGCGGACCACCAGGTCTACCCCGGTCTCGGTAGCCAGCGCCTGGGCCTCGGGCAGATATTGTGCCGCCCGGGGCATGTTGGGCCACTCCAGCAACGGTTCTGAGAAGAGCTCCATCCCACATACGCGGCAGTGGTCCACTAGTCGGCCTCCCTGGAGTCTGCTACGGATTGCCCCTGGTACCAGCGGAGGGTTCGCGCGAGGGCCTCATCCAAAGGCACGGTCTCGCGGAGACCGAGCTCCTGGCGGGCCCGCGCCGTGGCAGGCACATAGCTTTCAGGCGGCTTCCCAGGCTGTGGGGCACGAGCGATAGTGACCTCAAGCGGCGGGTCCCAGTGAGCTGCCACGCGGTGGGCGAGTTCGGCGATGGTTACCGACTGCTCGGAGCCTACGTTGTAAGCGCGCCCGGGCGTCCCCCGGAGCAAAAGGGTCCAGAGCCAAATCGCCAGGTCCGCAGCGTAAAGGTAAGAACGGTACGGGGTACCATCGCCCTCGACCCGGATAGGGCCGCCGGCCAGTGCATCGCGAATAAAGTTGCCGGCGGCAAGCTGTATGTTCAGCGGCAGGTGGGGGCCGAGGAAAGTGAAGCAGCGGGCAATACAAAGACGTAGTCCGTACCGACGGGCGAACTGGGCGGAGACGAACTCGCAGGCCCGCTTCATCATGCCCTTGGCTGCGTCTGGTCCCAGTGGGTCCGGCGCCCCGGAAAAATCCTCCGGGATATGCGAGATCTCAGGCGGACGGGGACCGTAGAAGGAGCCGGAACTCGTATATACAAATCTCTGGGCACCCGAGAGGCGCGCAAATTCCAGCACCCGCTCAGTACCCGCCAGGTTACGGTTGAGATAGCGCAGGGGATCGGCATCCTCCACGCGGCCGGCATGAAGGATATGGCTGCATGGCTCCGGGAAGGGGAAGTTCTCCAGATCGCTGCCCAGCAAGGTGAGGGCCGGATCGTTCACCAGGTGGGGGGCCTGGCCCGCGAAGGCCGTCGGGTGGCGCGTGAGCATGACCAGGCGGGCGCCGAGGCCCCGGCGAGCGTTCGCGTACAGAAAGCTCTCAACTAGCCAACGCCCCAGGAAGCTGGTGCCCCCGGTCAAGAACAGTTGCGCCCCGCGCAGCTCTCCCCAGAGATCGCTGGTGGCGGAGAGGACCTGGTCCAAGTCTTCAGCGGGCAGCGGACGCATGACGTGAGTATACCATGTCTGGGCCGGGGCGTGCGAGAAGCATGCCTCGGGGGGACCACCCGAGAGCGGCTGAGATCCGGGCGTACGGGCTCTTGTTTCGAGCAGGAGGTTTGCAGTAGTATGTGAGATGCAGCACCAGGGCGCTAGTCCTGGGTGGCGGGTCTTGAGCAGGAGGATCTCAGCATGCCCGAAGTGCAGTCCGAGAGCGATCTAAACGCGGCCGAGCAAGACAAGCGTAGTCGACTGCAGGTGGAGAAACCCTACGTCTACGAGAAGATCATGCGCTACCCGGAGAAGGTGCAGCGCGGGGAGAGCATTGCCATCATCCAGTTCCAGTATGATTACCGCTGCAACTTCCGGTGTGAGCATTGCTGTACAACTCAATTACAGAGGAACAAGCGCAAGCGGCATTTCACCATCCTGGATGCGCGCGAGCTATCGCGACAGGCGGATGAGATGGGACTGGCCCAGGTGGTCATCACCGGTGGCGAACCGCTGGTATTTCCTGACCTGGACGAGCTTATCGCCGCGTTGGACCCTGAGAAGTTCTACCTCGTCGCGGACACCAATGGTTGGCTGCTGGATGAGAAACGCGCCAGGCATCTCAAAAGTGTGGGTCTAGACAAGATTCAGCTCAGCCTGGATAGCCTCGATCCCAGAGAGCACGACGCCTTCCGCAGGGCCCCGGGCTCCCACGAACGCGTCCTGCGCGCTTTGGACGCCTCCCTCGCGGCCGAACTCAACACAATCATTGCGACAGTGGTCACCAGGCAGCGCGTACGGTCAGAGGAGTTCCTCGAGTTCCTGGAGTTCGCCAAGTCCAAGGGCGTGGGTGTCTTTGTAACCTATGCCAAACCGGTGGGGGCGTGGGAGGGGCACTTTGAGTCGCTGGTGACCCGCGAGGATATGGACTACATGCGCGAGCTGGAGAAGAAGTACAATGTCTTCACCCACCTGACGCCGGGATATGGATTGGATCTGGGCTGCATTGCGGTCAAGCGGATGATCTCCATCACCAAGTACGGTGACGTCATGCCGTGCCCCTACATTCACGTCTCGCTAGGCAATTTCTTCGAGGAGCCGCTCAAGGAGATCGTTGAGCGCGGCCTGCGCATCAAGTACTTCGGGGAATACGTGGACACCTGTCTGATCGCCGAAGACCGGGGTTTCATAGACAAGTACGTTGTGGACCGCATCTACGGGAAGCCGACGCCGGTGCCTGTGGACGAGGTGTTCACCGCCGAGGACTACCGGGAGTCCTAACATGCATGAGCTGGTCACCTTGGAGGCCTTTAGCCGTGCGATGGTCGTAGTGGCCTGGGCTGGAGCAGCGCTGGGAGTGTGCGCGGCGGTGTTCTTACTGGTGAGACGAGACAACCGGCGGGCCGCAAGCCTGGCGCTGGGCTATGGGGTCCTGGGTCCGCTGGCCTGGCTGGGCTGGCGTTTCTTCCTGTGGGCAACTTATCCCCAGCCCGGCAGTATCTATGTGGGTCTGCATCATCCCTCGCGGCTGGCGTTTATCTTTCTGTGCTTTCTGGCGGCCGGCGCTCTAGTAGGCCTGGGGTTGCGGAGACTTCGGGGTCAGTTTGTGGGTGAGGCCGAGTGACTCGGCTCCTGGGCTCCTCGCGAGCTCGGGACATCGCTTGTCTCCTGGCGCTCGCAATCTTCGCCCTCCTCCTGCTGTGGCCCGTCACTCTGGGTGGTCAGGTGCTTCTGACCGCCCAGGTCATGCTATCCTACGATCCCTGGCACCATCATCTGGGCGAATTCCCCGAGCTGTCGCATGCCAAGGGGTACCCGCTGCTGGATCCGGTGAATCAAATCCTCCCGGCCTACGACTTTATTGGCGAGCAACTCCGGGAAGACGTCTTGCCCCTGTGGAATCCCCGTCAGTATTTCGGTTCCCCCTTTCTGGCGCTCTCGGGGGCCTTGTATCCGGAGGTGTGGCTGCATCTCTTCCCCAACGCCGAGCGGGTGCTGAGCTGGTCAGCGGTGCTCTTTCTGTTCCTGGCCGGCGCGGCTGCGTTCGCCTTCCTGCGTACGCTGGGCTGCCAACGACCAGCAGCGCTCTTTGGCGCCCTGGGCTTCATGACCAACGGTTTCTTCGTGGCCTGGTTGCATTGGCCGGCCGTGCGGGCCGCGTTTCTGTGGCTGCCAGTGATTCTGCTCTGCTATGAGCGCGCGGTTCGAGGTCGCAGCGTGCCCTGGGCGCTGGCGGGTGCGGTAGCCGTGGGGCTGCATTTCCTCAGCGGTTTCGCGCAAATGTCCATATACCTGATGTTGGTGATCGGGTTGTACGGTCTGGGGCGCGTGGTGAGGGCCTTTCGACGCGGGCGCTGGTCGAGCGCGGGCTGGCCCCTGCTGGCGCTGGCGACCATGGTCCTCCTGGGCGCGGGTCTGGCCGCGGGGCAGCTGCTTCCGACCTTCGAACTGGGAGGCTCTTCGCTGCGGTTCAATACCTACGAGGAGCAGCTGTGCTACGGCCTGCCGCCGGTCGGCTTACTCTCCGGCTTCTTTCCCCACTTGTTCGGGCACCCGATAGAAGCCCCGCTCTGGGGCGAATATCTCGCGGTCCAGCAGCGGGCCTTTATTGAGATCACCTGGGGGCTGAGCGGGGCCGTATGGCTATTAGCCTTGGCAGCACTGGTCCTGCGGCCCCGGACAGAGACCTGGTTTTGGATCGGGGTTGCGGTGTTAGGTTCTCTACTGGCCCTCAACCGGGGAGCCAACGCCCTGCTGTACTTCACCGTACCGGGTTTTTCCAAGCTCAACGCCATCACTCGCTCGCTGGTGATCCCGGCCACGGCTGTGCCGTTGCTGGCGGGGCTGGGTCTGGACGCCTTGCTTACGGCTTCCGCTGGCGCGGCCACACGGCGGCGCAGAGTTGCGCTACTGGGCAGTGGGCTTGGACTGATGGCCGTCGGGCTGCTGGCCATGTTCGCGGTGCGCGCGATTCTGCCCACGACCCGCTTCTGGGCGATGGCGCAGGAACTGATCTCCTACGCGGACCGCCAGGTGTTCAAGTGCTGCCTGGTTGTCGCTCTGAGTCTAGCTCTGGGGATGCTTTGTCTGGGGCGTTTCCGTCGTCCGGCCGTGGTGGGGTTGATGTTGGTGGTTGCCGTGGAGGGGTACCTCTTCCTACACGCCTTTGCGCTCACTTCTGACCCCAAGTACTTGCACATACAGACCGCGATCATTCCGGTCCTCCGCGCCGGGGAGCAGCCACACCGGTTTCTCAGTGTCGGGGACCACTGGAAACGCCGTCTGCCGCCCAACCATGCCATGAACCTGGGACTGGAGGACATTCAGGGGTACTTTCCACTGGTTCCAGAACGCACCGAGAGGTTGCTGGAGGCCATCGGCAGACAGGCGATAGGGCATCTCCAACCCGACTGGCGCTTGCCGGCCGTGGACTTCCTCAACGTGCGTGATGTGTTCAGCCGTTCTCCCTTAGCGTCGACCGAGAAGTATGTGCCGTTGCCTGGCGACTACGAGGTCTACTTGTACCGGAATCGCCAGGTGCTGCCGCGGGCCTATGTGCCACGCCAGGTGCGACAGGTGGCCGATGCTGAGCAGGTGCTGGCGGAGGTCGCGAGCCCGGCCTTTCGCCCTCACGAGGAGGCTCTGGTCGAGACGCCCGTGTCCGGGGTGCGGCAGGAGCCGGCGCCGTTGTCCATCGCCGACTACGGGATCAACAGCTTCCGGATTGTGGGAGAGCAGCCCTGGCGGGGGCTAACCGTGGTCAGTATGGGGTACTGGCCGGGCTGGCACGCCCGGGCTGAGGGGCAGCAGGAATTGTCACTGCATCCGGCAAATTACGCGATCACCGGGCTGGTGGTGGGGCCAGAGCCAGCGCGGTGGGTGAGCATGTTCTACTACCCGGCGAGCTTCGCGGTAGGCTTCTTCCTGGGATGTCTGACTGCGGCGGCGGTCCTTACCTGCGCAATACTCACCTGGCGACGCTCCTCCAGACCGAGGTTCCCCTGGAGGCCTGGCTAGTCGAAGTTGATGCGCTCCTTCTCGATTACCAGTGGGCGTTTGAGGACTTGGGTATGAATACTCCCAATATACTCGCCCAGGATACCGATAAAGATAAGCTGTACGGCACCGAGAAAGTAGATGCCGATCACCAACGGCGCCATCCCCACCTGGAAGCTGTCCCAGTTGAGAATTTTGTAGAGGAGATAGCCCAGCGCTACCAGTAGACTCAGCCCCGCCACTATGAAGCCGGTGAAGATAGCTAAACGCAGGGGCACCTTGGAATGATTGGTAATCCCCAGCATCGCCATATCCCACAGGGTATAGAAATTGTTCTTGGTCAGGCCTCGTGCGCGGCGGGGCTGGGAATAGGTTATTTCTGCCCGTTCATAACCCAGGTCGCAGATGAGTCCGCGGAAGTAAGGGTAGGGGTCATCAATCTCACGTAGCTTCTGGATGACCACCCAATCATAGAGGCCAAATCCGGTGAAGTGTTGAACCAGTTCCACTTCGGAAAGACGGCTGACCAGGCGGTAGTACGTGCGCCGGGCCCAGCGTGTCGGCCAGGCCTCGTACGTCTCTGCCTTGACGGCCACTACTATCTTGTAGCCGGCCTCCCAGCGTTGCAGGAGGTCCACAATCATTTCCGGTGGGTCCTGAAGATCGCCCGCCATGGCGATGACCGCGTCACCATGCGCCTGAAGATAAGCATGATATGGGGAACGAATATGGCCGAAGTTGCGAGTATTAACGATGATCTTGATATGCCGATCCTCGGCGGCCAGGTGCTTGAGAATCTCTAGCGTGCGGTCGGTGGAGGCGTTGTCAATGAAGATATGCTCGTAGTCGTAGTCCTCCAGCCCGGCGAAGACCTGCTTCACCCGCCGGCAGAGCTCCTCGACATTTTCCTCCTCGTTGTAGCATGGGGTCACAACGCTAATTAGCTTCATGGCCTCCTCACCACTTGCAGGTGCGTCGACAAAGCGGTTTTGCGCCAGACGCAGGCGATCATTGGTCATCTTTGGAGGGAGATTTGCCCAGCATGTTAGCCCGAAGCTCCTCTCGATCCAGAAAGGGCGCCATGTCCTCCATGGGGTTCGAGACGACCATTCCATCGTCTCGCAGGGAGGAGGTGACTCGCGGCGCCGTGGGTTGCAGCGGGTCTACCCGCACTACGCAGACCACCGGTCCGGGTCGTTCCAGGACGCGCCGGACTCCCTCCGGCATCTCGCCCTGGGTCTCAATACGGTCCGTGGCCAATTGATATGCCTGCGCTACCTTCTCGAGGTCGGGGAATGTCAGGCCACTGGCTGACTCGCTGGCCACATAGCGCCCGGCGAAATAGCCACGCTGCATCGCCATGATAGAGCCATAGCCTCCGTTGTCCAGGACAAAGAACTTGATGGGCAAATTCAAGCGGTGGATGGTCTCCAACTCCTGGATGTTGAGCTGAAAACCGCCGTCGCCGTTGAGGCAGAGAGTGCGCCGCCGATTACTGGCCACACAGGCGCCAAGGGTGCCGGGAATGCCGGTACCCATAGCGCCGAGGCCGGGGGCATTCAGCACGCGCTGGCCGGGCTTGACGCGCCAGGCCTGCATGACATGGTCACTGGCGGGTCCGGAGCTCCCGGGCACGATCAGATCTTCGGGATTGGCCAGTTCAGCCAGCGTTTCTACCAGCGTGTAAGTATTCACCGGGCCGTTGGGGTTGTCCCAATACTCGGGCAGAACGATGGGGTAGCGGCGGACCCAGTCGCGGCAGCGCTCCAGCCAGGGCTCGTGCTCTCCAGAGGACACCACAGGTAGGGCCGAGAGACAGGCACGCAGGAAGTCTCCCGC
>JAAYIR010000218.1 GCA_012523355.1 candidate division WS1 bacterium
GTGGTGTACAGGATGGTGGCGCCGGCTCGCCTGAGTTCCAGGACGCTATCCAGAATGCTGCGGCGCGACTGGGGATCGATGCCGACGGTGGGCTCGTCCATGATGATCAGGCGGGGTCGCTGGAGGAGGGCGATGCCGACGTTCAGGCGACGCTTCATGCCCCCGGAGAACTTGGACGTGGCGCCCCGTTGGCGATCGGTGAGGCCGATGGTCTCCAACACCTCATCGATGCGGCGATCGAGGGCCTTGCCGCGCAGACCGTACATCTTGCCCCAGAAGGACATGTTCTCGCGGGCGGAGAGGTCAGGGTAGATGGCGATATCCTGGGGCACCACGCCCAGCGCCGCCTTGACCTGTTGCGGCTCCCTGGCGGTCGAGTGGCCCAGTACGAGGACTTCGCCGGCGTCCGGCTCTTGCAGGCAAGAGATCATGGAGATGGTGGTGGACTTGCCCGCGCCGTTGGGTCCTAGCAGGGAATAGATCTCACCCTCTTGGACGGAAAAGGTGATGCCCTGAACGGCGTGGATGTCGCCATAGCGCTTGTGCAGATCGCGCACGAGGATAGCAGGCTGTGTGCTCATGGCGTGCTCCCGTGTGCACGGGTGGCGCCCAGCAGGGTGGCACGCCACGGGTGCGGTCGAACGGACCAGGGGAACGGCCGTTAGGGGGAGGGGCCTCACGCCATCGTGCCGGCGTTCTTGCGAGGCGGGTCGTGTCCTGCGTCCGGGCGGACAACAATGAGCCGGTCGGTGCACGCACCCGCGCCGGTGCAGCGCCCATCCGCCGGCAACGCAAAAAGAGCAGAACCCCAAGTGACCTTTGACTTTTCTCTCAGGTGGCTGCCCTTAGCCGGATCCCTCTTTCTGGGTCGTGGTCTATTACACCGCTGCCCATTCCGAGATCATCTCCAGCCAGTCTTCGGCCGGTTGCTTCGCCTGATTCTTACCAGGCTACTCGGCTGGCTTCCCGATGCGTGGTTTCCCTTGCACCTTTCTGCCTGCTTGCGGCGCTTCCTCGGTCACCAGAACCTTGGTTGGCCGCTCCCCAACTCTCCGACTTTCGGGTCAGAACCTGGTTGAATGTCATCAACCTCTCAGGGTCCTGCATAATCAATATACCACACGGCGGGTGCCCTGTCAAGGGTTTTGCGGACGAATTTCCAGGGTGATCGCATTCTCGTTGCTGGACCTGGTATCCCGACGCATACTGGTGTCAGGCAGTGCATTGTGTAGGGAGAGTGCGAGGTGCGCCGTACGGGGTACTGGCCCGGGCTCCGTAGCGTGGCCATGGTGGAGTCGGAATGCTGGGTGGACGACCGCGTCCGTCGAGAGCGGCGCTACTTCATCTCCAGCTTGCCGGGGGAGGCAAAGGCGCTCGCCCGCAGCATCCGCAGTCACTGGGGGATCGAGAACGGGCTCCACGTGACACTCCATGCCGCGGGTGCTGGACGTCGCCCTCCGGGAGGATCATTACCGGGCGCGAGAGGGGTACGCGGCGGAGAACCTGGGCGTGCTCCGGCGCATCGCCGTGAACCTCCTCAAACAGGAGAAGAGCAGCCACCGGGCGATCAGGGGCAAGCGCCTCAAGGCCGGCTGGAACCCCGCCTACCTTCTCAAGGTCCTCCGACGCTAGAGTGCGATCACCCTGCCGTCAGCGTCCAAAACGCTTGACAGGGCCGCTCCTGCCTGTTAAGATGCCCCTTGTAGGATACCGTAAGCGTGTTCGGCAGATTGTACTGCGGATTGCGCAATATATACGCTCGGGAGATCGACCTCCCGGAGTAGGCCCCTTTGGGGCCACTGCCTCGGTTTCTATCGTTGGCCTATTGCATCTGGGTCCAACCACTGGATACTGATATGTGGCAAGAGGGGGCCTCTAGTGCATCGCATCATTCTGCGTCTCCTTTGTCTATTCTTCGCGGTTTCCATCCCCTGGACGCCGATCGCTCGCCCCTCCCTGGCCGAAGAAACGGTTCCCCCCGCGAACCTCGTCGCCGAGGTCATCTCCCCCACGGAGATCCGCCTCACCTGGGTCGATCAGGCGACGGA